>JBDZUM010000182.1:0-4800 GCA_040255215.1 Rhodospirillaceae bacterium
GTCCCGCTCGGCGCCCATAGCCAGCGCTTCGGCGATCTCCCGCTCGGAAAGCCCGGCATGCCGGATGCGCAGCGTCGCTTGCGTTTGCCTGCAGGACGAGTAGTCGTGAACGAAGCGTTCGATCAGGCGCGGCCTCCGTTGGCAAGCGTCACCCTATCGCGGCCCGTTCGACGTGGTAAAGCGTCCTGCCCGGTCCCTCTGGCCCGCCGCCATCAGTTCCGGCACAGTGGTGCTATGAAATTCCTCGAACGCCTGGTCCTCGCCGCATTCGCCAGCGGCCCTCCGCTCGCCATCCGCTACATGAAGCAGAACATCAACCGCGCGATGCAGGCGGACTTCAGGATCTGCCTTGACTGGGAAGCCGATCGGCTGGTCCGCGTCGCGCAGTCCCAAGACCACAAGGAGGCGGTCCGCGCCTTCATTGAGAAGCGTACGCCCGTGTTCAAGGGGGTGTAGCAGTGCGCCGCCTTGCAGTTCCTCCAGAAGGCGCCCATGCGTCGATGACGGCGGCGGAACCGCTTGCATGGCTGCAACTCTGATAACCTGCGGAAAACGACACCCAACCGGAGCAGCCCATGTCGCCCGTCATCCTTTACGGCGTCCCATTCTCCCAGCCGGTGCGCGCCGTCATGTGGCTGATGCTCTACAAGCAGACGCCTTTCGAGATGGTGCTCATCAATCCCGGCTCCAAGGGAGACTCGGGCAGCCGCAATCCCGCTTTCCTGGCCAAGAACCCGGGCGGAACGATTCCCACCATCGAAGAACCCGACACGGGCTTCGTGCTCGGCGAGGCGCACGCCATCATGTGCTACCTGAGCAACAAGCATGGCTGGGACGACGTCTACCCGACCGAGCCCAGGCAGCGCGCCATGGTCGATTGGTACCTGCACTATCACCACCGCAACGTCCGCGAGGCTTCGATCGGGCTGGTGGCGCCCAAGATCCGCAAGGACCTGAACATACCCGAAGCGATGCAACAGACCGCGCGCGCCGTTCTCGAAAGAGCCTTGCGCGCGCTCGACGCGGACTGGCTCGCCCGATCACGCTACCTTGCAGGATCGCAGCTTACGCTGGCCGATTTCGCGGCCTATGCGGAGATCGGGCAATTGCAGCCGTGCTACACCAATCTCCATGATTTCGAATCGTTCCCCAATGTCCGCCGCTGGCTCGACGACATGAAACGCATCGACGGGCACGACGAGGTGCACGTGGCGCTGGCCAGGCTGGGCGCCATCGACATCGAGCCGCCCGACATGGACAAGATCAGGAACGCCAACAAGGCCGCGCTCGGCGCACTGCGCGAAAGACTGGCGCAGATGGGAAGATGATCTCTTCCATGACGAATTGCACTTCAGGAGTTCTCGCATGAACGTTCTCGACGCCATCGCCAGCCGCAAATCGATCCGCGCCTTCCGGCCCGATCCGGTGCCGAAGGACACCGTCGAGAAGATCCTCGAGATCGCGCAGCGCGCGCCGAGCGGCACCAACACGCAGCCATGGCATGTCTATGCCTGCACCGGCGCCGTCAAGCAGGCCATCACCGACGACGTGCTGGCGCTGGTGCGCAGCGGCGCCGGGGAGAAGTACGAGGATTACGACTACTACCCGCCGGACTGGCAACCGGTGCACCGCGATCGCCGCCGCGGCGTCGGCTGGTCGCTCTACAGCCTGGTGGGCATTCCCAAGGGAGACCGCGTCGCCAGCGCCAGACAGGCCGCGCGCAACTTCCTGTTCTTCGACGCGCCGGTCGGGCTGTTCGTGACCACCGATTCCTATCTCGGCCGCGGCAGCTGGGCGGACGCCGGCATGTACCTGCAGACGATCATGCTGGCCGCCAAAGGGTTCGGCCTCGACACCTGCCCCCAGGCGGCGTGGATCCCGTACCAGAAGCCCGTCTTCAAGCATCTCGGCATTCCAGACGACCAGGCGCTCGTCTCCGGCATGGCGCTTGGTTTCGCCGATCATTCCAAGATCGAGAACACGCTGGTGAGCGAGCGCGAGACGCTTGCCAATGTCGTCCGTTTCCGCGGATTCGATTGAGCCCGTCGCTGGCGATCGGGGAGTTTGTGGCGAAAATTCCGAACGCTTGAGAGAAGCCCCTCACCCAGTCACATCATCCCGCTGTTGCATTACGTCATCCCCGCGCAAGCGGGGATCTTTCTCCAGTGAGCCGAAGCGGATGAAGGAAGACTCCTCCATCGACCATCGCAGCTCGCCCGCCTGAGGTCCCCGCTTTCGCGGGGATGACGAATGGGTTCAAGGCCGCATGAACCCGAACGGCTCGCTTTCGTCGATCGTGTCGATCTTGAATTGCAGCTCCGAGCAGATGTCGGCATCCGACCGGCTCATCTTGTAGACCTCGATGGCGCAGGCCAGCAGGGCGCGGCCGACCACGTCGGTCGGGATCGACGCCTTCTCCGCCTCGGCCAGCGCCGCGTTGACCTTCGGCCGCACCAAATCCCACACGTCGCTCATCTCGATCCCCTTCCGCTGGGCAAAATCCATTGCGATTGTTTACTGCTAACCTCCTGGGCGCAATTCGGCATTGACCGAAGTCAAACGATCGAGGGAGGCAGGAATGAACCGCGTGCTCGCCCATACCGGCGCGAAATACCCCATCGTCCAGGCGCCGATGGGCTGGATCGCCCGCTCGCAGCTCGCCTCCGCCGTGTGCAAGGCCGGCGGGCTCGGCATCATCGAGACCTCGTCGGGCGAGACCGAAGCTTGCATGGCCGAGATCGAAAAGATGAAGACGCTGACCGACCGGCCCTTCGGCATCAACCTGCCGCTGCTGTTCCTGCGCGATCCGCGCATGGTCGAGTTCGTCGCCGATTGCGGCGTGAAGTTCGTCTCGACCTCGGCCGGCAGCCCGTCGAAGCTGATCGACATATTGAAGGGCCGCAATCCCGACATCGTCGTCTATCACGTCGTGCCGACCTTGAAGGCCGCGCTCAAGGCGGTCGAGGCCGGCGTCGACGGGCTGATCGTCGAGGGCGCCGAAGGCGGCGGCTTCAAGAACCCGGACGACGTGTCGACCCTGGTGCTGCTGCAGGCGGTGCGCGCGGCGGTCGACGTGCCGCTGATCGCCGCCGGCGGCATGTGCGACGGGCGCGGCATGGCCGCCGCCTTTGCCCTCGGCGCCGAAGGCATCCAGATGGGCACGCGCTTCGTCTCGGCTGCCGAAAGCCCGGTGCACCACAACTACAAGCAGGCCATCGTCGATGCGCCCGAGACCGGCACCTGGATGCTCAACAAGTCGGGCACGCCCTGCGTTCGGGCGCTGAAGACCGAACGGACCAGGGCGTTCTACGCATCCGGCGTCATGTCGCGCGACGTGTTCAAGACCGTGCTCGATCTCTATTTCGGCGGCGACATGGAAGCCAGCGTCGGGCTGGCCGGCCAGACCGCAGGCCTGATCGACGAGATCAAGCCGGTCAGGCAGATCATCGGCGAGACCATCGCCGGGTTCCACGAAATCTGCGGCCGCATGGGCACTCTGCAGAAGAGTGCCGCCTTCGGCTGAGCGCTCCCAGTTCCGTCATCCCCGCGAAAGCGGGGATCTCAGGCAGACGAGCGGCGAGGGTCGACGGAGGCGTCCTCCCTCCGCCGCTCAGGCTCATGGGAGAAAGATCCCCGCTCAAGGCGGGGATGACGGAGTTGGAGTGAGGATGATGATGAGGGCGCGGCGCTGATCCCCTCGCGCGCCCAAGGCGTACAAACCCCATGCGCCTGCTGCAATTCCTGAAATCCGCCGCCCGGATGCTGGCCCTGCCGTTCGGCGTCGCCGGCTGTTCCGGCCCCGCCTTGCTCAGCGCTACCGTCTCCAGCGACGGCATGATCGTGCAGCGCGATCTCGCCTATGGCGACAATCCGCGCCACAAGCTCGACCTCTATCTTCCCAAGGCCGGCAGCGCCGACAAACGCCGCGTGCTGGTGTTCTTCTATGGCGGCGGCTGGGACTCGGGCTCGAAGGACGGCTATCTGTTCGCCGCCAAGCCCTTCGTCGAGGCCGGCTACGTCGTCGCCATCCCCGACTACCGCCTCTTCCCCGAGGTGCGCTTCCCCGCTTTCGTCGAGGACGGCGCGCTGGCCTTGCGCTGGATCGCCGACAACGCCGAGCGCTTCGGCGGCGACGGCAGCAAGCTCTACCTTGCCGGCCATTCCGCCGGCGCGCATACCGCAGCCCTTCTGGCGCTCGACGCGCGCTACCTCGAGGCCGTCGGGCTGCAGACCGCGCGCATCGCCGCCGTCGCCGGCCTCGCCGGGCCCTACGATTTCACGCCCAACTCCGACACGTTGCGCGAGATCTTCTCCACCGTGCCCGATCTGCGGCAGATGCGGCCCACCACCTACGCCAGCGCCAGCGCGCCGCCGATGCTGCTGGCGACCGGCGGCGACGACAGCACCGTGCTGCCGAGGAACTCCATCAATCTCGCCAAGGCGCTGCAGGCCAAAGGCGCCGTCGCCGAGCTGAAGATCTATCCCGGCATCGGCCATGTCGACATCGCCATGGCGCTGGCGCCGCTGTTCGACGGCAAGGCGCCGGTGGCGCAGGACGCGGTGGAGTTCCTGCGGCGCTACTAGACGAAAGCGAAGCGCTCGAGATCCTCATCCTGAGCCCGTCGAAGGATGAGGATCGCAGGCGATGTCCGCGTAGCGCATGCTTCGACGAACTCAGCATGAGGTCTCTGGAGAAGCGCCGCCGCCGCTCAGCTACACCAGGTTGATGCGGCAGCCGACCACCTGAACCTGGCTCGGCCCCAGCTGCAGGCCGCGTGCGCTGGCCGCCGCCAGCACCTT
>JBDZUM010000053.1:0-22767 GCA_040255215.1 Rhodospirillaceae bacterium
TCTGTCAATGCCGGGAAGTGTCGTGAGCGCGCCGTCCGCCAATCGTCCGAAATCGGCTGGAAAGCCGCAGCGCAGCCGTCGCGAAGAATATTCCGACGCCACACGGCGCGCACTGCTCCAAGCGGCGCGCGAGTTGTTCGCCGGCGACGGATATCAGGCGACGTCGATCGACGCAGTCGTCCGCCGGGCGCGAGTGACCAAGGGCGCGCTCTATCACCATTTCGCCGACAAGCGCGCGCTGTTCGATGCGGTCGTGATGGCGCTGCAGGAGGAGATGACGGCGACGGTCGACCGCAAGGCGGCGGTGGAACGCGAGCGCTGGGCGCGGCTGAAGCTGGGCATCGCCGCCTTTCTCGATGCGTGCGCCGAGCCCGCCTATCGCCGGCTGGTGATCCAGGATGCGCCGGCCGTGCTGGGCATGGCGCGGTTCCGCGAGATCGACGACCAGGCGCTGTCGAGCTTCCGGCGCGCCATCGCCATCCTGCAGGAACGCGGCGAGCTTGCCATCGCCGATGCCGGTCTGCTGACGCGGCTTCTGGCGGCGCTGGTCTGGGAAACCGCGATGCTGCTGGCCGAAAGCGACGATCCCGCGCGCCTGCGCAGCGAAGCGCTGGCGGCGATCGATCGGATCGTCGACGGCTTCCGTCGTCGCGAGAAGACCTGAATCAGGGCTTCTTGTCGGCCGGCGGCTTGGGCTGCGGGCTGTCGCCCGCCCCTGAATAGCCGCGGGCGCGCATGCAGCTTTCCATCAGACGGTCGGAGCGCACGACGTCGCCGCGCGTGGCCATCTGCTGGCGCACCTGGCTCGAGCCGGGCCGCACCTGCTGCGACTGGGCGCCAACGGTGGTGGCGATGTCGGCGTCGATGTTCCGGTCGCGCGCCATCTGGGCGTTGACCTGGCGCCGGCAGGTCGCCGCATCGCGGCGATACTGGTCCTCCGTGGTGTTCGCCTTGACGAACTCGGTCTCCGTGCAGCCGAGGAGCATCAGCCCCGCCAGCATCGCCAACGTCATACGCACCATACGAACCTCCCTGTTCGCGGCAGCGCCGCGACTCAAATTCACTCCCGGTCGTCCGCCTTCGTTGCGACGCCGTCCGGACTCAGCCGGCGGCGCTGGCCGACGACAATGCCGCCTCGATGGCCTGCAGAGCCTGCGCCGCCTTCGCAGCATCGGGGCCGCCGCCCTGGGCCATGTCAGGACGGCCGCCGCCGCCCTTGCCGCCCAGTTCGGCGACGCCGGCACGCACGAAAGACACCGCGTCCAGTCTGCCGGCCAAATCCTCGGTGACGGCGACGACGGCGGACGCCTTGCCGTCCTCGACGCCGATCAGTGCCACGACACCAGAGCCGATCTGCTTCTTGAACTCGTCGGCCATGCCCTTGAGGTCCTTGGCCGGCACACCCTGCAGGGTGCGGCCGATGAACGACACGCCGCCAATTTTCTTCTCACTGGCCGCGCCGCCGCCATTGGCGGCCGCAGCGCCGCCGGACAGCGCCAGCGCCTTCTTGGCCTCGGACAGTTCGCGTTCCAGCCGGCGTCGCTCCTCGACCAGCGCCGTGATGCGGTCGGACAATTCCTCGGGACGCGCCTTCAGCACGCCGGACACCGCCTGCAACTGGGCGTCGCGCTGGCGCACGTATTCCTCGGCGCCGCGGCCGGTGACGGCCTCGATGCGGCGCACGCCAGCCCCGACGGCGCTCTCGCTGACGATCTTGAACAGGCCGATATCGCCGGTGCGCCGGGCATGGGTGCCGCCGCAAAGCTCGACCGAATAGCGCTCGCCATCGTCGCCGCCCATCGCCAGCACGCGCACCTCGTCGCCGTATTTCTCGCCGAACAGCGCCATGGCGCCGGCGTCGATCGCTTCCTTCTGGTTCATCAGCCGCGTCGTGACTTCGGAGTTGCGACGGATGCGGTCGTTGACCTCGGCCTCGATGGCGCGCAGTTCCTCGGGCGCGATCGCCTTGGGATGCGAAATGTCGAAGCGCAGGCGCTCGGGATGCACCAGCGAGCCTTTCTGCGTGATATGCGTGCCGAGATGCCGGCGCAGCGCCTCGTGCAGCAGATGCGTGGCGGAATGGTTGGCGCGCACCGCCGATCGGTGCAGCAGATCGACGCGCATTTCGACGACGTCGCCGACCTTCAGCGTACCGCGTTTGACGGCGCCGACATGGACGTGCAGATCGCCCAGCTTCTTCTGGGTGTCGTCGATCGCCACTTCGACGCCATTGGCGCCGAAGAAGATGCCGCTGTCGCCCACCTGGCCGCCGGATTCGCCGTAGAACGGCGTCTGGTTGACGATGACGGACACGCGCTGCCCGGCCTCGGCCGACGCCACTTCCTTGCCGTCGACCAGCAGCGCCACGATCTTGCCCTCGGCGACGTCGGCGTCGTAGCCGAGAAACTCGGTGGCGCCCAGGCGCTGGCGCAGCTCGAACCAGATCTTCTCGTCCGCCGCCTCGCCCGAGCCGGCCCAGGCCGCCCGTGCGGCTTCGCGCTGGCGCTCCATCGCCGCCTCGAAGCCGGCATTGTCGACCGTACGCCCCTGGCCGCGCAGGATGTCCTGCGTCAGATCGAGCGGAAAACCGTAGGTGTCGTAGAGCTTGAAGGCGACCTCGCCCGGTAGCTCGCCCTTCTGGGGCAGGCGCGCCGTTTCGTCCTCGAGCAGCTTCAGGCCGCGATCGAGCGTCTGCTTGAAACGGGTCTCCTCCAGCTTCAGCGTCTCGGCGATCAGCGGCTGGGCGCGGCCCAGCTCGGGATAGGCCTCGCCCATCTGCTTGACGAGCGCCGGCACCAGCCGCCACATCAGCGGCTCGCGCGCGCCCAGAATATGGGCATGCCGCATGGCACGGCGCATGATCCGGCGCAGCACGTAGCCGCGGCCCTCGTTGGCCGGCAGCACGCCATCGGCGATCAGGAAGCTCGACGCGCGCAGATGGTCGGCGATCACCCGGTGCGAGACCGCCTGCGGCCCGTCCGGCGCCACGCCCGAAAGCTCGGCCGACGCCTCGATCAGCGCCCGCATGAGGTCGATGTCGTAATTGTCGTGCTTGCCCTGCAACACGGCGGTGATGCGCTCGAGGCCCATGCCGGTGTCGATCGACGGCTTGGGCAGCGCCACGCGCTCGTCCCTGGTCACCTGCTCGAACTGCATGAAGACGAGATTCCAGATCTCGATGAAGCGGTCGCCGTCCTGGTCGGGACTGCCCGGCGGCCCGCCCGGGATCTTGTCGCCATGGTCGTAGAATATCTCGGAGCACGGGCCGCACGGTCCGGTATCGCCCATCGCCCAGAAATTGTCCGAGGTCGGGATGCGGATGATCTTGCTCTCGGGCAGGCCGGCAATCTTCTGCCACAGCTTGGCCGCGTCGTCGTCTTCGGAGTAGACGGTGACCAGCAGCTTGTCCTTGGGCAGGCCGTACTCCTTGGTGATCAGATTCCAGGCCAGCTCGATCGCCAGCGGCTTGAAATAGTCGCCGAAGGAGAAATTGCCCAGCATCTCGAAGAAGGTGTGATGGCGGGCGGTGTAGCCGACGTTCTCGAGATCGTTGTGCTTGCCGCCGGCGCGCACGCATTTCTGCGAGGTGGCGGCGCGCACGTAGTCGCGCTTTTCGACGCCGGTGAAGACGTTCTTGAACTGCACCATGCCGGCATTGGTGAACATCAGGGTCGGGTCGTTGCGCGGCACCAGCGGGCTCGACGCCACGACCTGGTGGTCGTTGCGCCCGAAATAGTCGAGAAATTTCCGCCTGACGTCGTTTGCGCTTGCCATGTCGGTCCCGTGCCGGCGGCCGAGGCGGCGCGCCGTTGCCCTGTTTGCTTGTACGATCCGGCGGCCCGTCCCCGGTCGGTCCGCAGAGGCCGCTTTTACCTTGGCGGACGCTTGCCTGTCCAGAAGCGCCCGCCCCTGGCGGAGGGCCGAGCTACAGGAATTTCAGGCACTTGGCCCGGTATTCCGGCTTGCCGACGAGGCCTCGGCTTCGGCCCTTTCAGATGGCGTCGCCATCGCCAAAAGCCAAGGGCGGCGTCCGGTCGCCCGAACCCCGCCCTTTTCGCGCCCGAGAGGAATGAGCGCCTTGTTCGTTGTCGCCGTCCTATTCGGCGGCGTCGGAGTCCTCGTCCGTGGTGCGGTCCTCGAGCAGGGCGCCGGCCAGGATCCCGGCGTTCTCGCGCAGCGCCTTTTCCAGCGTCGCGGCCATCTCGGGATTGGTCCGCAGGAAGGACTTGGCGTTCTCGCGGCCCTGGCCGATGCGCTGGCCGTCATAGGAGAACCACGAACCGGATTTCTCCACCATGCCGGCCTTGATGCCGAGGTCGATCAGTTCGCCGGTCTTGGAGACGCCTTCGCCGTACATGATGTCGAACTCGACCACCTTGAACGGCGGCGCCAGCTTGTTCTTCACCACCTTGACGCGGGTCTGGTTGCCGACCACGTCGTCCTTCTCCTTGATGGCGCCGATGCGGCGGATGTCGAGGCGGACGGAGGCGTAGAATTTCAGCGCGTTGCCGCCGGTGGTGGTTTCCGGGCTGCCGAACATGACGCCGATCTTCATGCGGATCTGATTGATGAAGATCAGAGTGGTGTTGGAGCGCGAGATCGAGCCGGTCAGCTTGCGCAGCGCCTGGCTCATCAGCCGCGCCTGCAGGCCGACATGGCTGTCGCCCATCTCGCCTTCCAGCTCGGCGCGCGGCACCAGGGCCGCGACCGAATCGACCACCAGCACGTCGACGGCGCCCGAGCGCACCAGCGTGTCGGCGATCTCCAGCGCCTGCTCGCCGGCGTCAGGCTGGGAGATCAGCAGGTTTTCCACGTCGACGCCCAGCTTCTTGGCGTAGCTGGGATCGAGCGCATGCTCGGCGTCGATGAAAGCGCAGGTGCCGCCCGATTTCTGGGCTTCGGCGATGCAATGCAGCGCCAGGGTGGTCTTGCCCGAGCTTTCCGGACCGTAAATCTCGACGATGCGGCCGCGCGGCAGGCCGCCGATGCCGAGCGCGATGTCGAGCCCCAGCGAACCGGTCGAGACCGAGCCGATATCGACGCCGCTGTCGCGCTGGCCCAGCTTCATGATCGAGCCCTTGCCGAAAGCCCGCTCGATCTGGCTCAGCGCCGCATCCAGCGCCTTGTTCTTGCTTTCCATGTTTTCCTTCTCGGCCTTGTCGACCACTCGCAGGGACGCCGCTGACATTGGACCCTCCTTGTATTGACGCCGGCTGCCACCGGCAATCTGGGAAACTCTGGCGCCCCGCCCTCGACCGCCCCCTCCGAACCGGATGACAGCAAATCGCCTGCAAAGCCCGATGGCGAGGAATGTACGCTTTTTGTTCTCATGAGCAAGCCAAATTTATAACATGCTGATTATATTAAGTTATTTTACATGTGTTCACATCCCGTTCATGGTCCTGACAAGCCGGTTGGCCGAATTCGAGACAGTTCAGAACCGGGGCGCAGTTTTAGCGTTTGTGCTGCGGGGGGCCGTGCGCCCATAAAGAAAAACCAGTCAGAATTTCCGCGAGGACAGCTCCTTGGCGCCCGAGCCCAATGCCGTGTCGGACTCCGCAGACGCAAACGACCTTGCCGGCGAATTTCCCGGCGACCCGGGCAACTGGGCCCTGTTCCTCGATCTCGACGGCACGCTGATCGACATTGCCGCCTCGCCCGAGGACGTGCATGTCCCGGCCGACCTTGGCCCCCTTCTGTCGGGCATTTCCCATCGCCTGAACGGCGCGGTCGCGATCGTCAGCGGCCGCCTGCTGTCGGATATCGATGCCCTGCTCGCACCGCTGCGGCTGCCGGCGGCCGGGCTGCACGGGCTGGAATGGCGGGCGCATGGCGATACGGAGCCCTCGGTGGCACAGGCCGAGACCGTCGACGCCGTGCGCGGCGCGCTGGCGGACATCGCCGAGGCCAGCCCCGGTGTGATGCTGGAGGACAAGGGCAAGGCGCTGGCGCTGCATTTCCGCAACGCGCCGGAACGGCAGGGTCGGATCGAAAGCGAGGTGGCGGCGCTGCTGGCCAGCCATCCTGGCCTCAAGGCAATGCCCGGCAAGATGGTGCTCGAGGTCAAGCCGGCGGCGGTCAGCAAATATACGGCGGTGCGCCAGCTCATGCGGCAGCCGCCCTTCCTCGGCCGCATCCCCGTATTTGTCGGCGACGACGTCACCGACCAGGACGGGTTTCGTGCCGCCCTCGAAGGCGGCGGCCTGGCAGTGGCCGTGGCCGAACGACCCGACGAGGCGGCCTCGCTGACCCTGCGCACGCCAATGGCGGTGCGCGACTGGCTGGCCCGGCTGACGCACCGACTCGAAGACGACACGGCCCCCGAAGCGCAGGCCGGGGGAGACGCGGCATGAGCAATCTCGATCTTGGCATCATCGGCAATTGCCGCATCAACGCGCTGATCGACAGCCGCGGCTCGGTCGTCTGGTGCTGCCTGCCGCAGCCGGACGCCGATCCGGTGTTCTGCGGCCTGCTGTCGCCGCGCGCCGGGGAGCATGCCGGCGAGTATTCCTTCGAACTGGAGAACCAGGCCGAAAGCGAGCAGCACTATCGCGAAAACACCGCGATCCTCATCACCATTTTGCGCGACAAGGCCGGCAATGCCGTGCGCATCACCGATTTCTGTCCGCGCTTCGGCAATTACGAGCGCATCCACCGGCCGGTGACGCTG
The DNA here is from genome assembly GCA_040255215.1 of Rhodospirillaceae bacterium. Lineage (GTDB taxonomy): Bacteria > Pseudomonadota > Alphaproteobacteria > Reyranellales > JAQSWP01 > JAQSWP01. The sequence continues at coordinate 6,671 of JBDZUM010000053.1, forward strand.
ATGCGCAAGATCGAGCCGATCGCCGGCCAACCCCGCCTGCGGGTGCGCCTGCGTCCGCGCTTCGGCTGGGGCTCGCAGGCGCCGACCTTGTCGTTCGGCTCGAACCATATCCGCTACGTCTCGCCGACCATGACCCTGCGCCTGACCACCGACGCGCCACTCACCTACGTCGCCGAGGAAGTGCCGTTCGTGCTGGATTCGCCGCTGCATTTCGTGCTCGGCGCCGACGAGAGCCTGACCGCGCCGCTGGTCGCCACCGTCAACGACTTCCTCGATCGCACCGCCCGTTACTGGACCGACTGGGTCCGTTCGCTGTCGATCCCGTTCGAATGGCAGGACGCGGTGATCCGCGCCGCCATCGGCCTCAAGCTATGCAGTTTCGAGGAGACCGGCGCGATCATGGCGGCGGTGACCACGTCGCTGCCGGAATTCGGCGGATCGGGACGCAACTGGGACTACCGATTCTGCTGGCTGCGCGACGCCTATTTCACCGTGCAGGCGCTCAACGAACTCTGCGCCACGCGCACCATGGAAGGTTTCATCCGCTACATCACCAACGCCGCCGCGTTCGATCCGGAACACCGTCTGCGCCCGCTCTATCCGATCTCGCACGCCACGCCGCTGGACGAGGTCGAAGTGCCCGACCTCGCCGGCTATCGCGGCATGGGACCGGTACGGCGCGGCAACGCCGCCTGGACCCAGGTGCAGAACGACACCTATGGCAGCGTCATTCTCGCCGCCGCGCAGGTCTTCTTCGATCGCCGCCTGCCGCATCAGGGCGACAAGGCGCTGTTTAACCGTCTGGAACGGCTGGGCGAGCACGCCAAGGCGGCGGCGTTCGAACCCGACGCCAGCCTGTGGGAGTATCGCGGCCGCGCGCGCATCCATACGTTCTCCAGCGCCATGTGCTGGGCCGCCTGTGACCGGCTGGGCAAGATCGCCGCGCATCTGGGCGAGAACGACCGCGCGAGCTATTGGCGCCAGAGCGCCGCCGAGATCCGCTCGACCATCCTGCAGCGCGCCTGGGACGCCAACGAGAATTCGCTGGTCGATGCTTTCGACGGCGGCATCATCGACGCCAGCCTGTTGCTGCTGCACGACATCGGGTTTTTGGCCGCCGACGATCCGCGCTACCTCGGCACCGTTGCCGCCGTGGAAAGGCATTTGCGGCGCGGCGATCACCTGCTGCGCTATGCCCAGCCCGACGATTTCGGCGTCCCGGAAACCGCCTTCACGGTCTGCACGTTCTGGTACATCAACGCTTTAGCTTCCATCGGTCGCAAGGAAGAAGCCCGTACCATGTTCGAACGCCTGCTCGCCTGCCGCAACCATGTCGGTCTGCTGTCGGAAGACATCGACCCGCGCACCGACGAATTGTGGGGCAATTTTCCGCAGGCCTATTCGCTGGTCGGGCTGGTCATCTGCGCGCAGCGCCTGAGCAAGAGCTGGGAGGAGGCGTTTTGGCGCGGCTCCTGATCGTCTCCAACCGCGTCGCCATGCCTGGCGAACACGCAGCCCGCGCCGGCGGGCTGGCCGTCGCGATACGCGAGGCGCTACGCAAATACGGCGGCATGTGGATCGGCTGGAGCGGCGACATCGCCAAACGCGCCGCCAACGATGCCGGTACGGAATTCAAGGTGCAGACGGCGGGACGCATTTCGGTCGCCACGCTCGATCTCACGGCAGCCGAGAACGAGAACTACTATGCCGGGTTCTCGAACTCCGTGCTCTGGCCGCTATGCCATTACCGGCTCGGCCTGATGGATTTCAAGCGCAGCTACTATACCGGCTACGTGGCGGTGAACGAACGCTTTGCCGAGGCCATCGCCAAGGTGGCGCAGCCGGACGATCTGATCTGGGTGCACGACTATCATTTCATGCCGCTGGCCGCCGCGCTCCGCCGCCGCGGCCTGCGCAACCGCATCGGCTTTTTTCTGCATATCCCGTTCCCGGCGCCGGAAGTTCTGAAGGTCGTGCCGTTCCACGAGCGGCTGGTCGAGGATCTGTGCCATTTCGATCTGGTCGGCTTCCAGACCGAGAGCGACGCGCGGGCGTTCCGCGACTTCGTCGAACACGACGCGGGCGGCCAGACCGGACCCGACGGCGCGATCTTCGCGCATGGCCGGCGCGCGCGAACCGGCGTGTTTCCCGTCGGCATCGAGACCGATCGCTTCGCGCTTACCGCGATGGCGGCCGAACTCGGCCCCGAAACCAAGCGCCTGACCCAGAGCCTCGGCGCCCGCAAGCTGATCATCGGCGTCGACCGGCTCGACTACAGCAAGGGCCTGCCCTTGCGCTTCGACGCCTATTCGACGCTGCTGGCCAACCATCAGGAGCATCGCGGCAAGGTGGTGATGATGCAGATCGCCCCGACCAGCCGCAACGAAGTGCGCCAGTATCGCGACCTGCGCCGCGAGTTGGAACAGATCGCCGGTCGCATCAACGGACGCTACGCCGAGTTCGACTGGGCGCCGCTGCGCTATCTCAACCGCAGCTTCCCGCGCAATTCGCTGGCCGGCTTCTATCGTCATGCCCGGGTCGGGCTGGTGACGCCGCTGCGCGACGGCATGAACCTGGTCGCCAAGGAATTCGTCGCGGCGCAGAACCCGGACAATCCCGGCGTGCTGGTGTTGTCACGCTTTGCGGGCGCGGCGGCCGAACTGGGCGGTGGCGCCAAAGTGGTCAACCCCTATGACGTCGACGGCGTCGGCGAGGCGCTGCACGAGGCTTTGGTGATGGAACTGGACGAGCGCAAGGCCCGCTACGACGCCATGTATCGCGTGCTGCAGGCCAATTCGATTTCGGATTGGTACGAGAAGTTTCTCGCCATGTTGCGAAGCGAGCGGAAGAACCAGTGAGAGAAAGCGGCGACCGGATCGCTCCGGCCGCCGCAGCGAAGTTCATCCGACCTTGTCGATCGCGAACCGATGAGTGCAGGCATTCGCCGCCTTGTTCTTGACGTCGATGCTCAAAGTGTTGCCCGCAATCCGACCGCGGTAGAGGCCGTTGGCGTTGCTCGACGAAGAACTCTTGATGTTCAACGCCACATCGCCACCCGTGGCTACGTCTCCCGAGACAGTCCCCGTCGCGGCGCCGCTGGAAACCTCCGAGATTGTGCCGGTCACGATGTTGCCGGCGACCTGCACGTTCATCGAAGGCGTCTGGCACCAGCTGTCGGTCTTGCCGCTGCCTTCGTATTTGCCATCAAAGCTTCTTGCGGTTGCCGATGCAACCGCGGTTCCTGAGTCGGGACCGCCCGGCGTGCATTGCTTAGCCTTGATATTGGTATCGACAGCCTCGTATTCGCCTTTGAGCCGGCCGATCTCGTCCTTTCTGTCCTTCGTGGCTGCCAAGCCGATCAGCAGAATGGGCGCCACGATGATGCCGGCGCCGACGATCACGGCATCAGCCGTCGCGTTCTCCTTCTGCAGACCGCTGGCACGGTCGAGCTCGCTTGAGACGCGCGCTTTCTCATCGAACAGCTGCGGACAGGTCCAGGCCTGATAGGTGTTTGGACTGACATAACGGGCCTCGATCGAACTTGGACCGGAAGCGCAAGCGGCCTGAGCCAGAGCAGCCGCTAACGCGGCTCCGACGCGAAACTTGGACATTCTGTTTTCCCCAAACGTCTGCCGTGCCGATCCAAGGCGCGCCTAGAGCCGTCCGCCCGAGATCTACGTCTCGTTGGCCGGAACGGCGCTGCACCGGAATTCAAAACGCGAAATTCTTCGCAAATGGTTGGATCGGTTGATTGTTTCCCCGCATCAAAATTACACGTCAGCGGAGAAAGTGACAATGGCCTTTCGCGCATGACGAAATCGACCGGCAATTGCATACCTAGGTATGGCGGTCAGCCAGCGCTTGACAAGCCCACACCCAACTGCGCAGAGGCGACGGATTCGATGACGTAAATGCCGCGGCTTCGCCGCCGGTCGCACTACAGTCTTGGCAGGCTGAAATATATGACATTGAAAGCGAAATGAACGAACAGCGCGGGGTACAAGGTCCTGGTGAGTTGCAGCGAAAGGGCCAGCACAATACCGACAACGGTCGTTGCCACGACAGAAGCTGGCCCGTGACCCCAGTGACAAAATCCGAACAGCACCGACGATACAATGATCCACCAGCCGGACCAGTACTTCTGAAACAGCAAAAACGGCGCCGCGCGAAACACCAACTCTTCACTAAGCGCAACCAAGGGCATTCCTATGATTGCATCGGCAACCACAAATATCCGAGCAAGATCAGGGAACGTCCACTTCCGTCTGCAGCAAGCTGCGTTCTGGCAATACCGAAAGCCAGCCCGCTGATACCTACGCCAAATACAGACCAGCAGAACATCGAAAAGGGCTCAGGCGCAGCGAACAATGGAATCAGCGGTCGGCGGACGCGAAAGGGCACTAGAAATGCCATGATCAACGCAAAGCGTATTGTCCAATCGCTGAAGAGCCAGATGCTGCCCGGCAACCCCAGAGCAAAATCATTCAGAAAAAATATCGCGATGCCGGCAATCATGGCACCGCCCAGTCCACGCTGAACCTCTACCAAGGGCGGCTCGTAGTGCCGCACCTTCCTGCGCCATCTTCTCATGTCACCGTGACTTCGATCGGAATCAACGATCCTGAGAAGACAAGCATGGGGCTTGTTCGATGCTTTGGCGACCGTTGTTCTGGCGTTCAGTCAGCCTCGCGGGAGATTTGTCACCTATTCGTCGCGCTTGGTGCGTTCGAGGCGCTCGTGGCGCTCCTGCGCTTCGACGCTGAGCGTCGCGGTGGGACGGGCTTCCAGACGCTTGAGCGGGATCGGCTCGTCGGTTTCCTCGCAGTAGCCGTAGGTGCCGTCGTCGATGCGCTTCATCGCCGACTCGATCTTGGCGATCAGCTTGCGGAAGCGGTCGCGGGTGCGCAGTTCGATGGAGCGGTCGGTTTCGGCGGAGGCGCGATCGGCCAGATCCGGCTGCGCCAGCGATTCCTCCTGCAGGCTCTGCAGGGTCTGGTTCGATTCCGTGAGCAGTTCTTCCTTCCAGCGCATCAGCTTCTGGCGGAAATACTCCTGCATCATCGGATTCATGAAGGGTTCGGTCTCGGACGGACGGTACCCCTCCGGCAGAGTGACACGCATTCCTAAAGCTCCAAACGCTACAAGGGCCTGAGTGTCGGGCGCCCCTGTCGGGCCCCGCTGCGGCAGCTTGCTACAGGGTCGCGGCCGGAATGTCCAGCGTTGCGTTGCGGGACGGAAAATCCTGCGATTCCACAAGGATATGGACGAAGGCGGATGGGGCCTGTCAGTCCCCCAGCCCGCACACCAGCCCCTGCCCCAGCAGCAGCTGCAGCGCTGCCGCGAGATCGAATTCCGGCGCCAACGCGATCGCCTGCTCCGCCGCCCCGGCGAGCGGGGCGCCGTCGGCAAGAGCGGCGACGAACGCCGCCACGGCAGGATCGAGCCGGCGGAACACCGCATCGTCGCCCTGTCGCCAGAGCAGCAGAGTGCGGGCGCCGGCGCCGAGAACCACGCCGCCGCCATCGCCGTCGGACTGATTGGCGCGCCAGATCGCATCGATCGGCCACTCGGAACGGACCACGCGGCAGCCCGGCTGCAGGCGGAACCGGATCGCGGCCAGGCGCTCGGGGGGCAGCGCCGTCAGAGAGCCCGCATCGAGCGCCGGCTCGACCTCGCCGTGATAGGCGTGGTTCATCGCCCATTCCAATCGTGCGACATCGGGCAGATAGGGTAGCGAGGCTGCTGGCGCATAGTTGGCGATGAAACCAGGCAGTTCTTCGCCGTATTCGAACAGGCACGGACTGGCGGGCGGATGGCGGGAAATGAAGACGCGGGTCATGCCGGCGAAGAAATCGGGCCCGACCAGACGGCGCACGACCGGAAAGGTCGCACCCAGCGCCTCGCCCAGCGACGTCATCACGTGATTGCCGTAGAGTCGCAGCCGCGCCGCAGGCTCCAGACCGTCGCCCCGGACGGCACCTGGCAGACGCTCGTCCACCGTGCCGAGGACGGTCCGCCGCATGGCGTGCTGCAGTTCAGGCAACGTCGGCATAGCCATAGTACCCATCAGAGGCGATACGATCGGCGCGCGCCGCCTCGTCGAGCAGCACGTCCAGCGCCGGCACGTCGGTATCCCATTCGATCAGGGTCGGCCGGCGACCGAACCGGCGCAGCGCTCGGACGTAGAGATCCCATACCGCCGGCCGCACGCGCGAGCCGTGATCGTCGATCAGAATCGCAACGCCGTCGGCATCGTTCACGGCATGGCCGGCGAGATGGATCTCGCCGATTGCCGCGGCCGGGATGCGGTCGAGCCAGGCGACGGGATCGCCGCCGGTGTTGTGGGCCGAAACGAAGACGTTGTTGACGTCGCAGAGCAGGCCGCAGCCGGTGCGTTCCACCAGCGCGGCGAGAAACTCGGCTTCGGGAATGACCGAGTCGGCAAAGCGCAGATAGAGCGACGGGTTCTCGATCAGCAGAGGTCGCCGCAGCACGGATTGCGCGCGATCGACGTTTGCGACCATGACGGCCAGCGATTCTTCGGTGTAGGGCAGCGGCAGGAGATCGTTCAGATAGGCGCCGCCGATGCCCGTCCACGCCAGATGTTCCGATACCAGATCGGGCTGGTAGCGCTGGACAACGTCCCGCAGGCGACCGAGATGGCGCTCGTCGAGCCCATCGGCGCAGCCCAGCGACAGGCCGACGCCATGGATGCTGAGCGCGTGGTCGGCGCGCAGCCGCTCCAGCAGATCGGTCTGCGGGCCGCGGCCCATGTAGTTTTCGGCGTGGACCTCGAGAAAACCGACGGGCGGCCTCTGCTCGGCAATTTGCCGCAGATGGGCCGCCCGCAGTCCGATTCCGGCGCGCGATGCGATATCGGGCGCCATGAGATGGCTATTTGCCGGCCGTCAGGCTAGCGCCGACGATCTTCTCGCACGTGCCCTTCGGCACCGCGATCCAGGCGTCCTTCTGGCTGTCCTTCTTGGCCGAGCCGGCGCAGGAAGAAGTCGCGGTCTGGCAATCGTTCTTGCCGGCCTTGACGATGCCGTAGCACTTCTCGGTGCTGCCCTGGGCGGTGGCGGTGAGCGGCAGGGTCGCGGCGGCGGCGACAGCGGCAGCAATCATCATCGTCGTCGTCTTCATTCAGGTATCTCCGTCGTTCTGGTCTGCATGGCGGTCGGATCGGCGAAAGCCCTCCGAACGCCCTGAAGATAGGAAAACGACCCGCTCAATGCGCCTCACTTCTGCGTTATGCTGGCGCGAATTGCCACTGCATCGAATGCGCAGGAGAAAGCCATGAGCCCCTCACCCCGCGGCCCGGGGTTGCTGCAGCCGGGCGACTACGTACGCCATCCCGAACGCAACGACTGGGGTATCGGCCAGATCCAGTCGATGATCGGCAACAGGGTCACTGTCAATTTCGAGAACGCCGGCAAACTGCTGATCGACAGTTCGGTAGTCAATCTCCAGCCGGTTCGCCTCGACGATCTTCCCTAGACCGGGTCTGGTTCCAGTCGCGCCCGGGCGCGCGCCAGATCGCCCGGCGCATTGACGTTGAGGAAGGCATCGCCGCCGCCGCGGGGCCAATCGAGACAGGCGTTGGCATGCCGCGCGGCGAAGGCCTCGACCTTGCGCACGCCTTCCTCCAGCACCGCCCGGCGCAGATCGTCGAGCAGTTCGGTGTTCCAGAGCGCTATCGCCGGATGCGCCCGACCACCAGCGCGCACCATGAGCACGTCGGTCTCGATCGCCTGCATGTGCGCGGCCAGCCGTGCCGCCAGATCGCGCGGCAGGAACGGCACGTCCGCCGGCGCGCTGAGCAGCAACGGACAATAGGGCGCCGCCTGGCGCGCCCATGCCATTCCGGCCAGCAGACCGGCGAGCGGTCCCAGGCCCTCGCCGTCCGCACCCTGCCCCGGATCAACGACAACAGGCAGACCGACCAGGGCCGGATCGCCGCCGAAGCGATCCGCATTCCCACGCGTTGCAATCGCAAGAGCGAAAACCTGCGGGCGCAGACGCTCGACGACATGCGCGATCATCGGACGGTCGCCGAGCGGCAGCAGCGGCTTGTCGCCGCCGGCTGAATCCGACGGGAACATCCGCCGGCCAGCGCCGCCAGCCAGCACGACGGCCGCCACCGCGCCGACGCGCGGACCGCGGACGTCGTCGTGAGCCTCGCCGGTCCTGCTGCGGAATTTCGCCATGCCGCAATCATGGATCGGCCCTGCAGCGATGACAAGTTGGCGTACAATCGGCTTGTTGCGGGCGGTCGCCGCTGCCCGTAACGTGACAGCGATTTCAGTGGGGGAAATCGCATGCTGCGTCTCTACGACTATCTGGATTCGGGCAACGCCTACAAGGTCAGGCTGTTGCTGAGCCACCTCGACATCCCCTATGAGCGTGTCGAACTCGACATCGACAAGGGCGAGACGCGCACGGCCGATTTCCTGGCCAAGAATCCCAACGGCCGCATTCCGACCCTGGAACTGGACGACGGCACCTGCCTCGCTGAAAGCAACGCCATCATCTTCTATCTGGCGGAAGGCACGCCCTACCTGCCGTTCGACCGGTTGGGGCGGGCGCAGGTGCTGCAATGGATGTTCTTCGAGCAATACAGCCACGAGCCGAACATCGCGACCGTGCGCTACTGGATAAAGCACGAAATTCCCACGACGCCGTTCATCGAGGCGGCAATGCCGGTCAAGCGCAAGGCCGGCTACGCGGCGCTCGACGTCATGGAGCAGCACCTCAAGCGGCGCGAATTCTTCGTCGCCGAGCGCTACTCGATCGCCGACATCGCGCTCTACGCCTATACGCATGTGGCGCACGAGGTCGGTTTCGATCTCAAGCCCTATCCCGCCATACGCGGCTGGATGGACCTGGTGGCGCTGCAGGAGAACCACGTCACCCTCTACCAGAAATGATCGAGCCATGGCCCACTTCGATGCCGACCGGACGGTGGACTTCGTAACCGAACTGCGGCGGCGTCCGCGGCGCGTGGCGCACTGGCCCGCCGAGCATCTGCCGCCCGACGAGGACGCCGCCTATCGGCTGCAGCGCCGGGTCATCGCCGCCACGGGACGCAGGATCGTCGGCTGGAAGGTGGGCCTAACGTCGCCCGCCATCCGCGCCCAGACCGGCCTGTCGGAACCGATCTACGGACCGGTGCTGGAGGGCAATGTGCATGGCGCCGCCCATGCGGTGCGTGCCGACGCTTTCGGACGGCTGGGCATCGAGCTGGAGATCGCGTTGTTTCTCGGCAGCGACCTCGCTGCTGCCGCCACGCCCCATACCAGCGCCAGCGTGGCGCCGGCCGTCGCTGCCGCCGCCACGGCCTTCGAACTGATCGACGACCGCGGCGCCGACTATGCACGGCTGGACGCCAGGCAATTGATCGTCGACGGCTCGTGGCAGGCGGGCGTCCAGATCGGCCGCAAGATACCCATCTCGGCGCATCCGGACCTGGAGAACGGCGCCGGCGCCTTGACTTCGAATGGCAGAATGGTCGCCACGGCGCCGGCCAATGCCGGCATGGGCCATTGCTACAACGTGCTGGCGTGGCTGGCCAACCGGCTGGCGCGCGATGGACAGCCGCTGACCCGGGACATGCTGGTGATGACCGGGTCGATCGTCGCCGCCTATTTCCCCGAGCCCGGCGAGACCCTGCGCGGCGAGATCGCGGCAATGGGCGGAATCCAGCTGCAAGTCGGGTAGCCACCGGGCTCGCTGCGTTGCGAGACGACCCGCTTCCAAAAATTTGCATTTGCAAATAAAATATTTGCAAATGCAAACAAATGGGAGGTCGCCATGGATTTCGGCTATTTCACCCTGTCCGACAATCGCTACCCCGGCAACACGCGCACCGCCGAGGCGTTCGTGCGCGAGATCTACGACCAGGCGGTGCTGGCCGACCGCATCGGCATGAACTCGGCCTGGATCGGCGAGCACCATTTCAACCTGCTGGGGGTCAATGCCTGCCCGAACATGCTGCTGGCGCAGCTTGCCGGGGCCACCAAGCATATCCGGCTCGGCCCGGCCGTCGTGTTGCTGCCGGTACATCACCCGCTGCACGTCGCCGAGGAATGGGCGACGCTCGACCTGCTCTCGGGCGGCAGAGTCGATTTCGCCGCCGGCCGCGGCTACGACCGGCTGGAATACACGCCGTTCCAGGCCGACTTCGAGCATTCCTCCGAAATGTTCGCCGAGGGTCTCGACATTCTCTGGCGCGCCTGGACCGAGCCCGGGAAATGGTCGCACAAGGGACGGTTCTGGCAGTTCGAGGACATCGAAGTGCGGCCCAAACCGGCGCAGCAGCCGCTGCGCCCGTACGTCGCCTGTTTTTCCCGGCCGAGCATGGAGCTTGCCGCGCGCAACGACTGGAACATCATCTTCGCGCCTTTCGCCGCCGCCATGGTCTACGGTTCGCTGGCCGACGCCGTACGCAGCTTCCACGAGGAGGCTGCCAGGCACGGTCGGCCGGCCCGCCGCGCCATGTGCTCGTACTTCATCCACATCGCCGACACGCCGCAGGAAGAGCAGTACGGCCGCGAAGCGCTGATCCGCTATTTCCACGATGCGCTGATCGCGGCGTTTCCTTCCGACGCCAAGACGGTGCCGCCGACCTACAAGTACTTCGTCAACATCGTCGACATTCTGCGCAACATGAAGCCCGAAAGCCTGACCAGCAAATCGGTGTTGGTCGGCTCGACGCAGAAGATCATCGACGATCTGAAACAGGTCGAGGCGTCAGGCATTTCCGAAGTGATTCTCTACTTCAACTACGGCCTGAAACCCGACGCCATGGTGCGCGAGCAGATGCAACGGTTCATGGCCGACATCGCGCCGCATTTCGACACGGTGCGCCAGCGGCTGAAACTTGTCGCCGCCGGCTAGGTCGGTCATGGCGACGTTCGATCTGGAAGATTTCCTACCCTATCTGCTCAATCGCGCCGGAGCCCGCATCGCCGACGCCTTCGCCAAGGAAGCGCGACGCCGAGGCGTCACGCTGCAGATGTGGCGCGTGCTGGCCGCCCTGCATCAGAAGGACGGCCAGGCGGTGGGCGAACTGGCCCGGATGACGTCGATCGACGTCTCGACATTGTCCCGCCTGCTCGACCAGATGCAGCAGCGCCGGCTCGTGTCCCGCCGGCGGAATGGGCAGGACCAGCGCAGCGTCGCCATCCATCGATCGGCCGCGGGCGAGGCGGTGACGGAAGAGCTGATCCCGGTCGCCCTGGCCTACGAGCGCCAGGCGGCGATCGGCCTCGACAGCCGGCAGGAGAAAGTACTGAAAGACATGCTTCGGCGCCTCTATGCCAATATGGGAAGTCTGGAGGCGGTAGGAACGCCGGCGCAAACAACCCGTCAGGGACGGAAGTCGACGAACCCGTCGACGATGCGGTCCGGACTGTGGCGTTCGAGATAAGCCCTGCTGCGGAAGCCGCTCAACACGGCGCAAGATTTGATGCCAAGTTTTCGCGCAACCATGATATCGGCGCCGGTATCGGCAACGAACCAATCATTCGGACCTAGTCTCGGCAGACGGGTTAGCAACAGCTCCTGTTTGCTCTGTACCTGGCCCGTTGCCAGGACATATTCGAAATAGTGCAGCAGCTCAAGGCGCTGCAACTGCTCAATTGCCGCCGCCCGGTCCTGCCGATCAGTGCAAAGATGGAGGACGGCGCTTTCGGCCAATGCAGCCAGCGCCTTGCCGACCCCATCGAACGGACGATCCAGGGCCAGATAGTGGGACGTTTCAATAAGACGCATCCAGTCGGCTACGAATTCGGCGATACGAATGGCGTCTAGCCCCAGCTCTTCACTGAGCATCGATTCATGTGAGATGCCCTCGCGCTTGCGGCGCCAGTATTCGTCGAAATCCAGGGTCGACGCTGGCACCAGGCGGCGAAAAAGTTGGAACAGACGCTGTCGCGAGTCGATAAGCGTCCCATCGAGGTCGATGACGATGTTCATCGATCGCGACAAGGCGCCTAGGCCTCCACCACGGCAATCTCGGCGGCAAGCTCGTCAGCAGTCGTCAGACGCGGCGGCGAATCCATGCCACGCAGCCACATCAGGCCGGGGGGAAGCGGATTTATGCGGTGCTTCAGATTGGGAAATTCGCCGTAGAGCGCGATGTCCTTGAATATCTCCGGCATGTTCAGGCCGGCCTCGGTAAAGAACAGGACTGTCGTAAAAAATCTGGAAATGTTGATCTCGGTAACGTTCGGCACACCATTCTCGTCGTATGCCATGTCGACCCCGAAGATTCCGTGAGGACGAGACGAGACCGCCTTGATCGCGGCAATGGCGACCTCGGTCGCCTGCTCGTCGACGCACGTGACGCCGACCTTGGTCACGCCGGTGACCCCGGAGACACTGCGGTTGCCGTGAACCCAGCCGCGTCGTTCACGCGACTGCGCCACTACCAGTTCGCCCTCGTGCCAGATCGACAGCCAAGCAATCGTCTTTGCAGTAAGCATTTCGGCCGCAACGAAGTCGCCCCATCCACTGTAGTGGTCGATCCAGGCCTTAGCCATGGCAGGATCGGACGTCGCAATGGCACCCTTGCCGCCGCCGCCGATTGAGGCGGCGCGAAGCCAGATCTTGCCGCCGGCATCGCAAAGCGATTCGAAGCAACCGGCCAGGTCAAATTCGTCGCGTACGAGAATATTGCGCGGCACTGGCACGCCGGCTTGCGCAAAGGTCAGGTATGATTTGTACTTGTGCACGCAGGTGTCTATGACGTCGTGCGGCGGCATGAACAGCTTGGTGCCGGTTTCCAGAATTTCGTCTCGAAAAGTGGAAGCGTGAAAGATCTCGAAATCGTTCTGGAAGTGCACCAGATCCGGCTTCTCGGTCCGCAGGAGGCGCAGCAGGCAGGGTCTGTAATCAGGCGAATCGGGATAGGGGATGCTGAACTTTTCGGCGGCTTGCGACAACGCGAGGTCGGTGACTTCCGGCCCCATGCCGATGACTGTTTCCTGTTTGCGGCCCTTCAACAGAGAATTGATCACCCCTTCTGATGGCGCTCCCCCAGCGCCAGCGATCAGAATTTTCGCCATTTGCCGCAACTTCCCCAAAGGCGTCTTTCGTCGACGTCAGTTTAGTCGGCCGGGTTGCATTCCGCAATTTTATTACCCGACATGGAATTGAACATGCGCCTGGAAAGGATCTTGATGCTGTGAAGCGTGAATTGCTCCAGCAGCCGGTCTCCCTGACACGATGCTAGGCCAAAAGGCTTAAACAGCCCCTCTTTTTGACTATACTTTCGCTTCATCATGCGCCACCGAGCAACGCCGCGAAAAATGCATTCGGATAAGACATGCGGGAGAATACTGGGCGACCGATAGGAGCTCCTTCGATCCCGAAACGAATTTTCCAATCGCAAGAGTCTTGAGAGTCAAAGCGCTATGGCGCGCGGATGAAGTCATACATTGACTGAAGGCCGGACGGGTCGTCCGAAATACCGCACCCATAGCCATGTTTCCAATCGCATACTGCAATATCAAACGCGATACTTCCGCATTGCGTGATTCTATTCTGAGGCCGTACGGAATTCTTCGGATGCGAGTGGGACGTCCTGGAGCGCGGTAATCGAAGGCGCGTCAGGCGGGAGTTGAGGGGAGGACTATCTTGGCCAAACGCGCAATGCCGCCCGACATCGCCACGCGGGCGCTGGGACAGCCCCCGACCCGGCAGCTCAATACCACCATGGGCGAAGGCGCGCCCATCGATACGCCAAAGGCCCAGTCAACCGTCTCCGCTTCCAGCACGCCCAACAGTCGTGACCTGGTGGCGTCCAATGCGACCGCCCCATATCCGCAGCCGACCGACCTGCCCTTGAGTGTCGTCCTGGCCGACGACAATCGCATGTTCCGCGAGGCGTTGCTGGCCCGCATAAGGCAGGTGGTTGGCGACGTCGAAATCCGCGAAGTCTTTACCGCCCGCGAGATCTTCGAAGAATGCCCAGTGCGCCCGGGGTACCAGGACCTTTTCCTGATCGACATGTCGATGCCGGAGCTGCGCGGCAGCGCCGGTCTGCGCGACCTGCGCCGCCGCCGCCCCGAGGCGCTGATCATCGCCATCGGCTGCCCGCCCGATCCAGCGGAAGCGCGCACCGCGCTGGAAGCCGGCGTGTCGGCCTACCTGCTGCGCTCGATGGGCAGCGAGGCTTTCGCCGCCGCACTTTCTCTGGTGCTGAACGGCGAGCGCTTCTTTCCCGCTTCCGTCATGCTCGAGGCGCTGAAGCTAGCCGCCCAGTCGGCCGCGCCCTATCGGCAACCGCCCGAGAATGCGGGAGAAAACGCCTCGGCAGGCGACAGCCTGACGCCGCGCCAGCTGATGGTGTTGCGCCACCTCGCCGTCGGAAAATCCAACAAGGAAATCGCCCGCGCTCTGGGCATCCAGGAAATCACCGTCAAGGTGCATCTGCAGGCGATCTTCTCGCGCATCGGCGTCAGTAACCGCACGCAGGCGGCCATGCATGCCGAGCGTGCCGGCTGGTTCACCGGCCTGACTGACGATGCCGACGGCTCGGACGTCGAAGACGATGGCGATACGGCCTCGTTCGACGACGACAGCGACGATTCCCAGGCCGAAGCCTGACGATCCCGGCGCGTTGACGTTGCCGCCATCGGGGCGCAGCCTCAGCGCATGCGAGCAGCGCCAGGACATCCGGGCGGTTTCGTCCGCCCATGACCGTGATCGGCCGCCTGTGGCGCGGAGAGATACCGCTCGCCAGCGCTTTCTGGGACTGGGCCGTGATCGGCGGCCTGCTGGTCAATCTCGGCACCAGCTTTCCAGCCTATCTTCTGCTGACGAAGGATCTGACCCTGCCCGCGATGCTGGTCAGCTATGGCTTGTCGCTGCCCTACAACCTGCTGGTAACGGTCGGTGTCTGGCGATCGGCCGACCGCCATCCAGGCGACCGCCGCAGCGCGGATATCGTCAAGATCATCACCGTGGTCGGGATGGTGGTACTCAGCGCGACGTGAGCGCCGGCGCGGGTCCCAGCGGCAGGCGCGGATCGGGCCGCAATCTCTCGGGCAGCAGCCGATGGAGCCTCTCCTTGCCCAGCGCCGCCACTTCGAAGCCGCCCGGGAACAGCGCCATGAAGGCGGCATCGAGCACGTTCAGCCCGCCGGCATAGGCGCCGAAGGCCGGCAGCACCATGCGCCTGCCACCCAGCGCAAAGCAGCGCTGGCGAAAGCCGACGCCACGCACCGACAGCGACGCCACCGGATGGTAATGGCCGCTGATCTCCGGCTGCGCCGGCTGTCCGGCTGCCGCCTCGTGGCGGAACACTAGCCCGCCAAAGTCGATCTCAGCGACGCCGCGCCCGCCCAGATGCGCCGGCGGCACCGGATCGTGATTGCCGCCGACCCAGACCAGATCGACCGACTCGGCCAGGCGTCGAACCACCGCGGCATCGGCGGGCGACAGCCGCTCCGCCGCCGCGCGATCGTGAAACGAATCGCCCAGCGCGATCAGCACGCGCGGCCGGAACCGGGTGACGACGTTTCGCAGGCGGCGCAGAGTCAAAGTGCTGTCATAGGGCGGCAGCATCTGCCCGCGCCGCGCGTAGGACGAACCTTTCTCCAGATGCAGATCCGCCACCGCCAGCACCCGCTCGCCCGGCACCCAAAGCGCGCCGGAAAGGTCCAAGTGCAGTTCGTGGCGGTTGAAGCGCAGGGCGAGGATTTGCATGCGGACGGAGTTTAGCGGAAGCGCCGGGGGACACAATTGCGGACGGGTTGACGCTTTCATCGTCCTGCTACTCTACAATCCTCATCCTGAGCCCGTCGAAGGATGGGCAGCACATTCCGTTGCCTGTGAAGTCTCATCCTTCGACGGGCTCAGGATGAGGACAATGGCTAAATCAACACCCCCTGCTCCGCCCCTTCCGTCGCTTCGGCGATCAGTTCGGCTTCCGCTTCGGCCAGCAGGAAGTCGACGTTGTCGCCTTCGACCCGCTCGCGGCCGATATCGACCAGGGCCGGTACGGCGAGCGGCGTCACTCGGTCGGTGCGGCGATAGGTGATGTTGCCCTGGATGCGGGCGAGGAAGTCGTTGAGGCGGCCGACATCCGCCAG
>JBDZUM010000053.1:22867-26160 GCA_040255215.1 Rhodospirillaceae bacterium
ATGGCGCGCACCCGCGCCGCAAGGCCGGTGGTCAGCGGCAGGCGACCGCCGCCATAGGCCGGCACCTTGGGCTCGCCGCCCTTGGCCGGCGAACAGACGACCGACATGGCCTCGATGCCATCGAACTGCAGCAGCCGGCCGGCGAACATGAAGGTGTCGCCCGCCACCAGCCCCTGCACGAAGGATTCTTCTACCTCGCCCAGCACCTGACCGCGGCGCAACCGCACTTTCAACATCGGCAGTTCGACGATGGTGCCGATGTTCATGCGGTATTGCTGCGCGACGCGCGGGCTGGCGACGCGATAGGTGCCCTGCGGATCGAAATTGAGATCGCCGACTCCCGGCGGACCGACCAGCCGTTTCCAGCGATCGTAGGCGCGCAGCGCGTAGCCGCCGTCGAGCACGAAGCCGAAGGCGTCGTCGAAATCCTTGCGCGCCAGAGCGCGGAACGGTGACGCCGTCACGATCTCGGCATAGAGCCGGTCCGGCACCACGGGCTGCGAGCAGGCCATGCCGAGAATGTGCTGCGCCAGCACGTCGAGACAGGGCGGCCGGGCGGGATAGCCGTCCAGCTCCTTGTCCGCCACGGCCTCGATCGCGGCCTGGCATTCGAGGACTTCGAAGCGGTTGGCCGGCACCAGCAGCGCCCGGCTGGGCTCGTCGAGGCGATGGTTGGCGCGGCCGATGCGCTGCACCAGCCGCGAGGCGCCCTTGGGCGCGCCGACCTGGATCACCAGATCGATATCGCCCCAGTCGATGCCCAAATCCAGCGACGAGGTGGCGACCACCGCGCGCAGCCCCCCGCGCGCCATCGCCGCCTCGACCTTGCGCCGCTGCTCGATGGCGAGGCTGCCGTGATGCAGGGCGATCGGCAGGTTCTCCTCGTTGAGCCGCCACAGGCCCTGGAAGATCAGTTCGGCCTGCGCCCGCGTGTTGACGAAGACCAAGGTCGTGCGATGCCCGCGCACGGCGTTGTAGACCTCCTCCACCGAATACACCGCCATGCGCCCGCCCCAGGGCAGCCGTCCCTCGGGCACGAGGATGTCGATTTCCGGCTCGGCGCCGGCGCGGCCCTTGACCAGCTCGACGGTGCGGCTGGGAAACTCCAGCCACTCGGCCAGCGCCGGGGGATCGGCGACGGTGGCGGAGAGGCCGACGAAGCGGGCTTTGGGCGCGAGCGTGGCCAGTCGCGACAGGCCCAGCGCCAGCAACTGGCCGCGCTTGGTGTCGGCCAGCGCATGCAGTTCGTCGATCACCACCGTCTGCAGATTGGCGAAGATCTTCGCCGCCTCGATATAGGACAGCAGCAGCGCCAGCGATTCGGGCGTGGTCAGCAGCATGTCGGGCGGATCGAGCCGCTGGCGGGCGCGGCGGTTCTGCGGCGTGTCGCCGGTGCGCGTCTCGGTGCGGATCTTCAGGCCCATCTCCGACACCGGCGCGTCGAGATTGCGCGCGATGTCGACCGTCAGCGCCTTCAGCGGCGAGAT
The DNA here is from genome assembly GCA_040255215.1 of Rhodospirillaceae bacterium. GTDB lineage: Bacteria > Pseudomonadota > Alphaproteobacteria > Reyranellales > JAQSWP01 > JAQSWP01. The sequence continues at coordinate 24,355 of JBDZUM010000053.1, forward strand.
GTAGAGCGTGTGCAGGTTGGAGCCGGACTCGCCCGGCTTCGGTCGCGGCCGGGCGGCAAGCTCGACCAGCGACGGCAGGAAGCCTGCCAGCGTTTTGCCGGCGCCGGTCGGCGCGATCAGCAGCGCCGACTTCCCTTCCCTTGCGAGGCGCACCATATCGAGCTGGTGCGCATGCGGCTGCCAGCCCTTGCCGGCGAACCAGCGGGCGAAAATCTCGGGCAGCGGCGAACCAGGCACGTCCATCGACAGTTTCCCAACGCAGCGAGATACCGCGTCGTTTCCGAGGTAGAGTTCAGCACATGAGCGGCCCCCATCCCCAGACCTGGCTGAAGACGACGCCGGCCGGACTCTACTGCGAACCGGGCGGGTTCCATATCGATCCGTCGCGGGCGGTCGACAAGGCGGTCATCACCCATGGGCATGGCGACCATGCCCGCGCCGGTCACGGCTCGGTGCTGGCGACGCCGGGGACGCTGGCGATCATGCGCACGCGCTATGGCGCCGACTGTGCTGGCGTTTTGCAGGCACTCGACTACGGCGAGACGCTGAAGATCGGGCCGGTCGAGCTCAGCCTGGCGCCGGCCGGGCACATACTGGGCAGCGCGCAGATCGTGCTCGAGTACAAGGGCAGCCGGGCGGTGGTGTCGGGCGACTTCAAGCGCCGCGCCGACCGCACCTGCGCCCCGTTCGAGCCGGTCACCTGCGACGTCTTCGTCACCGAGGCGACCTTTGGCTTGCCTGTCTTCCGCCATCCGCCCGACCGCGAGGAGATCGCCCGCCTGCTGCACTCACTGCGCACCTTCCCCGAGCGGACGCATATGGTCGGCGTCTATGCGCTGGGAAAATGCCAGCGCGTGCTGACCCTGCTGCGGGCGGCCGACTACCACGATCCGGTCTGGCTGCATGGCGCGCTGGTGCCGCTGACCGAGACCTATCGCGCGCTTGGTATCGAGATGGGCGAGACCATTCCGGTATCGCAGGCGGAGAAGGGCGAGGACTTCGCAGGCAAGATCGTGCTGTGCCCGCCCTCCGCCCTCGGCGACCGCTGGACGCGCCGCTTCGCCGAGCCGCTGCCCGTGGCGGCCTCGGGCTGGATGCGCGTCAGAGCGCGGGCGCGGCAGGGCAACGCCGAATTGCCGCTGATCATTTCCGACCATGCCGACTGGGACGAACTGCTGCAGACGGTCGAGGACGTCGACGCGCCGGAAGTCTGGATCACGCATGGGCGCGAGGAAGCGCTGATCCACGCCATCTCAGCGACCGGGCGGCGGGCGCGGGCGCTGTCGCTGGTCGGGCGCGAGGACGAAGAGAATTGAAGGACTTCGCCCGCCTGCTCGATGCGCTCTCCTTCCAGCCCGGCCGCAACGCCAAGCTGCGGCTGATCGAGGACTATCTGCGCCTGGCGCCCGATCCCGATCGCGGCTATGCGCTGGCGGCGCTGACCGGCAGCCTGTCGCTGCCCAACGTCAAGGCTGCCACCTTGCGCGAGCTGGGCGCGCAGCAGGCGGGCGAGACGCTGTTCGCATTGTCCTACGACTATGTCGGCGATCTGGCCGAGACGCTGGCGCTGGTCTGGCAGCCGACGAAGGACACGCCGCGCCGCAATGATCTCTCCCTCTCTTCCGTCGTCGAGGGCCTGCAGCAGGCCTCGCGCCGCGAAGCCCTGCCGCTGCTGACGGGCTGGCTCGACCAGCTCAACGCCACCGAGCGCTGGGCGCTGCTCAAGCTCATCACCGGCGCGCTGCGGGTCGGCGTCTCGGCGCGGCTGGCCAAGACCGCCGTCGCTGGCGTCGGCAACGTGCCGGT
>JBDZUM010000183.1:0-4742 GCA_040255215.1 Rhodospirillaceae bacterium
GCCAGGCACAGCACGGCATGCTTCAGCACGTCGGCGAAATTGCCGGCATGGAAGGCGTGTCGGTAGTTCATCGGCCGAGGCCGCTTTCGCTTTCAGATGGCATGGATCATGCTTCGTTCAGCGCACCATGCCACAAGGGGACGGATCGCCACCATGACGCAGCACGAACTTCATTCCTCGCCGGAGACGGTCCATTGGGGCTATTTCGACGCCAAACTGCAGCCCAAGCTGCGCGTGAAGTCGGGCGACACGGTCACGGTGCATTGCGTGTCGGGCGGGCCGGAGATCCTGCCGGATGCGCCCTACGAGGTGCTGCCCGAGCATCGCGAAATCCACAAGGCGCACACGCCGTTTCTGGGCCGCCATATCCTGACCGGTCCGGTGCATGTCGAGGGCGCCATGCCGGGCGACAGCCTCGAGATCGAGGTGCTCGACATCAAGTTCAGAACGTCCTGGGGCTGGAACCTGCAGCGTCCCCTGTTCGGCACGCTGCCCGAGGACTTTCCCTTTACTCGCCGCACGGTGATCCCGATCGACGCCAAGCGTGGCGTCTGCACCATGCCCTGGGGGCTGGAGATCCCGCTCAAGCCGTTCTTCGGCATCATGGCGGTGGCGCCGCCGCCGGAATGGGGCGCCGTCAGCTCGGTCGAACCGCGCGCCTTCGGCGGCAACATCGACAACAAGGAACTGGGCGTCGGTTCGAAACTGTTCCTGCCCGTATTCACCGAGGGCGCGCTGTTCTCGACCGGCGACGGACATGGCGTGCAGGGCGATGGCGAGGTCAACCTGACGGCGCTGGAGACCAATCTCAGCGGCACGTTCAGGCTGACCGTGCACAAGGGGCGCAAGCTCACCATGCCGCGCGGCGAAACGGCGACGCACTACATCACGCACGGCATGGATCCCGATCTCGACGACGCTGCCAAGCAGGCGCTGCGGGAGATGATCGTGCTGATCTGCGAACGCACCAATATCGCGCCGGAGGACGCCTACATGCTGTGCAGCCTCGCCTGCGATCTTCACGTGACGCAGCTGGTCGACGGCCACAAGGGCGTGCACGCGATGCTGGAGAAAAAATACGCGGGCGGCTGAAGTCAGGAAGCGCGCAGCTTGACGCGCAGCTCCGTGCCGCTGCTGGCGATCACCTCGACCATCGTGCCGGCCGGCGCATCCGGACCGGTCACGGTCCAGGTGCTGTCGCCGACCCGGGCGCGGCCGCGACCGGCGACGATCGGCTCGACCAGAGTCACGACCTGACCGACGAATTCCGAGCCGCGACGATTGAGCGTGTCGGATTCCGTGGTGTCGCGATCGCGCTGGAACCGGACGAGGTATTTGCGTCCGACATAGGCGGCCACGACGGCGACCGATACGAAAATCAGAGCCTGCCAGGTGAACGCCATCGACGGTGCGATCAGCAACGCGATGCCGACCGCAGCCGCGCCGGCAGCAACGAACATGAAAAAGATGCCCGGAACCAGCATCTCAAACAGCAACATGACACCGGCGAAGGCGAACCAGTGCCAGAACTCGAAGGTCAGATCGATGCCCATCGTCTCGTCTTTCCTAGCCGCGGTTCCACGGTCCCTGGCCGGACGGCGGAGCGGCAGCCCCGCCGCTACCGGAATCGCGGGCCGCAGATTGGGCGTCCTTGACCAGTTCCATTATTCCACCGACGGTCCCCATAACACCGGCGGCATCAAGCGGCATAAAGATGACCTTGCTGTTTGGTGACGACCCCATCTGAGCGAGGGCGTCAACGTAGCGCTGGCCGAGAAAATAGCTGACGGCCTGAGAGCCGGTGCCCTGGACCGACTGCGCCACCATATTTGTCGCCTTTGCCTCAGCTTCAGCTTCACGCTCTCGCGCCTCGGCGTCGCGGAAAGCGGCTTCGCGCCGACCTTCAGCTTCGAGGATCTGCGCCTGCTTTTCGCCCTCGGCGCGCTTGATACTGGCTTCGCGCACACCCTCAGCCTCGAGAATAACGGCGCGCTTCTCGCGTTCGGCTTTCATCTGCCGCGCCATCGCCTGCACCATGTCGTCAGGCGGCACGATGTCCTTGAGCTCGACGCGCAGCACCTTGACGCCCCATGGGTTGGTCGCCTGGTCGATGATCGACAGCAGCGTGTCGTTGACGTCGTTACGCTTGGCGAGCACGTCGTCGAGGTTCATGTTGCCGATGACGTTGCGGATGTTGGTCAGCGCCAGGTTGGTCATGGCAAGCACCAGATTGGCGACTTCGTAGGCGGCGCGCGCCGCGTCGATCACCTGGAAGAAGGCGACGGCGTCGACGGTGACAATGGCGTTGTCCTTGGTGATGACTTTCTGCGAGGGAATGTCGAGGACGTTCTCCTGCATATTCATCTTGGCGCCGACGCGATTGATCAGCGGGACGATGATGTTGAGGCCCGGAGTCAGGGTGCGGGTGAAGCGGCCGAAAGTCTCAACCGTCCAGTTCTCGCCCTGCGGTACGGTCTTGACGGTGAGATAGAGAAAGACGAGACCGACGACGATCAGGACGATGAAGAAAATGCCGATGCTGGTCATTGTGCCTCCCCAGGACAGGGCAATTCCATACCACGGAATCCGGGCGGCAAACCATCGGACAAACGGGCGGCGCTTTGCCCTGTCATGCCGTCCCGGCTGGCCTATGATGGCGGCAAGAAACACCTTCGGAGGATGAATCATGGCGAAACGCGCCGCCGACGCCCAGCCCGCCCCATTCGAAACGCACGCGGTTCTCAACCAGGCCAGACCGCTCGAGAACTACAATTCGTTCACCGCGGACCGGGCGCTGGTCGATGCCGTGCGGCGCGAGGGCGGCGGCTGGATCGTCGAGCGGGCGACGACGTTCGGATCCATCGCCGGCTCGGCCGCGGCGATCCGGCAGGGATTTCTCGCCGACCGCAACGAGCCGCTGCTGCACACCCATGATCGGTTCGGCAACCGCATCGACGAGGTCGAATTCCATCCCGCCTGGCACTGGCTGATGCGGTTGGGAGTAGAGAACGGCGTGCATTCGTTGCCGTGGAACGAGGACAGGCCGGGCGCCCATGTCGCGCGGGCCGCGCTCTATTTTCCCTTCATTCAGATCAACGAAGGCCCGGCCTGCCCGCTGACCATGACGTTCGCCGTCGTCCCGGCGCTACGCCGGCTGCCGGAGCTGGCAAAGACGTGGGAGCCGCTGGTGACCGCCCGCGCCTACGAGCCGGAACTGCGCCCCGCCAACACCAAGCCCGGCGTTCTGATCGGCATGGCGATGACGGAAAAGCAGGGCGGATCGGACGTCAGGGCGAACACCAGCCAGGCGCGACCGACCGGCAATGGCGGTCCCGGCGGCGCCTACGAGATCGTCGGGCACAAATGGTTCTGCTCGGCGCCGATGTGCGATGCGTTCCTGGTCCTGGCGCAGGCGCCGGGGGGCTTGAGCTGCTTTTTCGTGCCGCGCTTCACGCCCGATGGCGAGCGCAATCCCCTGCATCTGCAGCGACTCAAGGACAAGCTCGGCAATCGCTCCAATGCATCGAGCGAGATCGAGTTCCACGGCGCCTATGGCGTTCTGGTCGGCGAGGAAGGGCGCGGCGTCTCCACCATCATCGAGATGGTGCGCCACACGCGGCTCGACACGTCGTTCGGCGCCGCGGCGATGATGCGCCATGCCACGGCGCAGGCGATCAATCATGCGAGCTGGCGTTCGGCCTTCGGCGCCCGGCTGATCGATCAGAAGCTGATGACCAACGTGCTGGCCGATCTGGCGCTCGAATCCGAAGCCGCGACCATGATGGCGGTGCGCGTGGCGAAGACCTTCGATCTAGCCGGCAGCAGCGAGCAGGAGGAAAAACTCGGCCGCCTGATGACGCCGATCGCCAAGTACTGGCTGTGCAAGCGCAGCCCGATGGTGGTGGGCGAGGCGCTGGAATGCCATGGCGGCAACGGCTACGTCGAAGAATCGATCATGCCGCGGCTCTATCGCGACGCGCCGCTCAACGGCATCTGGGAAGGATCGGGCAACGTGCAATGCCTCGACGTGCTGCGCGCGCTGTCGCGCGAACCCGATACGCTGGAAGCGTTCTTCGTCGAGGCGCAGGCGGCCAGCGGCGCGGATCGTCGCTTCGATGCCTATCTGAAGAATTGCCGCGAGATGGTGAAAGACCTGTCGGACTTCGAGACGCGCGCCCGCCGCGTCGTCGAGAAACTGGCGCTGCTGATGCAGGGGTCGCTGATGGTGCGGCATGCGCCGGCCGCCATGGCGGACGCCTTCTGCGCCGCCCGGCTCGACGGCGATCACGGCAACGCTTTCGGCACCCTGCCGCCCGGCGGCGACCATCGCGCGATCGTGATGCGCGCCAGCCCGCTGGAATCGGCCTAGGATAACGCCATGACCCTACGCATCGACCTCTTCTATTCCTTCCGCTCGCCCTACTCCTACCTGCTGCTGCCGCCGCTCGAGCGCGCCATGCGGCAATACGATTTCGCCGTCGACATCAGGCCGGTCTATCCGCTGGCGATTCGGACGCCCGATTTCTTCACGCGGACCGATCCGCTCTTCGCGCCCTATCTGTTGCGCGACACGATGCGCGTCGCGCAGATGGGAAACATTCCCTACGCCTGGCCGAAACCGGACCCGGTCAAGATGGATATGGCGACGCTGAGCATCCCCAAGGAGCAGCCCTACATCCATCGTCTGACCAGGCTGGGGGTGGCGGCCATCCGTTCCGGCGACGGCTTCGCTTTCGTGCGTC
>JBDZUM010000054.1:0-26012 GCA_040255215.1 Rhodospirillaceae bacterium
GCCATATCGCGTTGACTTTCCCCGGGCCGGACCGTATACCGGCCCCCGATTTTCCGACCGTTCCGGACTCATCCGTTGCGCCCCAGGCGCTGGGGCGATATCCGGAGTTTTTGCGGTCCCGCGCGATCTTGAGGAGTTAAGCCCGTGAAACGCACGTTCCAGCCGAGCAAAATTGTGCGCAAGCGCCGCCATGGCTTCCGCTCGCGCATGGAGACGGTCGGCGGTCGCAAGGTTCTGGCCAATCGCCGGGCCAAGGGCCGCAAGCGCCTCTCCGCCTAAGCGTCCGTATTCCCCCTGTCATGGACGCAAGCGTCAGCCGGCGTCCCCCGACGACGACATTGCCGCGCCGCGCCGACTTCCTGCGCGTAGCCGCCACGCGCAAGCGCTGCGCCACGCCAGGCCTGATCCTGCAGGTCGCGCCGCTGCCCGACGCGCTGCGCACCGCCAACCTGCCGTTGCGCATCGGCTATACCGCCAGCCGCAAGGTCGGCAAGGCCGTGGCGCGCAACCGCGCCAAGCGCCGCCTGCGCGAAGCGGTGCGCAAGATCATGCCGGTCTATGCCCGCGACGGGCTCGACTACGTGCTGATCGCCCGCGAGGAGACGGTGGCGCGCCCGTTCGACCAGTTGCTCGACGATCTGCGCCACGCGCTGCGCCGGCTCGGCGCCGAACGCGGCGGCCGCGGCCGCACCGAACCGGGCGACACGCCGTGAGCGCGCTCGACAGCGGCGATCGCCGCCGGCTTTCGATCCGCGACATCGCCGGCTGGGTTCTGGCCGCGCCGCTCCTCGCCGCGATCCGGCTCTACCAGTGGTTTCTCGCGCCGCTGATGGGCAGCGCCTGCCGTTTCGCGCCGAGCTGCTCGCATTACGGCTTCGAGGCCATTGCCGTGCACGGCCCGTTCAAAGGCTCGTGGCTGACCCTGCGCCGCCTGCTGCGCTGCCAGCCATGGGGCGGTTCGGGCTTCGATCCGGTGCCGCCGCCTGCCGGCCGCGCGCCGACCTTCTAACGCTTGGGACGATTACGCCAATGGATACGCGCAACCTGATCCTCGCCATCGTCGCCTCGGCGGTCATCATCTTCGGCTGGCAGTTCATCTTCCCCGCCCCCGAGGCGCCGCCGCCCCAGCAGCAGCAACAGCAGCAGGCCGCGCAGCCGGGCGGTTCGACCGCGCCGGGCGTGCCTGGCGCCACCTCGACTGCGCCCGCACCGGGCGCCGCTTCGGGCGCCCCGGGCGCCTCCGCACTGGCCGCGCCGCGCGATCGCGCCGCAGCCCTCGCCGACAGCCAGCGCGTGAAGATCGAAGCGCCGGAAGTCACCGGCTCGATCTCGCTGACCGGCGGCCGGATCGACGACGTGCGCCTGGTGCGCCACCGCCAGACCGTCGACCGCAACAGCCCCAGCGTCGTTCTGCTGTCGCCGCCAGGCGCGCCGGAACCCTATTACGTCGAGCACGGCTGGGCGGCGATGCCCGGCACCAAGGTGCCCGGTCCCGACACGGTGTGGACCGCCGATGGCGCGACGCTGACGCCCGGCAAGCCGGTGACGCTGAGCTGGAGCAACGGCGAGGGCCTGACCTTCAGGCAGCGCTACGAAATCGACGAGCATTTCATGTTCACCGTCACCCAGACGGTGGAGAACGCCTCGGGCCAGCCGGTGACGCTGCATCCCTACGGGCTGGTCTCGCGGGTCGGCAAGCCCAAGACCGACGGGCTGTTCATCCTGCACGAAGGCCCGTTCGGCGTGCTGAACGATTCGCTGAAGGAATTCGACTACAAGGACGTCAAGGACAAGCCCGAGCAGAAATTCAGCACCACCGGCGGCTGGATCGGCATCACCGACAAGTACTGGATGGCGACGCTGGTGCCCGACCAGACGCAGCAGGTTCAGGCGGTCTATCGCGGCACGATCCCCGCCAACGGGCCCGAGCGCTACCAGGTCGACTACACCGTCCCGGCCGTGACCGTGGCCCCCGGCGGCAGCGGGCAGAGCGTCGGCCGCGTCTATGCCGGCGCCAAGGTGGTCGACACGATCGAGGCCTACCAGGAGAAGTTCGGCATCGCCAAGTTCGACCTGTCGATCGACTGGGGCTGGCTGTTCTTCCTGACCAAGCCGATGTTCCACGTGCTCGACTGGCTGTACGGCATCATCGGCAATTTCGGCCTCGCCATCATGGCGCTCACCGTCATGGTCAAGCTGCTGTTCTTCCCGCTGGCTAACAAGTCGTACCAGGCGATGAGCAAGATGAAGGCGCTGACGCCCGAGATGCAGCGCCTGCGCGAACGCCACGGCGACGACAAGCAGAAGCTGAACCAGGAAATGATGGCGCTGTACAAGCGCGAGAAGGTCAACCCGGCCGCCGGCTGCCTGCCGATCCTGGTGCAGATCCCCGTGTTCTTCGCCCTCTACAAGACGCTCTACGTCACCATCGAGATGCGCCACGCGCCGTTCTTCGGCTGGATCCACGATCTGTCGGCGCCCGATCCCGCCACCATCCTGACCCTGTTCGGCTTCGTCCAGTGGGACGTGCCGCACATGCTGAACTTCGTCAACATCGGCATCTGGCCGCTGGTCATGGGCATCACCATGTTCCTGCAGCAGAAGCTGAACCCGACGCCGGCCGACCCGGTGCAGGCCAAGATCTTCCTGCTGATGCCGATCGTGTTCACCTTCATCCTGGCGCCGTTCGCCGCCGGCCTGGTGATCTACTGGGCATGGAACAACACCCTGTCGATCCTGCAGCAATACGTCATCATGCGGCGCATGCACGTGAAGGTCGGCGGCGGCGTCGACGCCGGCGCGCCCTCGCCGCTGGTCGGCAACAAGCCGCAGGGCGGCGGCCGCAAGAAGCCCAAGGCCAAGCCCAAGGCCTGAGGCCCGCAACGCGAGGAAGGCCGAGGCGATGCAGGACGAGCAGCGCAGCGCCATACCCGGCCTGCCCGACATCGACGACGAGGCGCGCGAGAGGGGCCGCAAGCTCTTCGCCGGCTCCTGCGAGTTCGTCGCCGGCGCCGCCAGCGAGGCCTCGCTGATCGCCGCCAGCCTGCCCGAGATCGCCATCGCCGGCCGCTCCAATGTCGGCAAGTCGTCGCTGGTCAACGCGCTCACCGGGCGCAAGACACTGGCCCGCACCTCCTCGAACCCCGGCCACACCCAGCAGCTCAACTTCTTCGACCTTGCCGGCCGGCTGATGCTGGTCGACATGCCGGGCTACGGCTTCGCCCGCGCCGCCAAGTCGAAGATCGGCGCCTGGAGCGAGCTGATCGAACTCTACCTGCGCGGCCGGCCGACGCTGGAGCGGGTGCTGGTGCTGATCGACGCCCGCCACGGCGTCAAGCCCAACGACGACGAAACCATGACGGCGCTCGACAAGTTCGCCGTGCCCTACCAGCTCGTCCTGACCAAGGCCGATCTGGTCAAGCCCGCCGCACTGGCCGCCACCGTCGAGGCGACGAAAGCCGCCATCGCCCGCCATGTCGGGGCCTTTCCCCGCCTGCACGTCACCTCGGCCGAAAAGGGCGCCGGCATCGCCGATCTGCGCGCCGAGCTGGCCGGCTTCGCGGCTTTGCAGTGACAGGCCCTTTCCGCTAGATTTCGCGCCGCTCGCATCTGATCGAAGGGCTGCGTCATGGCGGACAGGGACATCGGCGAAACCAAGCATTGGCTGCGCATCGCCGAAACGATTTCTAAGGCGCTGCCCTACATGCGCCGCTACACCGGCGACAATTTCGTCGTCAAGTACGGCGGCCACGCCATGACCGATCCCAAGCTGGGCGATCTGTTCGCCCAGGACGTCGTGCTGATGAAGCAGGTCGGCATGAACCCGGTCGTCGTCCATGGCGGCGGGCCGCAGATCAACCGCATGCTGGAGCGCGTCGGCATCAAGAGCGAGTTCGTCAACGGCCTGCGCGTCACCGACGCCGCCACCATGGAGATCGTCGAGATGGTGCTGGCCGGCGCCATCAACAAGGCGATCGTCGCCGACATCAACGAAGTCGGCGGCACCGCCGTCGGCATCTGCGGCAAGGACGGCAATCTGATCCTCGCCAACAAGGTGCGCGAGACGCGCAACCCGACCACCGGCGAGCTGGTGCAGGTCGATCTCGGCCAGGTCGGCGAGCCGGCCAAGATCAACGCCCGCCTGCTCGACCAGCTGACCTCGGCCGGCGTCATTCCCGTGGTGGCGCCGATCGGCTTCGGCGTGCACGACGAACTGACCTACAACATCAACGCCGACACCTCCGCCGGCGCCATCGCCGGCGCCATCAAGGCCCGGCGCCTGATCTTCCTCACCGACGTGCCAGGCGTGCTCGACAAGGACGGCAAGCTCATTCCCGAGCTGACGATCGAGGAGGTGCGGGCGCTGATTACCGACGGCACCATCTCCGGCGGCATGATCCCCAAGGTCGAGAACTGCATCGACGCGGTGCAGCGCGGCGTCGAGGCCGCCGTCATTCTCGACGGCCGTGTGCCGCACGCCCTGCTGCTGGAGATCTTCACCGAGCACGGCGTCGGCACCATGATCCGCCGCGCCTGAGCCGGCATAGTCCGTTCGCGCTATTCAATCGTGCGGCGCCAGCCCGCATCCTCTCTCCCCAGGCCATTGCCAAGGGAGCAAGCCATGCGGATTTTCGTGCTGATCGTCTGCGCCGCCGCCCTGCTCGCCGCCTGCGAGCGCCGCGAGCCGACCGAGTATAATGGCTACACCTACGGCGACACGCTGAACTGAGCCCGCAAGCCTTGCCCCGACCGGCCCGCGAGGCCATGTTGGGGGCATGAGCGACAGCAAGAAAACGCCCCCGAGCCGCGAGGACGTGCTCGATGCCGCGGCTGCCGGCGTCGATCTGACGACGAAGGCCGCAGCGAAACCCGCCGCGAAACCCGACACGAAGCCGCCCGGACGCGAGGACGTGCTCGATGCCGCCGCCGCCGGCGTCGATCTCACCGCTTCCCGCGCCGTCGAAACCTGGGTGTTCGACCTCGACAACACCCTCTACGCCGCCTCGAGCAACCTGTTCGACCAGGTCTCCGACCGCATCGGCCAGTACATCTCCCGCTTTCTCGGCGTCGATCGCGCCGAGGCGCACCGGCTGCAGAAGAAATACTGGCACGAGCACGGCACCAGCCTGCGAGGGCTGATGACCCTGCATGCCTGCCAGCCGGAGGAATTCATCGAGTTCGTGCACGACATCGATCTCTCGGCCATCGTGCCCAGCCCGCAGCTCGACGCCGCCCTGGCCCGCCTCGACGGCCGCAAGGTGATCTTCACCAACGGCTCGGTGCCGCATGCCGAGCGCATCATGGCGCGGCTGGGCGTGGCGCATCACTTCGAGGGCGTGTTCGACATCGTCGCCTCCGACTACGTGCCCAAGCCGGAAATCGCGGTCTATCGCCGGCTGGTCGATCGCTTCGGTTTCGATCCCAGGGGCGCCATCATGCTCGACGACATGGCGCATAATCTGAAGCCGGCGCACGAGCTGGGCATGCGCACCGTCTGGGTCCGCACCCCCGAAAGCCAGGAGCGGCTGGCCGCGCTGGGCGGCGAGCGCGACCATATCCACCACGAGACCGACGACGTGGTGCGCTTCCTGCAGGACTGGCCGCCCCGCGCCTGAGAGCCCGGGGAACCCGGCCGCTGCCGGCAGCGTTCGCTTTCCATTGAGCCAATGGAGATCGTGCCGCCATGTTCCGCAGATCGCGCAATCCGCTCACCGCGCTGGCGCTGCTCGCCGCCGTCGCCCTGCCCGCCGCCCTCGCCGCCTGCGGCGACGACGACGACCGGAAGGTGGTGGTCAAGCCCGAGGCCCCCAGCCGCGGCCAGCAGCTCATCGACCTGCAGCGCGCCTATGAATCGGGCGCCATGAGCCGCCGCGAATACGAGCGCGAGCGCGAGAAGTTGCTGGAGGACTGACGGTCCGCGGCGGCGCTTTCAGGCGAGCGCCTGGAAGACCCGCATCGGCTCCTCCAGTCCCTTGAGGGCCTGCGGGCCTTTGTCGGCGAAACGCAGCCCCGAACCCGCCACCAGATCCCGCACCGTCGAAGACACCAGCACTTCGCCGCTTTGCGCCAGGCTGGCGACGCGCGAGGCTACCGCCACGGCAAGTCCGGAAATATCGGCCTCCTCGACCGCGATCTCGCCGGTATGCAGGCCGACGCGGATGGCCAGCCCCTGCTCGCCCGCCACCGTGGCCGCCGCCAGCGCCGCATGCACCGCGCGCGCCGGCCCGTCGAACGTCGCCATGAAGCCATCGCCCAGGCCTTTGACGACGTGGCCGCGCTGCCGCTCGATGACGCCGCGCACCGCCTGATCGTGCGCAGTGCGCTTTGCCGCCCATGACTTGTCGCCCAGAGCCGCCGCTTGCTTGGTGGAATCGACGATGTCGGTGAACATCACCGTCGCCAGTACCCGCTCCACCGCAGCCAGCGGCCGCGCGCCGGTGATGAACTCCTCGACCTCGTCGAGTTCGGCATCGACATTGCCGACGAAGGCTAGATGGTCGGTGCCGGGGCATTCGACCAGGCGAGCGTCGGGGATCGCCTTCGCCATGAAGCGCGCCGCCTCGATGCTGATGCGCCCGTCGCCGGTGCGATGCAGGATCAGCGTCGGCACCGCGATGCTGGGCATGATGGCGCAGACGTCGATCTCCTGGTTCATGTGCATCAGGTCCTTGACCGCGCCGGGCGAACCGCCCAACCGCTCGTATCGCGCCCACCACTGCACGAAGGCCGCGTCCCCGGCCATGCCGGGCGCGAAAATGCCGATCGTTCTGCCTTCGCCCCAGTGGTGGTCGACCATGGCGACGAAATCGTCGAAACGCGGATTGTTCTGGACCCAGCGCAGGAACGAGCCATAGGCGCCGATCAGCACCAGCGCCTCGACCCGCGCCGGATGGGTGGCGGCGAAGAGCTGGCACATGGCGCCGCCTTCGGAAATACCGATCAGGCTGGCGTGATCGAAGCCGGCGGCGTCCATCACCGCCCGGATGTCGTCCATGCGCTGGTCGAGCGTGGCCGCGCCGGCGACATGATCCGACAGGCCGGTGCCGCGCTTGTCGAAGATCACCACCTCGCCCATGGCGGCCAGGCGCTGCAGGAAATGCCTGGGCTTAGGATGCTCCCACAAATGCTCGACATGGGACACGAAGCCCGGCGCGAAGACGATCTTGCGCGGGCCGCTGCCGAACTTCTGGTAAGCGATGTTGACGTCGCCGCTTTTCGCGTATCGCGTGACGGGCATCTCCATGCCCTTGGTTTTATCATCCGCCAGCCGCGCCCGCAGCCACCCCTTTCGCTGCCGCCGAATATTTGGCAAGGTCCGCCGGATTTTTCGCCAGAATTCGAGGACCGGGACCAATGGACGCCAAGCAGCTTGAAACCGCGATCGACGCCGCCTGGGAGGCGCGCGAGGGCATTTCCGCCAGCACCAAGGGCCAGATTCGCGACGCCGTCGAAACGGCGCTCGACGGCATGGACAACGGCACGCTGCGGGTCTGCGAGAAGGGTCCGGGCGGCTGGGTGGTGAACCAGTGGCTGAAGAAGGCCGTGCTGCTGTCCTTCCGCCTCTACGATTCGGTGCCGATGGACGGCGGCGCGGCGTTCCCCGGCAAGGGCATGGCGCCATGGTTCGACAAGGTGCCGCTCAAGACGTCGGGCTGGGGCGCGGCCGATTTCGCCAAGGCCGGCTTCCGCGCCGTGCCGGGCTCGATCGTGCGCCGCAGCGCCTATGTCGCGCCGGGCGTGGTGCTGATGCCCAGCTTCGTCAATCTCGGCGCCTACGTCGATTCGGGCACCATGGTCGACACCTGGGCCACGGTCGGCTCCTGCGCCCAGATCGGCAAGAACTGCCATCTCTCGGGCGGCGTCGGCATCGGCGGCGTGCTCGAGCCGCTGCAGGCCAACCCCGTCATCATCGAGGACAATTGCTTCATCGGCGCCCGCTCCGAAGTCGTCGAAGGCGTCATCGTCGAAACCGGCGCGGTGCTGGCCATGGGCGTCTTCATCTCCGCCACCACCAAGATCGTCGATCGGCACACCGGCCAGGTGCATGTCGGCCGCGTGCCCGCCTATTCCGTCGTCGTCCCCGGCAACCTGCCCGGCGGCCCCGACCGCCCCTCGACCTACTGCGCCGTCATCGTCAAGACCGTCGACGAGCGCACCCGCTCCAAGACCTCGATCAACGACCTGCTGCGCGATTGAGGAAGGACGCGCCGCGCGCGGATCAAAAGTCGCGTTACGCCAAAAATATCGTCATCCCGGCCGCAGCCCGCAGGGCGAAGAGCCGGGACCCATAACGCCCTTTCCGTCGCAGTGCGGACATGACCGATTCCTGGGGAAACTCTCGGGCTCGGGACGCCTGCATGGGTCCCGGGTCTCGCTGCGCTCGCCCGGGATGACGGTCTATGGAATCGTGCCGCCGCCACGCACTTCCCCTCCTGCCCAATCTCTATATAGTCCGGCGCAAATGCCCGACCACGCCAAGCCCGCCGGCCCGAACGCCGTCTCTCTCGCCCAGGCGATGATCCGCTGCCCGTCGGTGACGCCCGACGAAGCGGGCGTGCTGGGCGTGCTGGACAGGGCGCTGCAGGAGGCCGGCTTCGCGACGCGGCGGCTGGATTTCGCCGAAGCCGGCACGCCCGACATCGCCAATCTCTATGCCAGCAGCGGCAGCGGCAGTCCGCATTTCTGCTTCGCCGGCCATGTCGACGTCGTGCCGGTGGGCGACCGGCGCGCCTGGACCGTCGATCCCTTCGCCGCCGACATCGTCGACGGCACGCTCTACGGCCGCGGGGCCGCCGACATGAAGGCCGCCATCGCCGCCTTCGTCGCCGCCGCCGCGCAGTATCGCGCCCAGCACGGCAGCACCTCCGCGCCGACCGGGGGCACCATCTCGCTGCTGATCACCGGCGACGAGGAAGGCCCGGCGATCAACGGCACGAAGAAGATGTTGCAGGCGCTGGCCAGCGAAGGCGTGAAGTTCGACGCCTGCGTCGTCGGCGAGCCGACCAACAAGGCGCGCTTCGGCGACATGATGAAGGTCGGGCGCCGCGGCTCGATGACCGGCCACATCACCGTGCAGGGCGTGCAGGGCCATATTGCCTACCCGCATCTGGCCGACAATCCGGTGCATCGCCTGGCGCGCATGATGGCCGCCCTCATCGAAGAGCCGCTCGATGCCGGCAACGAGTTCTTCGAGGCCTCCTCGCTGCAGTTCTACACCGCCGATGTCGGCAACCCGACCAACAACCTGATCCCGGCTCAGGCGAAGGCTTCGTTCAACATCCGCTTCAACAACCTGCACACCTCGAAGACGCTCGAGCAGCACGTGCGGCGGAAGCTCGATGCGGTGGGCGGCAGCTATGCGCTCGACGTGTCGGTCTCCGGCGAGGCCTTCTTCACCGAGCCTGGTCCGCTGTCGACGCTAGTGGCCGGCGCCGTCAACGAAGTCACCGGCCGCAAGGTCGAGCTCTCCACCACCGGCGGCACGTCCGACGCGCGTTTCATCCGCGACTACTGCCCGGTGGTCGAGTTCGGCCTGGTCGGGCAGACCATGCACAAGGTCGACGAGCGCGCCGCTCTCGCCGACATCGCCCAGCTGCAGGAAGTCTATCGGCTGGTGCTCGAACGCTTTTTCGCCGCCGGCGGCGCCGCATGATGTCGGGCCGCGAACTGGCGCTGGGCATGGTCGGCGTCTGGCGCCTGGCCCGCAACGACGGCGCCGGCGTGCAGTATTTCGAGCGCAGCCTGGAGGCCGCGCGGCGTTCCTTCTGGGTCATGCTGCTGATGGTGCCAGCCGACGCCATCCAGTCGATGATGCAGATACAGGATCTCGGCCTGCGCTTCGGCGGCACGCGCCAGCTCATCCTGATGGCGCTGTTCTACATCGTCGGCTGGCTCTATTTTCCGGTCGTCGTGCTGCGCGTCGCCGAAGCCACCGGCCGGCTGCGCGGCTTTCCAGGATACCTCGCCGCCTTCAACTACGCGCAGATCCTGCTTTATGCCCTCGTGCTGGGGCTGAATGCGCTGACCCGCCAGATGCCGTCGGCGCTGCAGCCGCTGATCGGTCTGACCTTGCTGGTGCTGATCGCGCTGGTGCATTTCCGACTGCTGCGGCACATGATGGAACTCTCCATCCCGCAGGCCGGCATGCTGGTGTTCGCCAATCTCTGCCTCAACATCGCGCTCGGCCTGACCATGCAGTACCTGCTGCAGGTGGGCGCGCCGGCGGCCTGAAGCGGATCACTGCTTCAGTTCGCCACTCCAGCGGCAGCCCATGCGGTTCTCGGTGACCACCACGGCTCCGGGCGTGCGCGAAAGATCGGCGACGATGAGGAACTGCTCCGCGCCCATCTGGATCCTGTCGTTCTGGAACACGTTCGCGCCCATCGCCTTCATCTTCGCCTTGACGCCGCCGGCGCTGACCAGATTGGCCTCGGCGCCGGCCACGGTCAGCGTATGCTCGCGCCGCAGGCTGGTGTCCAGCCGTTCGCAGGCGCCGATGTTCTTGGCGTCCGGCTCGAGCCGGGCCTTGTAGGTCCCCGCCGACTGCGCCGACGCCAGCGTCGGCAACGAAATCAATCCGGCGACGGCCAGCAGAATTGCACCACGCATCGTTCGTCTCCTCCTCGTATTGCCGGCAGGCGCCGGAATGTGATCGCCGCTCTAGCGCAGGACCGAAATCAGGTTCTCGGCGTTCTCGGTGATCTGCCAGCCCTTGGCCGCCAGCGCGCGGCGGGCGGCGGGCGACACGCCGCCGACCAGCACCAGGCGCTTCTGGCCGACGCCCGGCAGGGCCGTCACCGCATGGTCGATACGCGTGACGGCTTCGGCCATCCACCGGGTCCAGGCCAGGTAGTCGACCGGCAGGTTGAATACGACGTCGCCCGAGGCGGTGCGGCCGGCGACGAACTCGCCGATCGCGACGAAGGACGACAGCGGCGCCACCTTGGCGTGATAGCCGGCGTACAGACGCGCCTGGCGGCTGCGGAAATAGGCCATTTCGCGATCGTTGGTCAGCGCCGCGAAGCGCACGAACAGCTCGCGCGAGCCGGTGCCCGGCATGCGTTCGAGCGCCGCCACCAGTTCGGTCTGCTCGCGCGGCGTGAAGCGCCCGTTGTCGAGGAACACCGCGATGGCCTGCTCGCGCACGCCCATCGCCTGGAGTTTCTTGCGATTCAGGATGCGAAGATCGGCCGGCGCCGTGGTGCGGTAGATCTCGTCGGTCGTGCTGACGACGCCGCTGGCCGTTGCCACCGCGCCGGCCGCGCCCGGCACGACCGACAGCGCTGCCGAATAGCCGAGCTTGCCGAACGCCGTCGCCCGCGCCAGCTCGTCGAGCCGCTCCTGCAGCACCTGGTTGTCGGAATAGACGTCGATGCCGAAATCGGCGGCGAATTTGCGCTTGGCCTCGGAAACGCCGAGCAGGGATTCCGCCGCGCTGTCCTCCGCCTCGCTGCGTCGGGCGCCGAACAGCGATTCGCCGGTGCGCGAGAACGCCTTGCCGACGCCCGAAACGACGTTGGATGCCGTGCCGCCCGGGTCCGTCACCGCATTGCGCACCGCGCCGACGGTCGACCGCGCCGAGCCGCCGATCGCCCGGGCGAACAGATCGGATTGGCGCAGCGATTCCATCTGGCGCAGGGCGACGATCTCGCCCACGCGCTGGCGCAATCTGGCGGTAGTGACGGCGGTGAACGTGCCGAACTTGGAATCGATCACGTATGTGTTGAGCAACCCGTCATTGGCGACCTGTTCGCGCACCTTGAAATCCGCGCCCTGGCGCAGATTGGCCGGCAAGATCTTGGACGCCGCCAGCCTGGGCGGCTGCTCGGCGGTCTGGGCATCGGCCGCCCGCAGCGGCGCCAGCGCCAGACCGCCCGCCAGAACGCAAGCCAGGGCGATCGCCGCCATGGCCGGCCAGCCGGCAGGACCCCATGCCATTGCGCTTGTCGCCCGCATTTTCCGTTCTCCTCGGCGCGCTTGTCGTCCGGCCGCACGCGAGGGCCGGCCAGCGGCCCTTGATGCCATACCTGCAGGATTTCGGATTTGTCATTTTGCGCCACGACGGCCGGCCATCGTCGGCCCCGGACGGCCTGCCGGGACCGTTGCCGTCGCGCCCGGCGCGTGGCTTACTCGCGCCAGAAAAGCGAGGGAAACCATGCCCGATCCGACATTGTGGGGTTTGTTCGTCGTCGCCTCCGCGGTCCTGCTGCTGACGCCGGGACCGGCGGTGCTGTTCATCGTCGCCCGCTCGATGCAACAGGGCCGCAAGGCGGGCCTGGTCTCGGTGCTGGGCATCCATCTCGGCACCATCGTCCACATCGTCGGTGCGGCGATCGGCCTGTCGGCGCTGATCGTCTCCTCCGCCTTCGCCTTCGCCGTCGTCAAGTATCTCGGCGCGGCCTATCTCGTGTGGATGGGCATCCGCACCCTGCTGGCGAAGGACATCGATCCGCAGGCGCCGGCAATGCCGCCCGAACCGCTGCGCCGCGTCTTTCGCGACGGCTTCGTGGTCAACCTGTTCAACCCGAAGACGGCGATCTTCTTCCTCGCCTTCCTGCCGCAATTCGTCGATCCCACCCGCGGGCCGGTGCACTGGCAGATCCTGACGCTGGGCCTCACCTTCATGGGGCTGGGCATGATCAGCGACGGCGCCTTCGCGCTGGTGGCCGGCGCGGCGGGCGACTTCCTGCGCCGCAGCCGCCGCTTCCTGCGCTTCCAGCGCTGGTTCGCCGGCCTCTCCTTCATCGGCCTCGGCCTCACCGCGGCGCTGGCGGGACGGAAGTAGGCTCCGACCTTTTCGCTTACTCGTATCCGACGCCGATGAGGTAAAGCCCGTCCGGCGGTGCGGTCGGGCCGGCGGCGGCGCGGTCCTTCGCTTCCAGCGCGTCGCTGACGTCGTCGGCGCTCCACTTGCCTTCGCCGACCTGCTTCAGCGTGCCGACCATGATGCGCACCTGGTTGTGCAGGAAGGAGCGCGCCTCGACCTCGATGGCGATCTCGTCGCCATGGCGCGCGACGCTGATCTCGGTCAGCGTCTTGAGCGGCGACTTGGCCTGGCACATCGCCGCCCGGAAGCTCGAGAAATCGTGCTGGCCGACCAGGCGCTGCGCCGCTTCGTGCATGGCGGCGGCGTCGAGCGGAATGTTGACAGGCCAGGCGCGGCCGGCGTCGAGCGCCAGCGGCGCGCGGCGGTTGACGATGCGGTAGCGATAGCGCCGCCACACCGCGTCGAAGCGGGCGTGGAATTGCGGTCCCACCGCGTCGGCCGCCAGCACCGCGACGGGCCACGGCCGCAGATGGAAGTTGACCGCATCGCGCACCGTGTCGCCGACGGCGGGCTTGTCGATGTCGACATGCGCCACCTGGCCCAGCGCATGCACGCCGGCATCGGTGCGGCCCGCGCCCTGCACGTAAGGTCGCTCGCCGCAGAACTTGAAGATCGCTTCCTCCAGCGCCTGCTGCACGGAATTGCCGTTGTCCTGGCGCTGCCAGCCGACGAAGGGGCGGCCGTCGTATTCGACCGTCAGGCGGAAGCGCGTCATCGTGCGCCGATCGCCGCCACGTCGGGCAGCGGCAGGCGGTCCGGCAGCGCGAAGCCGCGGCGAAAGCTTTCGGCGTCCATCGCCTTGCCGCCGGCGCGCTGCAGGCGCACCAGGCGCAGCGCGCCGCTGCCGCAGGCCACGCTCAGCCCGCCGCCCGGCTGCACCGTCCCCGGCGCGCCGCTGCCCAGCGCCAGTGCCGCCTCCAGTACCTTGATGCGTTCGCCGGCGAGATCGAAATACGTCCCCGGCCACGGCGCCAGCGCCCGCACCTGGCGCTCGAGCTCGGCCGCCGGCCGGCGCCAATCGAGCCGGCCTTCCTCCCGCCCCAGCTTGTGGGCGTAGGTGGCGCCCTCCTCCGGCTGCTTCACCGGCGTCAGCGATTTGTTCAGCACGCCGTCGAGTGCCGCCACGATCAGGCGCGCGCCAAGCTCGGCCAGCTGGTCGTGCAGGACGGGCGTCGTGCTCGCCGCGGTGATCGGCACGGCCTCGGCCAGCAGCATGTCGCCGGTGTCCAGCCCCTCGTCCATGCGGATGATGGTGACGCCGGTCTGCCGGTCGCCGGCCAGGATGGCGCGATGGATCGGCGCCGCGCCGCGCCAGCGCGGCAGCAGCGAGGCGTGGATGTTGAGGCAGCCGAAGATCGGCGCCGCGAGAAAATCTTTCCGCAGGATATGGCCGTAGGACGCCACCACCGCCGCGTCGAGATCCAGCGCGCGGAAGGCGTCGATCTCCTCCTGCGGTTTCAGCGATGGCGGCGTGCGCACGTCGAGGCCCAGCGCCAGCGCCGCCTCGTGCACCGGCGAGCGCCGCTCGGCCTGACCGCGTCCGGCCGGGCGCGGCGGCTGCGAATAGACGGCGGCGATTTCGTGGCCGGCGGCGGCCAGCGCCCGCAGCGCCGGCACCGCGAAATCGGAGGTTCCCATGTAGGCAATGCGCATGGCGGCGATACTATCGAGCCCGGCGCGCCAAGGCGAGCGCTGTGCCTCGAACCGCCACAGCAACCTCTCCCCTCATCCTGAGGAGCGAGCGCACGCGAGCGTCTCGAAGGATCGGCCGCACAATCGATACTGGACCCAATCCTTCGAGACGCGGCCCTTCGGGCCGCTCCTCAGGATGAGGGGAAACTGGTGCAGGCAGTGGGCGAAGAAGGACGCTCGTCGCAGTCCTCAGGCCGGCTGCGCTTCCTTCTCGGCTTCCTTGCGGGCCTTGACCAGCTTGCGCAAGATGATGTTGCGCTTCAGCGCCGAGATGCGGTCGATGAACAGTATGCCGTCGAGATGGTCCATCTCGTGCTGGATGCAGGTGGCCAGCAGACCGTCGGCCTGCAGGGTGCGGATCTCGTTCTGCTCGTCGAGATAGCGCACCGTCACGCGCGCCGGGCGCTCGACCTCGGCGTAGTGCTCGGGCACCGACAGGCAGCCTTCCTCGTAGGAGGCGTCCTCGTCGGAGACGTCTATGATCTCGGGATTGGCCATCTTCAGCGGCCCGGTCTTCTCGCCCTCGCGGTCGATGTCGATCACCAGCACGCGCTTGAGCACGCCGACCTGCGGCGCCGCCAGCCCGATGCCGGGCGCGGCGTACATGGTCTCCAGCATGTCTTCCATCAGCCTGGCGATCTCCGCGTCGACCTTGTCGACCGGCTTGGAGATCCGCTTCAGCCTGGGATCGGGCGCTGTCAGGATCGGCAGCAAGGCCATGGGACGCTCGGGGACTTTCGACGGTTGCGGGCTGGCCCTTAGCTAAGCGCTCGCCGCTGTGCCGTCAAGCCGCGGCGGGCTGCCATGCGCCCCCGGATCGGCCGGTTTTTCCCCGGATTTCCGCGCCCCGGCGGCTCAGGCCAAGGTCCCATCCGTGTTAGGCTGGCGGCATGGAAAACGCCTCCACCCTGATCCTGATCCTCATCGTCCTGATCGCCGTCGTGGCCGGCGGGCTGATCGGCGCGATGCTGTTCCGCCGCGGCGCGCCGGGCGGCGATACCGCGGAAGTCAACGAACGGCTCGACCATGCGGTCAAGCTGCAGATCGACACCATGCTCAAGGTATTGGAGGGCATGCAGGCGCAGGAGCGGCACGTGCGCAACGCGCTCGACGAGCGGCTGACGGCGCTGCAGCTCCAGCTCGGCGAGCGGCTCGACAAGGGGCAGCAGGAAACCGCCAAGACGGTGACCGACCTGCGCGAGCGGCTGGCGCGCATCGACGAGGCGCAGAAATCGATCAACCAGCTGTCGTCGCAGGTGGTGTCGCTCAACGAGGTGCTGTCGAACAAGCAGGCGCGCGGCGCGTTCGGCGAGGTGCAGCTGGCCGATCTGGTGTCGGCCATCCTGCCGCCGTCGGCCTTCGCGATGCAGGCCAGCCTGTCGAACGGTTCCAGAGTGGACTGCCTGCTGAGCCTGCCGCAGCCGCCCGGGCCGATCTGCATCGACGCCAAGTTTCCGCTCGAGAGCTACCACGCGCTGCGCGCCGCCGCCGATCCGGCGCAGCAGGCCGCCGCCGAACGACAGTTCCGCCAGGACGTCGGCAAGCATATTTCCGACATCGCGGGCAAATACATCATCGCCGGCGAGACCGCCGAATCGGCGCTGATGTTCCTGCCGTCGGAAGCGGTCTATGCCGAGCTGCACACCAATTTCCTCGACGTGGTCGACCGCTCCTATCGCGCCCGCGTCTACATCGTCTCGCCGACGACATTGATGGCGACGTTGAACACGGTGCGGGCGGTGCTGAAGGACGTCCGCATGCGCGAGCAGGCGCATCTGATCCAGAAGGAGGTCGGGCTGCTGGTCGGCGACGTCGAGCGGCTGGCCGAGCGGGTGACGGCGCTGAAGAGGCATTTCGGCCAGACCACCGCCGACATCGACAAGATCGTGATCTCGACCGACAAGATCACGAGCCGCGGCGAGAAGATCCAGCAGGTCGAGATGGAGGACGCGCCACAGGCCCTGACGCCACCGCCCGCCTGATTATGGAAAATGTTTCACGTGAAACACTTTGCGCATAATCGTCTGCCTGCATTCTGCCAGCAGAGTTCTCCTCTGCAGACGCGGCGGCCTCTCGTTCGAGAGAGTTTTCCTATCTTTCTGACATAGAACGATAATTCGCCCGTTTCAAGGGGAAATCCGGCTGAGTCGAATCCGGTATCCAATAATTCATTGATGGCATATTCTTCAGTCTCTCGCAAGCTTCAGGAGACTGGCCGTGGCAAACCGGTATTTGCCCGAGGATCCCTCGTCGTGGGGACCGTCGGAAAAGGACATCGAGGAATTTCCCTACAAGGATCGCGGCAGGAAGCCGCCGGCGCTGGCCGACTGGGAGAAATTCGCCGCCCCATGGCAGAAGCGGGCCGAGGAGCGCGGCTTCGCCGATCCCTTCGCCATGATCGGCCGCGACATCGCCGCCGCCGAGCACGACCAGCGGATGCGCGAGACCGAGGCGCGGATGCAGGCCGAGATCGAACGCGAGATCGGCGTGCCGGCGCGGGCGCCGCGGCCGGGGGCGTCGGGTAACGGCGCGTTGCGGACCGGTGCGCAGCACCCGCCGGCTTCCGACAATCCCTCGGCGCGGCCGGACGATGCCATGACGGGGCAGGCCGCCAGACCGGACGCGCCGGCCGGTGCGCGCATCGGCTTCACCAGGCCGCCGCCGCAGCAGACCCTGCTGGCGCAACCCGCACGCCGGGCCAGCACGCGCCTGCCCGAGGACGGGGAGCCGCAGTTGCAGGCCCAGGCGCAGCCGGCAAGGGACACCCACGCGCAGCCCGACCGGCGCCAGCCCGTTGGCCCGCAGACGCAGATCCGCAGCGACAGCGACACGATCTCGTCGGCAGGCGCGCCCGACAGGCTGTTCGGCGGCGAGGGTTCCGACGCTGTCGCGGATCAGGCGGGCGATGACGCGACCGCCGGCGACTACGGCCGCCGCGATTACGGCGAGACGGCGTCCCGCGAGGTGGACGCGCTGCAGCGCAGAATTCTCGCTGGCGGCTACCGGACCTTCGCGCAGGCCGAGGCCGAGATCGAAGCCAGGCTGGGCGAGACGCCCGAGGTTGCGCAGGCGTTCAAGAAGGCGGCCCGGTCCCAGTTCGATGGCGAGGGAAACTGGCAGGAGCGGCTGCCCGGCGCTGGCCGCGGCCCCGACAACAACATGGCCAGGCTTCAGCGACGCATCGCCCGGGGCCAGGAGATCGAGGAGCAAGCCGAGCGCGACCGCCAGCTTTTCTCCAACGTCAATCGCAGCGGCGCCATGAAGGTCGAGCGCGCCCAACAGCCGGGCTGGTCCCTGTGGGACGCCGGCGGCGGCGCGAAGCTGGCCCTTACCAATAACGTCGGTCGGCGTTTCGCGCTCGATCCGAAGAACGGCGTTCCGACTCTCAATCTGTTGCAGGCGCTGATCGATCCGCGCACCGATCCGCGCGCCTGGCGCGAGCAGGCGCTGGCCTTCCTGCCGCGGCGCCAGCCGACGGCAGACGAGACCTGGCATGGCATGGCCGACATCGACTGGGCCCGGTTGCCGCCCGATCCGGACGCGGTGCGCCAGCTCGACGCGCAACTGGCGCTGCTCGGCGAGGGCGGCGACCGGATGCAGGCCGCCTACGCGCTGCTGCCGCTGGTCGGCCATCGCGTGCTGGGCGCCAGCGTGCTCGAAATGGGAATCGAGTTCATCGTCGGCCTGACGCCCTGGGGCGACGTCGAGGAAGTGTCGGAGGCCGGCAACGACTTTCTGGAAGCCGCCAAGGCGGGCAGCGCCATCGGCATGGCGCTGGCCACCGGTCGGCTGATGGCGGTCGTCGCCGGCTACATCCCCGGCACCAAGCTCGCCGTCGCCGGCAAGCGGACAATGCGGGCGCTGGGAGATTTCAGTCGCTTCACGATCGATCCGACCAAGGCGCGTGAAATCGTCGAGGTCTCGAAAGACGGGCGCGATATCGCAAAATCCGTCGATGCTGGCGGCAGCAACCTAGAAGCGCCAGTTCTGCCGACGCATCCGGCGATTGGCACTGACCCCGCCCCTCCTCAATCTCACCAACCGAAACAGCAGCCGGATTCGCCGGGCAAAGTCGCCGAAGATTCGCATCCACCGGACCATCTCTCCGGTCGTGAAAGCAAGAATTCAAATCCGGTCGAGGACATCTCCGTCGAACCACCGAGCGAGTCGGTCGAAAACACCGCCGAACTCGCGAAAGCCGGGCCGCCATCTGGTCCCGCGTTAGATGCGAAAAGGAAAGATCCGTTTCCGACGAACAGAGCGTTGGAACACGGAAGCCCCGGTTTTTTCGACATGTCAGGCAGCGAGAAGCGCAGCTATCGCTCTGCATTCAACAACGCCAAAGGCATGGCAGCAGAACATTCCTACGCAGACGGCATCGTTCGATTCTTCACCGATCTGGGACAGTATGCGACCTTACAGCCGAAAAAAATGTACCTTCCGGACGGCACTCATGTTCATCCCGATCTGCTGATTCTTCGTCGGGGCGCATTGTCCCGGCCGAGCTCCAGCCGCAATGCCTTTACAATCGAGATCGACGGGAAGGTGCACCGTGTCGATCCGCAGGACATAGAGAACATCACGCAAATCAAGACAGGTAGCGCGAAACAGCGGCCACGCGAGAAGGAACTTGTCGCATACCTCAAGGAAAACGGCGTCGAAAACGTGTACCAGATCGGCTGGGTGGCGTTCAAAGATATCAAAAAGGGTGATATCGCCGACGAATTCATGAAATCGGAAATCGGCAAAGCGCTCGGTCGTGAGACAGTCGTCGAAGTCGTCGATAAGATCGTTACGGAATTCTCCAAATCCGGCTATGGCAATCTGGCCGTTCTTGGCCCAATGATCGGGGCGGCCCTGGTGGCGCAACTGCAGGAAAACGGCGACTCACGGGAAGGACGCGGGACGTGAGCCGCAGTGCCCCGAGATCCGCAACAGACCGTGGAGGAACGTCGATGCCCATCGATTTCGAGGTACGGGGCAAGACCTTGTCGAGGGAACAGGTTGAGGCGCTCGAAGGAGACGGCTACCGAACCCGCTACATGTCTTACATGCTGTGCTTGTACGAAACCCACACAGACTATCAGGCGTTGCATGCCTGGGGCGATACGATCGGACTGAACGACACGATGACGATCAATTGGTCGGAACCGATCGAAGACGACCCAGAGCGCTGGCATCCGCCGGGCAAAGTCGCAGCCGTTCTCGAACGGCTGCGACAAGCGCTTCTGGACGGAGACCCGAACGCCGTCAAGTGGACGGAACTATGGGTCTACGACGCCTATCGCCAGGACGATGCCGACGGTTATTTCAGGCTAAGTGTTGCAGAGGATATGCGTGAATGCATCGCGCACATCAGGCGGCTTGAGGAACACGGTGAAACCTTGATCACGTTCGAGGCCTTCAACTAGGGCAATAACCTTGGGAGAAAATTCGGACACTCCTGTCCGATGCCCATCTGCATCAGCTACGCGTCTCAAACCACCTCGATAAGCGCAGGCCTCGACGAAAACTGGACCAGTATCGCCGAGACCCTGCCGCCTTGGGTCACGCGGGCCGATGTCGAGAAGCTGATCGGCGCCATCCAGCAAGCCGCGCCGCGCAACATGTCGGGCCAGCACGTCATAGCCCTGGCGCTCCTGGTTCTGGGCGCCGCGCCGGCCGCCCGGACGGAAAGGGATGGTCGGTCGGGCATCTGAACAACGCGGCCTCGATTACAATGCACAGACCGCTCTCTTTGCCATCTATGCGTGTGTCACGGCCCGTAGAGCTGAAATAAGATCAGTATGGATTGAAACGACCGGTTGCGGCCGGTGGAGGAGAGTTCCATGTCGATCTGGGTCATGTTTCTTGGCGAAGGGTTGCGGTCGAAGGATTACGAGGAGATAACCAAGGCCACCGACTGGCCGGTCGACCTCATGGGCAGGGAGGACGAGATTCTGGACGAACTCGATACGAATGACGTGGAAGTACGCGAGTGCATCCGCCGGCTGGCGATCGAGGATCTCAACATTTCCTGCTACGGCTCCTTCAACGACGAGGACGAACGGCTGTTCGCTTTGCATGAATGGGATCCCGAAGGGACCGGCTGGCTGTGGAAGGCTCAAAAGGTCAGGCGCGCCCCTCTCGACGTGGCGGCCGCCGCAGACCGTCTCGAGGCCGCGGTCGAGAGAGGCGATCCCGATGCCGAGTTCATGCTGGAGGCTGCCCGCAGGATCGAGCGGTGGCGCGAGAGTCTGAGAGCGATAAGTTCGAGTCACGTACCTGAAACCGCCGCCGAGATTGATTCTCACGCACGAACAACCATTATCTTCATGTGCAGGCAGATTGCCGGGCTTTGCCGGGAAATGGCGGCGCGCGGCGTCACCAACGTCATGGTCGCCGCCGAGCCGATGTAACGACAGGCGACATGCCCGCAGGCCGCGCCTGCAATCCTCGTCGTTTCATAGCCCTGGCGCTGTTCGCCATCGGCGCGATGGCAGCACTCCATCCGTCTATCAGCGACGATCTGGAGCGGGAGCAATTCCGGCGGCGCGCCGCAGCAGCAACCTATGCGTGCTTGTTCCCTATTTTATGCGCGCATATACTGCTGCCCTTTTGCGACCGGACAACCACGATGACTTCCAGCGAATACATCTTCATCGGCCGCGGGGTGAAATGGCGGGACCATTATCGAGTGAACAGCCCGATCGTCTCGCTCAACTGGGACGTGGGGCTGGAAGTTCTGGAAATCTTCGGATCACCGGAGGCGGACGGCGTTCCGTCTCCCGTTCCCTTCCGCGATCTCAAGATCAAAGCAATAATGAAGGACTATCGACCGACGCCGCTCGGCATCTACAGGTTCGGCGGCATCTACGTGCCGGACCGCTGGGATTGGAAGCTTTGGTTGAGCAATATCGTCAACGGCCGCTGGCCCGACGGCCTGGACCCGCGCCAGGACATGGCGTGGGTATGGAAACTGTCCAGGCTGATAAGTCACCCTCCGCTTGAGACGGCCGCCGCGGCGGGCCGCCTGGCTCAGGCGCTGGAATCGCACGACCCCGGCATCGAACCCCTGTGGTTGGAGATCCTGAGGTACGACCCCAATGCCCACGTGACGTCGGATCCGGACGACGAGCCCTATACCCCTCGCGACCATTTCGTCTGGATGTTCCGTCAGGTCGAATATATCTGCAAAGAACTGGCCGGCCTGGGAGCGGACGTGGTGACGTTTGTCGAGTTGAAATATTGACCGACGGCTGACGGCGACGCAGGCCGACGCAGGCCGACGCAGCGCGGAAAGGGCGACTTATGGGCGTGTGCCATTTTCTTGTGGGCAAGGGACTGTCGGGGGCCGACTACGACAGACTGAGGAAGCTCGACCTGGAGTACGAATTCTATAGAAGTCGCGAAGGGCTGTTGAACCTTTTCGCCGATGGTATATCGGACGGGGCCAGACCCGAAGTAAAGGCGGCGTTCGAGCATTACCGGTTGCAGGCGTTGGCGATACGCGGCGATAGCCGGAATGTGGAAGACATCTCCGCCAATGACGCGTCGGCGCACTATCTCGACTCGATCCACGGGATATGGCGCCACATGGAGACCCTGTACGCGCCGGCCGAAACCGCTGCAGCGGCCGAACGGCTGGCCGACGCGCTGGAGCGGCGCGAGCCCGAGGCGGAACCGCTGCTTCCCGTGATGGAGGATTTCTGGGCGTGGAATGTCAAGCAGAATGGCCCTCCACAGGAACAGTACCTCGAATGGCTACGCGACCGCGCGGTGGATGTGTTCCGCTCCATCGCCGCGACCTGCCGGGCGATGGAGGCGATGGGCGCCACCGCCGTCGCGGTCATCATCGAATTCTAGAGCGGATCGCGATCGGGCGGCAGCGCGCGCTTTCGGGCCGATCGCGCGACGCCGCCCAACTCTTCCTGGCTGGAGCGAGAGTGGTCCCGGCCATGCCCTTGTCTCCTGCGGCGGCATAGCGCTCCCGAGCAGGCGATCCGCTATGCTGCCGCCGTGGACCGGCAGACCGACCAGCGGCGACGGATCGTCGCCAGGCGCATCGCGCTTGGCCTGCTGGGCGCGTGCGCGCTGGTCTTCCTGGCCCAGACAGGCGAATTCCTCGTCACCCGCAAGCTGGTGCGCGACACGCTGCTGAGCCTCGGCCTGGGCGCGCCGATCGAGGATGCGCTGGTGACGGTCGATTCCTGCACGACCACCGGGCGCGCGCCGCGGCGCGGCGGCATGTTCGTGCTGCGCGAGACCGATTGCGACGTGACGATCCGCGTGCCGGCGACCGCGCCGCACCGGCGCATCGAACGCGCGCAGGTAAGGCTGCGGGACCAGCGCGACGGCGAGACGGTGCTGGGCGCGGGCGAGCTTCTCGGCCGGCTGGGCGCGCGCTGGCCGGGCGCGACGCTGGCGCGGCTGTGGCTCGAAGTGCCGAACATCTTCTTCGTCATTGCGCTCGGGCCGCTCGGCCTGATCTATCTCGCCGTCTGGCGCTGGCGGCGCTGGCGGCGGCACGACCGCTTCCGCCGCCGCCGACGGTTCTGACCGCCTGCACCCCCTGCCCTGCCGCAAGGCGAAACGAAAATCCGGCCTGCGCCGCCGCGCCGCCCGTCGGGCTGGCGCGGAGCCTCGCGCGCGCTATCGTGGCGGCACGGACAGTAACAAGTCGCGTAGTGAACAACGGGCATTGAGGAGGAGTGGTCATGTACGGAACGACGAGAAAGGCCATCGCGCTGGCCGCGACGCTGCTGGCGGGAACGGCGCTGGCGCTGCCGGCCGCGGCGCAGAAATTCGCCGACCAGGGCGTAACCAAGGACGAGATCGTCATCGGCACGCATCAGGACCTGTCGGGGCCGATCAAGGCCTTCGGCATCCCGACCGCCAACGGCATGAAGATGGCGGTCGACGAGATCAACGCCAATGGCGGCATCAACGGGCGCAAGATCAAGCTGGTGATCGAGGACAGCGGCTACGATCCCAAGCGCGCGGTGCTGGCGACGCAGAAGATGATCGAGCGCGACGAGGTGTTCGCCATGGTGGCGACGCTCGGCTCGCCGACGACGCTGGCGCCGCAGGACATCGTGCTCGATGCCGGCGTGTTCCAGCTCTTTCCGGTGACCTCGGCCGAGTTCACCTGGACGATGGAGAAGGGCCGCGCCCAGGAGCGGCTGAAATTCGCCATCACCCTGCCCTACGCCGATTCGATCCGCGCCACGATGAAGACGCTGATCGAGGAGAAGAAGCTCTCGAAGCCCTGCGTCATGTACCAGGACGACGAGTTCGGCAAGAACGTCACCGACGGCTTCGAGGCGCAGCTCAAGGCGATGAAACTGAAGGCCGCCGCCGTCACCAGCTACAAGCGCGGCGCCTCGGATTTCTCCTCGCAGATCGCCAAGATGAAGGCGGAAGGCTGCGATCTGGTGGTGCTGGGCACCATCATCCGCGAGACCATCGGCGCCATGGCCGAGGCCAAGCGGCTGCAGTGGAACCCGGTGTTCCTGGGCTCGGCGGCAGCCAACGTCGTCGAGGTGCCGCTGCTGGGCAAGGAGGCGGTCGAGGGCTTCTACGCCGCCGGCCTGTTCGAGATGCCCTATGCCGACACGGTCAAGGGCAAGGTCAAGGACTGGTTCGAGTCGTACAAGAAGCAGTACGGCGCCGAGCCGACGACGCAGGTGATCTAC
The DNA here is from genome assembly GCA_040255215.1 of Rhodospirillaceae bacterium. Classification (GTDB taxonomy): domain Bacteria; phylum Pseudomonadota; class Alphaproteobacteria; order Reyranellales; family JAQSWP01; genus JAQSWP01. Next base: position 24,193 of record JBDZUM010000054.1, read on the forward strand.
GGCTACAACGGCGTCATGACCTTCGCGCACTACGCGCAGCTCGCCGGCAAGGATCTCAACGGCAAGACCATGCTGGAGGCGCTGGAGAGCGGCAAGGGCTACGAGAACATCTTCGGCACCGCGCCGATCAAGTTCTCCAAAGACAACCACCTGATGTCGATCCCGACCCAGCTGCAGCAGGTGCAGAACGGCAAATGGGTGCTGCTGAAGCAGAACCTGTCGTTCTGATCGAGATCGGACGCCGGCAAGGAGAGACGCGGGGCCGCTGGTCCCGCGTTTTTCTTTCGCGGCCGGCTGCTCGGGATGAGTGGAAAGCCGGGCACTCGCTCTCTGGCTTGTCCCTTCTCCCGCCTGCGGGAGAAGGTGCCCGAAGGGCGGATGAGGGTGTGCCGATTCTTGATTACGAAGAACACCCTCACCCGGCCGTTGGCCACCCTCTCCCGCGTGCGGGAGAGGGGACAGGAAGAGTGAAAGCTCGCGGCGCTGCTACCCTGCCGGCACGTGGGTGCTGGTGAGTTCCATGAGGAGGCGGCCGTCGGGGCCGGTGACGGCGGTGCGGACGACGGAGACGCGCTTGCCCTGGCGGACGAAGCAGGCTTCGGCGGTCAGCTCGCCGTCGCGGCGGTTGCCCAGCAGCACGGTGTGCAAATCGATGGCGAGCTGGAAGCCCGCGCCGCCCTCGCCCAGCTGCGCGCTGCCGATCGCCAGCCGCGTGGCGCAGACATCGGCGAACCACACCATGGCGCCGGCATGCACGGTGCCGAACGGGTTGAGGATGCCCGGCTGCACCTTCATCTTGCCGACGACGCGGTCGGCATGCTGTTCGGCGATGGTGAAGTCGATACTGCCGGCGTAGTTCGGGCTGTTGAGTTTGGCGACGTCCATGGCCTATCCCCCTACAATGCGCGGCGCGCCTTGAGCGCCGCCGCCAGAGTGCCGTCATCGAGATAGTCGAGCTCGCCGCCGACCGGCACGCCATGCGCCAGCCTGGTGACGGCGACGTTGCAGGCGGCGAGGCGGTCGGTCAGGTAATGCGCGGTGGTCTGGCCGTCGGTGGTGGCGTTGGTGGCGATCACCACCTCGCGCACCGCCTCGCTGGCGGCGCGGGCCAGCAGCGGGCCGATATTGAGGTCTTCCGGGCCGACGCCGTCCAAGGCCGACAAGGTGCCGCCCAGCACGTGGTAGCGGCCGGCGAAGATGCGCGCCCGTTCCAGCGCCCACAGATCGCCGACCTCCTCGACGACGCAGACGATCGAAGGATCGCGGCGCGGATCGGCGCAGATGGCGCAGGGATCGACGGTGTCGAGATTGCCGCACTGGCTGCATGGCCGCACCTTCTCGGCCGCCTCCTCCATCGCCGCGGCCAGGGGCTGCAGCAGCACGTCGCGGCGCTTGAGCAGATGCAGCGCGGCGCGGCGCGCCGAACGCGGCCCCAGCCCGGGCAGGCGGGCCAGCAGCTGGATCAGTCGGTCGATTTCGGGGCCGGTCACCTTAACTCCGTCATCCCGGCCAAGCCCCGAAGGGGCGCAGAGTCGGGACCCATAATGCCGAGTGATCGGATGGCGGGCGGCAGCAAGTCATGTGTCGATAGTACGGTGCCAGTGGAAGCGCTGTCATGGGTCCCGGCTCTCCGCCCTGCGGGCTGCGGCCGGGATGACAGTCTTTATGCGACTCACATCCCCGGGAGCTTGAAGCCGCCGGGGGGCTGGGGCATGCCCTGGCTGAGCTTGGCCATTTCCCGCTTCATCGCCTCGCCGACGCGGTTGCGCGCGCCGTTCGCGGGGGCCGGCGAGTGTTTCAGTCATCGTCGTCGAGCGGAA
>JBDZUM010000055.1:0-25870 GCA_040255215.1 Rhodospirillaceae bacterium
TTCGCCGATATCGGCTTCGACGTCGATATCGGGCCGCTGTTCCAGACGCCGGAAGAGGCCGCGCGCCAGGCGATCGAGAACGACGTGCACGTCATCGGCGTGTCCTCGCAGGCCGCCGGCCACAAGACGCTGGTGCCGGAGCTGATCGAGCACGTGCGCCGCATGGGCGGCAACGACATCCAGGTCGTGTGCGGCGGCGTCATCCCGCCGCAGGACTACGACTTCCTGCGCAAGGCCGGCGTGGCGGCGATCTACGGACCGGGAACCAACATCCCGGCGGCGGCGGCGGAGATCCTGGCGCTGCTGCGACAGAAAAAGGCCGCTGCATAGCGACAGCGGCCGAACCCTTGGGGGAGGGGGAGGCGATGGACAATCGGCGGGCAATGTGGACCAGGCTGCTGTGGAGCGCGCTGGCGCTGGTCAGCGTCGGCTGGATGGTCGCCTACTTCCTCTACATCGAGCGCGCCATCGGCTGGCACAACGCCGCCGCCGCCCTGCTGCCGCACGAGATGGCGATGCTGGTGCTGGGGCTGGTGGTGCCGCCCCTGCTGTTGGTGACGCTGATCGCCGCCTTCCGCGGCCAGATGCAGGTGCATCTGCGCGAGGAGGCGGTCGAGCGCCTGCCGCTCGCCCTGCAGGAGGCGCGCGAGCACGCCGAGGCCACCACCAACCGGCTGATCGCCGACGTCGAGAAGCGCTCCGACGCGCTGGGCGATCGGCTGGCGGCGGCCGGCAACCGCATCGACGCCATCTCCGAGCGGCTGACGGCGCAGGCCGAGGAACTGCAGCGTTTCTCCGAGCTGGTCGACAAGCTGACGCACGAGCGCATGGCATTCGACGCCACCGTGGCGCCGCGCATGGCCGATCTCGGCGACCTCGAACACAAAACGGTCGAGCTGCGCAACCTGGTCGAGCAGGCGGTGAACATCTCGCGCATGACCATATCGGGGCTCAGCGAGGCCAGCGCCGGCATGTCCGGCGCGCTCAACGAGGCGGTCGAGGAATCGCGGCGGCAGATCGAGGCCGTCGCCGGCGAACTGAAAACGGCGGTGGCGGCCGAGATTTCCGCCGTCAACGCCCTGCCGCAGGAAATGGCCGAGAAGCTGGCCGCGTCCGGCACCGAGGTGCGCGAGCGCATCCGCGGCGAACTGAGCGGCTTCGACGAGGCGGTGGCGCAGGCCATCGAGCGCACCGGCTCGGCCGGCGAACGCCTGCGCGGTGCGCTGGGCGAGGAAGTCGGCGCGCTGGACCGCGCCATGGAAGGCGCGCTGGCCAAGGCCGGCTCGGCCGGCGACAGCTTGCGCCAGACCTTCGCCGATGCCATCGGCCGGCTGGAGGAGGAGACCGCCACGCGCCTGCGGACGCTGGAAACCCGGCTCGAGGAGCTGGGCGGCGCCTTCGAGACCCGCCTGCAATCCTTCCACGGCAACGCCGACACGCTGGTCGGCAAGGTGGCCGGGATTTCCGGCGAGTTCGACCGCCATACCAGGGCGATCAGCGACGTTGCCGACACCGCCGCGCAGCGCGCATCGGCGCTGGGCGAGGCGTTCAACAAGCAGACCATCGGTCTCTCGGGGGCCGCGACGCGGGCCGAGGCCGCCGCCTCGGCGGTGCGCGACGTGCTGCAGCGCGAGACCGCCGCCCTCGATCAGGCGCTGGGCGAGGCCGGCAAGCGCATCGACGGTATCAACGAGCGCATGCACGAACGCATCCGCCTGCTCAACGCCGCGGCCGAAACCGCCGGCAGCAAGGTCGCGGGCGCCGGCGAGCTGTTCCGCCGCGAGGTCGCGGCACTTGCCAGCGAGCAGCAGAAGACGCTGGAGCGCTTCGCCGAAATGAGCGGCACGCTGAAGACGCAGGGCGAGATGCTGGCCGGTCGCGGCGAGACCGTCCGCGCCACCGTCGGCGAACTGGCCGCCGACATCGCCAAGCTCGACGCCACGATGTCGAGTCGCAGCGGCGGCATCGCCGAGGCGGCCGATGCGGTGCTGGGGCGCATCGAGAAGCTCAACACCACGCTCAACGACCATACCCGCCATCTGACCGACGCCGCCTCGGTGGCGATGGAGCGGTCGGAGGCGGTGGCCGAAACGCTGCGCGACCAGTCCGATTCGATGCAGCGCGCCATCGAGACCTTGATCGACAAGGCCCCGGCGCTGGGCGCGCTGCTGCAGCAGCAGACCCAGACGCTGATCGACAACACCGACCAGGCGGTCAACCGCATCGGCGAGATCGCCGACCTGTTCGGCGCGCAGAAAGAGGCGATGGATGAGGGGCTGAACGACGCGCTCAACGGCCTCAAGGAGCTGGGCGATTCGATCACCAAGGAAATGGCGCAGCTATCGACCGCCTCCGACGACACCGCCCAGCGCATGACCGAGGTCGGCGACGCCTTCGCCGCGCGGGCGCGGCAGATCAATCTCGCGGTCGAAACCGCCGCCAGCCAGACCGATCAGGCCGGCGTTGCGCTGGCGCAGCGCGTCGAGAAATGGGTCGGCGAGCAGCGCGCGACGCTGGAATCCGCCAACCAGGCGGTCGAGCGCATGCGCGAGCAGGCCGAGGCGCTGCGCGAAGCGGCGCGACAGGCGGTCGAGAACGCCGAGCAGATCCGCTCGGCCGAGTTCGAGGCAAGGCGCGACGGCTTCCTGCGCTCGGCCAGCGAGGTCATGGGCCAGCTCAACGCCGCCTCGGTCGACATGAGCCGGTTGCTGCAGGACGGCATCCCGGCCGACGCCTGGGCCAAGTATCGCGCCGGCGATCGCGGCTTCTTCGCCCGCCGGCTGCTGAAGATAAAGGACGACGGCGCCCTGCCGATCCTGCGCGCGAAATACCAGCAGGACGGCGAGTTCCGCGCCCATGTCGATCGCTTCGTGCGTCAGTTCGAGAAACTCGAGGAAAAGGCGCTGGAGATCGATTCGGAGAAGCTGCTGCATCAGGCGCTGGTCACCGCCGATGTCGGCAAGCTCTACATTCTGCTGGCAGAAGCGATCGGCCGGCGCAGCTGAGCTGCACCGCTACTTGGAGAGCGCCGCCCGCTCGCCTTCCGACAGCGGCCGGCTGTCGGCCTTGCGCAGATGCCCGACGGCGGTGCCGTACTTGGTGTCGACCTCGACCCGCACCGGATAGAGCCGGCCGGTATCGTCGATGCGGCCCAGCCACAGCTTGGCGGGCGTGTCGAAATCCTCTTCCGGATCGGTATCGGGCTTGTAGCCCGCCACCTTGCGCAGGCGCACCTCGCACACCACCGCTTCCCCGCGCAGCGCGAAACCGTCGGTCTCCAGCTTCTCGCTGCCCAGCCGGCGCATTTCCAGGTCGAAGCGCGTGCGCCCGTCGTAGATCGGCAGCGGCGCGTTGCACGGATCGTTGCGCCCCAGCACGGCGACGATCGCCGCCATCAGCGGATCCCACGCCCCGGCGCGATCGGCGCGCTCGACCTCGCGGCCGGGCTTGGGCGTGAAGGGCGGGTTTTCGGCCACCACCAGCGTACCGTCCGGCATGTAGGACGCGCGCACGCCGCGGGCCTCGTCGCCGGAATTGATCTGCATTACCGAGCCGTCGGGCAGCACGCGCCCATCGACCAGCCGGCCGCGCGAGACGTGCACGGCGCGGTACAGCTTCGACAGGGCTGCGACGATGCCGGTCTTGGCGACCTTGGCTTCCGCCATGAACCGGTCGCCCAGAATGTCGACCGAAGCGTCGGCTTTCAGCGCGTACATGCCGGAAATATGGACTTCGTAGCTCAGGGCCACACGGCGATCCTCGTTCGCCGCCGCGCGCGCCGGCAGGCCCGCCGCCATCATCATGACGGCCGCCAGCGCGCAACCCATCGGTCGGACAAGGGCTTTGGCGTCCATTGCGTCGACTCTACGGGGGAAAATATGGCGACAACAAGCCGGGACTTTTCCCCGCCCGCCTGTCCGGGGCCCGGGCCGAACGGTCGTCCTTGCTCCCTTGGGCGCCCCTCTCTATATGCTGCGCTTCATGTCCCTGTCTCCCTCCCAAATCTCGTCCCGACCCCGATCCGCTTCCTGGCGCACCGTCGCCGCCCTGCTGCCCTATCTCTGGCCGCGCGGCGCCGCCGAGTTGAAGCTGCGCGTGGTCATCGCCATGTTGCTGCTGGTGCTGGCCAAGCTGGCCAACGTCGTGGTGCCGGTGTTCTACAAGCAGGCGGTCGACGCGTTGACCCCCGGCCAGGCCGTCGCGGCGGCGCTGTCGGTGCCGGTATTGCTGATCGTCGGCTACGGCGTGGCGCGGGCGCTGGCGCTGGCCTTCGGCGAATTGCGCGATGCCGTGTTCGCCCGGGTGGCGCAGCGCGCCATCCGCCAGGTGGCGCTCAAGACCTTCCGCCATCTGCACGCTTTGTCGCTGCGCTTCCATCTCGAGCGCCAGACTGGCGGGCTGTCGCGCTCGATCGAACGCGGCACTGCCGGCATCGAATTCCTGCTGACCTTCAGCCTGTTCAACATCGTGCCGACCATCGTCGAGATGGCGCTGGTCACCGTCATCCTCTGGGGCCTGTACGACTTCACCTTCGCCCTGGTGATCCTCGCCACCATCGTCGTCTACATCGCCATGACGCTGGCCATCACCGAATGGCGCACCAAATACGTGCGGCAGATGAACGACACCGACGCCGAGGCCAACACCAAGGCGATCGATTCGCTGCTCAACTTCGAGACCGTGAAGTATTTCGGCAACGAGGAGCACGAGGCCGAGCGCTTCGACCGTTCGCGCCAGCGCTACGAGCGGGCCGCCATCCGCTCCAAGGCGACCTTGTCGACCCTCAACATCGCCCAGGGCGTCGTCATCGCCGCCGGCCTGGTGGCGGTCATGGTCATGGCCGGCGACGGGGTGGTCGCCGGCACCATGACGGTGGGCGATTTCGTGCTGGTGAACACCTATCTCGTCCAGCTCTACATGCCGCTGAACTTCCTGGGTTTCGTCTATCGCGAGATCCGCCAGTCGCTGGTCAACATGGAGCAGATGTTCGCCCTGCTGAACGTCAACGCCGAGATCGCCGACGCGCCCGACGCCAGCCCGCTGCAGGTCAGCCAGGGCGTGGTGGAGTTCCGCGACGTCGATTTCCGCTACGAGGCCAACCGGCCGATTCTGCACGGCGTCTCGTTCCGCGTGCCGGCCGGCCACACCGTCGCCATCGTCGGGCCGTCGGGTGCGGGCAAGTCGACCATCTCGCGCATCCTGTTCCGCTTCTACGACGTCGCATCGGGCGCGGTGACGATCGACGGTCAGGACATTCGCGGCGTGACGCAGAAGAGCCTGCGCGCCGCCATCGGCATCGTTCCGCAGGACACCGTGCTGTTCAACGACACGATCTACTACAACATCGCCTATGGCCGTCCCGAGGCCAGCCGCGAGGAGGTCGAGCAGGCCGCAAGGCTGGCGCGCATCCACGATTTCGTCGCCGGCCTGCCCGATGGTTACGACACCATGGTCGGCGAGCGCGGGCTGAAGCTGTCGGGCGGCGAGAAGCAGCGCGTCGCCATCGCCCGCACCATCCTCAAGAACCCGCCGATCCTGCTGTTCGACGAGGCGACCAGCGCGCTCGACACGCAGACCGAGCGCGAGATCCAGACCTCGCTCAAGGAAGTCTCGCGCGCCCGCACCACGCTGGTTATCGCCCATCGCCTGTCGACCGTGGTCGATGCCGAGGAGATCATCGTCATCGACCGCGGCCGCATCGTCGAGCGCGGCCGCCACGGCGACTTGCTGGCGCAGGGCGGCATCTATGCCGCCATGTGGCGTCGCCAGCAGGAAGCGATCGAGCGCGGCATGGCCGGGCAGGAGGGCGAGGGCGAGAGCCTGCGCGGCCTCGGCCATCTGCGACCGGCGGTGGCGGAGTAGCGCACCCGCAGCCCGATACCGCTGCCTCTCGGCAACGTTTCTCGGGAAAAAGCGCCACAGCCCGCAATCCACAGCGGCGAGCGCTGCACTGGTCGTATCGATGGCGGATCGGTACGGAGCTGCGGCCCTGCAACCCTGGATTCGTCGTAACGTCCGGATTCCCTTATCGGATCGTTCATGCAACCGAGTGGCGCTGCCGCGTCTGACTCGTAAAAACCTATACAAAATCTGCCTGTTTGTCGGACGTTCTACTGCCGACGAACTAACCCTGCGGTAGAAAAAATTAAATCAAATCCACGCACGTTCTGCGTGCGTCTCATAAATAGACAAAACCGCAGGCTGGGAACGAGGCGGTCCGCGTTCTCGTTGCCGGCTCGTGGTCCGCAATTTCCAAGGAGGGACGATATGCGCAAACACATTCGATTTGGCGGCATCGCATTCTGTCTTGCGGCGACGACGGCATTGACCTCGCCGTCCTTCGCCAACTGCACCACCGCCGCCGGCGCGCTGTCGCCGGCCGAGCTGCGGCAGATCGCCGATTACGGCTGCGCCGCGCGCATCGACAGCGCCGGCATTTCCGGCGCCAACAACCCGGGCAATCCCGGCAATCCTGGCGACCCCGGCAATCCGGGCAACCCCGGCGATCCGGGCAATCCCGGCAACCCTGGCGATCCCGGCAATGATCCCGGCACGCCCGGCGGTCCCGGCACGCCGGGCGGCTCCGGCGGCATCGATGTCGGCGTGATCGGCGGCGCCGAGGGCAATACCGGCGGCGTCAATGTCGGCGTGGTCGGCGGCGCCAACGACAATAGCGGCGGCATCAATGCCGGCATCGGTCAGGACGCGGCTTCCGGCAACAGTGGCGGCGTCAACGCCGGCATCGGTCCGACGGCGGCGACGACGAACAGCGGCGGCGTCAATGCCGGCGTCGGTCCCAATGCCGCATCGTCCAACACCGGCGGCATCAATGCCGGTATCGGCAGCAACGCGGCCGCCGGCAACACCGGTGGCGTCAACGCCGGCATCGGCCCCAGCGCCACGTCGGGCAATAGCGGCGGCATCAATATCGGGCTTGGCCACAACGCCGCCACCAACAACACCGGCGGCATCAACGCCGATATCGGCGGCAACGGCACCGGTGCGGGCAGCAACAACAGCGGCGGCATCGGCGTTGGCGTCGGCGGCGCCGACGGGATCGGCGTTGGCGTCGGCTCCGATAGCGCCGGAGTCGGCTCGAGTGGTGGCTCCAGTGGCGGTTCGAGCGGTGGCTCCAGCGGCGGCTCGTCCGGCGTCGGCGCGTCGGCCGGTGCCGGCGGCGTCGGTGTCGGGGTTGGCGGCGAGAGCGGCGTCGGTGTCGGCGTCGGCTCCGACGGCATCGGCGCCAGCGTCGGCGGTAGCGGCGGCGTCGGTGTCGGCGTCGGCTCGGAAGGCGTCAGCGCCAGCGTCGGCGGCCCGGGCGGCATTGGCGTTGGTGTCGGCGCCGGTGGCATCGGCGCCAGCGTCGGCGGCATCGGTGTTGGCGTCGGCGGCGGCAGCGGTGGCGCCAGCAAGTAGCGGCGAAGACCGTCAGGATCCTTGATCCGCCACAACATGGAAAAGCCCGGCAGCGATGCCGGGCTTTTTCTTCGTTCCGTTCTGCCTGGCGTCCTAGTGCAGCGCCGAGGACAGCGTTTCGGTCGGCCAGGGCGGCTCGCTGACGTCGACGATCAGCGCCGCGTCCTGATCGCCGGCCAGCGAGCGATGCAGGCAGTCGCGCCACAGATCGAAGGCGACGCTTTCGAGCGCGTCGGCGAAAGGCGGCGTCACGAAAGTCTCCGGTACGCGGCCGAGAAAAGCGGTCTGCGCCTCCAAACGCCGGTTGAGCCGGTCGATCTCGCGCAGGATCGCCTGCATGTAAGGGTCGGCCTCGTTGCCGTCATGGACGGCGGCGAGAATGGCTTCGCAGTCGTTGCGGTCGATCCGGGTCAGGTTTTGCATGGCCGCCTCGCTCTGTGCAGCGTTTCGCGTGCGAAATCGGCGGCCGCCGACGGCAACCGCCCGAACCTGAATACCGCTCGAGCCGCGCCCGGGTTCCCCGACCCGGATCCGTCGGTGGAAAAACCCCCGGGGTCAGCCGGAAACCGTCGCGCCCTCATGCGCCAGCAGCCAGCGCTTGCGCGCCAGCCCGCCGCCGTATTTCACCAGTTTTCCGTCGCTGCCGACCAGCCGGTGGCAGGGCACCACGATGCTGACCGGGTTGGCGCCGTTGGCCGCCCCGGTGGCGCGCACCGCCAATGGCCGGCCGATCCGCGCCGCCAGCCCGGCATAGCTCAGCGTCGATCCGGCCGGCACCTGGCGCAGCGCCCGCCATACCTGCTTCTGGAAATCGCTGCCGCCGGTCTCGACGGCGATCGCGTCGATGGCCTGAAGCGCGCCGGCGAAATACGCCTCCAGCGCCAGCCGCGCCGGCGAGCGCTGGCGCGCGTCCGCGATCTCGACGCGCTCGCCGTACTGGCGGCGGAGAAGAGTGAACAGCCGCGCCTCGTGATCCTCCCAATCGGCCGCGCGCAGTCGCTGATGTGCGTCGCACAGCAGCAGCATGGCGCCGGTCGGCGTCGGCAGGCGTTCGAGGAACACGGCGAGCGGTGGCATGGCGGGTGATCGACGGTTGCGGACAATCTGTCGCTGCTGTTTCGGAGCGCGGCCATTGTAGCCTCCGCCGATGTCGACCGCCCGTCCCCTGTTCCCGCAACGCCAGAGGCTGCTCGCCTCGGGCCTGGCGCTGACATGGCTGGTGGTATGGCTGCAGGTCTTCCTGCCTTTCCTGGCGCCGGTCGATCCGTTCAATCCCGGCCGCCACATTCTCGGCGACACGGCGATCATCTGCACCATCGAGGGCATGAAGATCGTCAAGGTCGCCGATCTGCCGGTCGAGCCTGACGGCAAATCCGGCAATGCTGCAGGGGCGGGCACGCATGCCTGTCCGCTCTGCGCGGCCACGACCCTGGCGCAAGCGGCCGTGTTGCCGGTCGCGATCGAGTTCGCCGATCCGGTCCTCGTGGCGGAGTCACACTTCGAAGCCGTTGCCGCCCAGCCGCGCGCCCCGCCGCGGCATTTCTCCTTCGCCGCTCGCGCGCCTCCTTCCCTGACCTGACGTCGCTTGATCCTGCGCCGCCGGCCCTGCGCCCGGCGGCGCGCGTCCGTCTGCGTTTTCAGGGGGGAATCCCATGTTGCATCGTTCCAGGCCGCGCCTTGCGCGCGCGCCGATCCATCGTCTGACTTTCGTCGCCGTCCTGTTCGTGCTTGCCATCATCGCCGGCCAGGCGCTGGCGCAGAATGCGCCCGCCACCGTCGCACCGGTCCTGGTCACCGCCCCGCCGCCCGAGTCGCTGGTGACGCCCTCGGTCGAGGGTGCCGAAGAGGAAATCAGGCGCGTGCCCGGCGGCGCCGATGTCGTGCCGGCCGAGGAGTTCCGCGATCGCCGCCCGATCGGCCTCGAGGACATGCTCGACTACGTGCCCGGCGTCTTCGCCCAGCCCAAATTCGGCGAGGACAGCAAGCTGTCGATCCGCGGCTCCGGCCTGGCGCGCAACTTCCATCTGCGCGGCGTGCGCCTGCTGCAGGACGGCACTCCGCTCAACGCCGCCGACGGCGCCGGCGATTTCCAGGAGATCGAGCCGCTGGCGCAGCGCTACGTCGAGGTGTTCAAGGGCGCCAACGCCCTGCGCTACGGCGCGGCGACCCTGGGCGGGGCGATCAACTTCGTCTCGCCCACCGGCCGCGACGCGCCGGCGTTCCTCGCCCGCGCCGAGGCCGGCAGCTTCGATTTCCGGCGCTTCCAGCTCGCTTCGGGCATGGCGCTGGGCGATTTCGACTACTACCTGACGCCGACCTGGATCATGCAGGACGGCTTCCGCCATCAGAGCCGGCAGAACAACAAGCGGCTCAACGGCAATGTCGGCGTGCGGCTCAACGAGAACGTCGAGACCCGCTTCTTCCTCAACCTCAACGACGTGCGGCAGGAAGTACCCGGCTCGATCTCGCGCGACGCTGCCCTGCACGATCCGCGTTCGGTGCCGCCCAACAACGTGGTCAACGACTATGCCCGCGACATCAGGGGGCTGCGCCTGGCCAACAAGACCGGATTCCGGCTGGGCGACGAGACGGTGGCCGAGATCGGCGCCTACTACCAGCGCAAGAGCCTCTACCACCCGATCTTCCAGGTGATCGACAACGAGCTGGAGGATATCGGCGCTTTCGGCCGGCTGACCTGGGAGGGCATGCTGGCCGGCCATCGCAACCGGCTGCTGCTCGGTTTCGGCGTGCAGCGCGGCTTCAACGACAACAAGCGCTTCGTCAATGTCGGCGGCAAGCGCGGCGCCAAGACGCTGGACATCGACGAGACCACGGTCAACTACGAGGTCTACGCCGAGAACCAGTTCTACGTCGCGCCCGACTTCGCGCTGGTGACCGGCTTCCAGGCCGCCCATAGCCGGCGCAAGGCGGAAGACGATTTCCTCGGCGACGGCGACGACAGCGCGAAGAAGAACTACACCTGGTTAAATCCCAAGCTCGGCTTCCTGTGGGACGCCGCGCCGCAGATCCAGCTGTTCGGCAATCTCAGCCGCTCGGTCGAGCCGCCGAGCTTCTCCGAGCTCAACCCCTCGGCAGCGCCGGGCTTCGCCGATCTCAAGGCGCAGAAGGCGTGGACCGCCGAACTCGGCGTGCGCGGCAACTGGGGCATCTTCGGCTGGGACGTGGCGATCTACCGCGCCTGGCTGAAGGACGAGCTGCAGCAATTCGCCGCCGGCGGCGGGGCGACTTTCTCCCTCAATGCCGATCGTACCATCCATCAGGGCATCGAGATCGGCCTGACGGCGCGGCTGTTCGAAGGGCTGTTCGCCGGCGACGCCAAGTCGACCGACAATCTCACGCTGCGGCAGGCCTATACCTTCAGCGATTTCCGCTTCGACGACGATCCGACCTTCGGCGACAACAAGCTGCCCGGCGTGCCACGCCACTACTATCGCGCCGAGCTGATCTACGCCCATCCGGCCGGGTTCTTCCTCGGGCCCAACGTCGAATGGGTGCCGCAGGCCTACTGGATCGACAACGCCAACACGATGAAGACCAAAGCCTATGCGTTGCTCGGCGCCCGCGCCGGCTACGATTTCGGCAATGGCCTGCGCCTGTTCGTCGATGCCCGCAACCTGACGAACGAGAAATACATCTCCAGCGTCGGCGTCGTGCCGGTGGCGACGCCGGCCAATGCCAACGTCTTCAACCCCGGCGACGGCCGCGCCGTCTATGCCGGCGTCGAATTCCGCTGGTAGATGACGCCGGACCGTCCGGTCCCGAAAACAAGCGGCGGGCGCCTCGCATCGCCCGCCGCCGTCGCTGCTTTTTGCCTGCATCTGGCGGCCGCCGCGCCGTTGCTGATGGCCGCCGACGCGCTGCCGTCGTCCGAACCGGTCACCGTCGAGTTCATCGTGCTGGAAGCTCCGCCAGCGCCATCGCCGCCGCTTCTTGCCGACCCTGCCGATATGCCGCTGCCAGCGCCGCCGCCGGAAGCGATGGCGCCCCCGTCCGAACTCGCGCCGCCGCCCGAACCCGAACCGCTGCCGCAGAACATCGCCGAACCCGCGCCGAAGCCCGCGCCGGCGAAACCGGTGGCGCCGCCGAAACCCGCCCCGCGCGCCGCAGCGATCGAACCGCCGCCGGCCGCCGCCGCTGCCGTTGCGCCCGCGCTGGCGCCATCGCCGTCGCGCGCGGGCGGCGTTGCGGCCGATTCCTATCTCGCGGCGTTGCTGCGCCATTTGCAGGCCTTCCGCGACTATCCCTATGCCGCGCGCCGCACCCGGCAGCAGGGCCGTGTCGTCGTGCTGGTGGCTTTGCAGGGCGACGGCGCGGTGGCAAGCGCCAGCGTCGAGCAGTCCAGCGGCCACGAACTGCTCGACCAGGCCGCCCTCGCCATGGTGCGCCGCGCCAGCCCGTTTCCGCCGCCGCCAGCGCAGGCGCCGCGGCATCTGCGCTTTCCCGTCGACTATTCCCTGCAGCGCTAGAGGAGCCGCCATGAAGCGCCGCCATCAAGCAAGCCCAATCCATGAAAAGGAAACGATCATGCGAAACGTCGTTCTCGCCCTGCCGCTGCTGGCGGCACTGACGCCCGCCGCCGCCATGGCCCATGTCACGGCGACGCCGAACCAGGGCGTCGCCGGCGGCTACCTGCGCACCACCTTCGCCATCACCCATGGCTGCGACGGCAGCGCCACCGTCGCCGTGCGCATCCGCCTGCCCGAGGACGTGATCGTGGCGCGGCCGCAGGCCAAGCCGGGCTGGAGCATCGAAATCAGGAAGGAGAAGCTCGCCGCGCCGGTATCGGCGGGGCATGGCCGCACCAGCAGCGAGCGCGTCGCCGAGATCGAATGGCGCGGCGGCCGGCTCGACGATGCCCATTACGACGAGTTCGGCCTGTCGCTGAAACTGCCCGAGGGCAGCGACCGCAAATTGTGGTTCGCGGTGACGCAGATCTGCGAGAAGGGCAGCAACGAGTGGACGCAGATTCCGCCGCCGGACAAGGCATGGAATTCCGTGCCGTTCCCGGCGCCTTTCATCATTCTCTTGCCGCCGCCCGCTCCATCGGGAAGCGAGCACAAGCACTGAGGCGCGATGACGGGCTGTCGCGAAGGCCGGACGCCATGCGAGAATGCGCCATGCCTCGCCTGCACATCCTCGGCGCCTCCGGTTGCGGCACGACCACGCTGGGCCGGGCGTTGTGCGCGCGCCATGGCTGGACGCATGTCGATACCGACGACGTGTTCTGGCTGCCGAGCGATCCGCCCTATGCCGACATCCGCCCGCTCGAGGAGCGCGTGGCGTTGATGTGGCGCCTGCTCGATGCCGCAAGCGATTGGGTCGTGTCGGGCTCGATGTGCGGCTGGGGCGACGTCTTCATACCCCGTTTCGACATGGTGGTGTTCCTGACGGTGCCGACCGACGAGCGCATCCGCCGCCTGACCCTCCGCGAAGCCGGTCGCTACGGGCCGGGCGGCATCGAACCCGGCGGCAGAATGCACGACGCCTTCGTCGAGTTCATGGCCTGGACCGCGCAATACGACGACGGCGCCCCCACCATGCGCAGCCGCGCTCTGCACGAGCACTGGCTGGCGGCGCTGCCGTGCAAGGTGCTGCGGCTGGAGAATCCTACGGCCGAGGGCGCTGTGCGGGCAGTCCAATCAGCGCTACTGTCGAAAACCCATGCGTCCTAAGTTGCGATATCGAATCTATCTTGATGAAAGTGGAACGCATTTAGGTTCGCCGGTCATGACCATGGCCGGTTATTTGTTCGAGGAGCGACAAGCGCGTCTATTTTCTCGAGATTGGGGTGGTGAACTTCGCTGATTAGGAATTTCTTTTGCTCATATGACCGACTGCGTGCATGGAGCTGGTGAGTATCGGAAACTTTCGAAAGACCAACGCATTCTCTCTGAAAAATTACTCATCAGAAATATTCGAAAGAGAAGTGTTGTGGGATTTTCCTTGGCAATAGATCAAAGAGTTTTTGATCAGGTGATGGAGGGGGTTCCGTTTGCCCATTCCGCTTATACCTTGCTTGTACTGTTGGCCGTTCTAAAGTTTAGAGACTTTCTCGATAGGTCTGGCGTAGATTGTCAGGCGACTTATTATTTCGAAGCCGGTCATGCAAAGGCCAAGGAAGCAAATCTTTTTATGGAAGGAATTCCGCGTTTAGGATTTTCTCGATATTTTTTCTATCTAGGCCATTCTTTCGCTGAGAAACAAAACCAATTGCCGCTGCAAGCAGCTGACATGCTTGCTTGGCAACATAGGCATTTTTATCTGCGACGAAATGAAGGACATGCTGGAATTCGAAAAGATTTTAAAGCACTTGTTCGCGATCATGATCTTTTCTCGGATATCGATCTCAGTCATATGCTGAAGTTGCGGGCCCTCTTTGAGGATGCGAAAGCTATTTCGGGGCAATCGCCGATTCAATGGCTGTCATTTTTCGCTGGCATGTTTAGATAAGCGATCACTGAGACTATGTTTAATTGAATAAAGGCCAAAGCTGACAATCCCCCGCCAATCGGCTAATGAGTCGCCACCATGGCGGGCAGCGCGAAACCGGCAAAGACTTACGAGGCGGCGACCGACCGGCTGGCGGCGGATATCGTCGCCGGCGACCGTCGCGCGCTGGCCAAGGGCATTACCCTGGTCGAATCGACCCGCGCTGACCATCGCGCCCAGGCCGACGCCCTGCTGGCGGCGCTGTTGTCGCATACCGGCCGGTCGACGCGGCTGGGCATCACTGGCGTGCCCGGTGTGGGCAAGTCGACCTTCATCGAGCGCTTCGGCCTGACCCTGATCGAACGCGGCCACAAGGTCGCGGTGCTGGCGGTTGATCCCTCGTCGAAGGTTTCCGGCGGCTCGATCCTGGGCGACAAGACGCGCATGGAACTGCTGTCGCGCGATCCAGCCGCCTTCATCCGGCCCTCGCCCGCAGGGCGAACTCTGGGCGGCGTGGCGCGGCGCACGCGCGAGAGCATTCTTCTGGTCGAGGCCGCCGGCTTCGACGTGGTGATCGTCGAGACCGTCGGCGTCGGCCAATCCGAGACCACCGTGTCGGAGATGGTCGACATGTTCGTGCTGCTGCTGCTGCCCGGCGGCGGCGACGAGCTGCAGGGCATCAAGAAGGGCGTCGTCGAGCTGGCCGATCTTGTCGTGGTCAACAAGGCCGATGGCGACATGAAGAAGGTGGCGACGCGCTCGGCCGCCGACTACCAGCACGCGCTGCATCTGCTGCGCCCCGCCACGCCCAACTGGCAGGTCGAGGTCCGCACCTGTTCGGCCGTCACCGGCGAGGGCATCGCCGAGGTGTGGGAGACGGTCGGCCGCTTTCGCAAGGCGGTGGGCGAGACCGGTATCGCCGCCCGCCGCGCCGCCCAGGCCCGCGCCTGGCTGTGGAACGAGCTGGGCGAGAATCTGCTCGCCATGCTGCGCGATCACGAGGCGGTGCGCGCCCGCCTGCCGTCGCTCGAACGCGACGTCATGGAAGGCAACGTCACCGCCGCCGCCGCCGCCGCCGAGCTGCTGGCGATCTTCACCGGCAGCCGTCGATGAGGCCGCCGCCCGTCGCAGCGAAAAAATCGCGCAACGGCGCCGCCGCGAAAAGCGCCGCCGGCGGCCTGGTGCGCCGCGCCCGCAAGGCGATCGAGGCGCTGCCGTTTTGGAAGACCAAGACGCTCGAGCAGATGACCACGAAAGAGTGGGAATCGCTGTGCGACGGCTGCGGCAAGTGCTGCACCTACAAGCTGGAATACGAGGAGACCGGCGAGCTGGCGCAGACCGAGGTGGCGTGCAAGCTGTTCGACGGCGAGAGCTGCCGCTGCTCGGATTATCCCAACCGCAAGAAGCACGTGCCGGACTGCATTCTCCTGACGCCGAAGGTCGTGCGGTCGATGGACTGGCTGCCCTCGACCTGCGCCTATCGGCTGGTGGATCAGGGCAAGGATCTCTACTGGTGGCACCCGCTGGTGTCGGGGGATCGGGAGAGTGTGCACAGTGCGGGGATATCGGCGCGGGGGCGGGTGATCAGCGAGGAGGTCGCCGGCCCGCTCGAGGACCACATCGTGGTGTGGGACGATAAGTGAACGATATCAAGTACTTGCGGGCAGGTCTGCAAATTCGCCGCCCTTGCCTTGACCAATCGCCGCCAAGCCCGTAAAAGACCGGGCTTCCGCTGCCCGGATCGCCGGGAACGACCAGGATTTTCAAGGACCAGGACCATGACGCGACGCTGCGAATTGACCGGAAAGTCGGTGCAGGTCGGCCACAATGTGAGCCACTCCAACCGCAAGACCAAGCGGCGTTTCCTGCCGAATCTGCAAGACACTTCGGTGCTGTCCGAGGCGCTGGGCCATGCCGTGCGCCTGCGCCTCACCCCCCGCGCGCTGCGCACCATCGAGCACAATGGCGGCATCGATTCCTACCTGCTGGGCACCAGCAACCTGAAATTGACGCCTGAAATGAAGAGCTTGAAGCGCCGCGTTGAGAAGGCCAAGGCCGCCCGCGACGCCAAGGCGGCGTAACGAAAACCTAACCGGTTGTCGGGTTAGAAAAGCCGCCGCAAGGCGGCTTTTTCGTTATCCAGGGCTCAGTTCTGCAGCGAAAAATGCAGAAGAATCGTCCGCTGCGCCGGGTTGAAGTTGTCGTCGCCCACGATCCAGAGCCCGATCGTGCCATCGGCCAGCGGCGCGGCGTCGACCGATTCCAGGTTCTCGGTGATGACCGGCGCGATCAGCCGGGCGAGCTCCTCGGTCTCGAGAACGGCCCCCGGCGCGATGCCAGCAGAACGCAGGCGAACCACCCGCACCCGCACCCCCTCGATCGGATTGAACGTGCGTTCGGTGACGACGACGTCGCCGTTGGGAAGGGCGGCGGCGCCGGTCGGCTGGAAAGGCGGCACGGTGCGATAGGCAAGCGGCTGCCAGGAGAAGGCGCCCCCCGTGGCGACGCCGAGCCAGGCGCGCACCAGACCGTCGCCGGCGGCAAGATTTTCGGAGATCGCCAGGAGGCGGCCATCGGGCAGGGTGGCGAGCGCTTCCAGTCCTTCATTGTCGGGCGAGGCGTCGAGACCGGGCGGCAGGGCGAAACGCTGCGGCTTGCCGGCCAGCCCGAAGCCGCCCAGCTCGTGGCCGGCGGGATAGGCCAGCACGCGATGGACGCGCTCGAAGCCCACCAGCAGGCGGCCGTCTGGCAGGCGGGTCAGGCTCTCGGCGTCGGCCTCGCGACCATGGCCCAAAGGCTTGCCGGTCTCGTCGACCATCTGGTCGAGCGCGCCGCCGCCAATGCCGACGAGAGTGCCGGCGGCATCGTATTGCAGCTCGGCGCGGAACCAGTGGGAAACGTCGGAGACGGCGAGCAGGCGCCTGCCGCCATCCTCGATCAGCATGCCGGAGAGGCCGCCGAAGCGGCGGCTGTCGGAGGCGATGGCGATGCCGCCGCGCCAGCGCAGCCTGCCGATCTCGGTGCGGGCGGGATCCTTGCCGTCGAGGACCAGCGGTGTCGCGCGCAGGCCGATGTCTTCGGCGAAGCCGGGCGCGGCCAGAACGAAAAACGCGGCGACACAGGCGAAGCCCAAACGCAGCATCGATACTCCCCGAGCATGAACGCTGCGGATTATTGGCGGCAAGCGCCTGTGATACAATCGCCTTCGTGATGCGAGAATCCAGTATTTCCGCGAAAAGCGCGCGCCGGCTGACGCGCCGGGCGGCCCTGGGCGGCGGGCTCGGCTTTTCCCTGACGGCGCTCATTGGCGGCGGCGCGCGAGCGCAGATGCCGTTGAACGAGACGGCGACATTGACCCTGCCCGGCGGCCGGCTGGTGGGCGCCACACTCTATCTGCCGCCGCGCATTCCCGCCCCGGCGGTGCTGCTGGTGCACGACCGGTTCGGGCTGACCGACGTGCTGCGCGAGCGGGCGGCGGCGCTGGCGCTGGACCGCTACATGGTGGTGGCGGTCGATCTCTATCACGGCAAGCAGGCGCAGAACGCGGCCGAGGCGGCGAAGCTGGAAGCGGCGCTCGACCGGCAGCAGGCGGTGGCGACGGTCAATGGCTGGGCCAACTGGATCCGCGCCGATGCGCGCTGCACGCGCAATGTCGGCATGCTGGGCATGGGGCTGGGCGGGCAGGTGGCGCTGGAGGCGGCGGCCTTGAGCCCGATCCAGGCGCTGGCGCTCTACTACGCGCTGCCGCAACTGCGCGCCGGCCAGACCTTGCGGCTCAACGGGCCGGTGCTGGGGCATTATTCGGAGCGCGATCCGCAGACGCCGATCGCTTCGGTCGAGGACGTGCAGTTCCAGCTGCAGCGCACCAGCAAGGCCAGCCGCTTCCACACCTACGACGCCGATCCTGATTTCGCCAACCCGGCCAGCCCGCAATTCGCCCGCGCCGACGCGCTGCTGGCCTGGAACCGCACGGTGGCGTTCTTCCGCGCCAATCTCGGGGCGGGGGCGTAGGGGGCGCCTTTATCGGTCAGGCCGAGCGTCCTTCGACAGGCTCAGGGCGAGGAATCTTCCCCGGTCCGCCTAGGTCGTTGTCGGCGCCGTTTTCTCCCGGTCAGACTGGGGAGGATGTCTCGCTCCGCTCGACATGACAGAAAAAGGAATGGCGCGACAGGGACGAGCAGGACGCCGCGGCGCTACTCCGCCGGTTGCGTCCTCGCCCCCGTTGTCGTCGGCGTGTCGAGTTTCCAGGCGTCGCGGTCGATGTCGAGGTCGGGGAAAGCCGAGGGGTCGAACACCGGGTCGTCGTTGCCGGCCTTGAGCTGGGCGCGGTAGTCCTCGAGCAGGCGCAGGCCGACCGGGAACAGCATGGTGATGGCGATCAGGTTGACCATCGCCAGCACGCCCATCATCGGGTCGGAGAAGAAGAACACCGCCGTCGCGCCCGGCGCGGCCGAGCCCAGCAGCACCAGCGCCACGATCAGGATGCGCAGCACGTGGCGCGAGATCTCCGACTTGGTGAACACGGTCAGCGCGTTCTCGCCCAGATAGTAGTTGTAGATGATGGACGAGAAGGCGAAGAGCAGGATGGCGAAGGTCAGGAAGTAGGTGGCCCAGCCGCCGACATGCGAGACCAGCGAATCCTGCGTCAGCACCACGCCGTCGACGGCTTCGGCGCCGGGCGTGTAGACGTCGCCCAGCAGGATCATGAAGGCGGTGCAGGAGCAGATCAGCATGGTGTCGATGAACACCGACAGCGCCTGCACGATGCCCTGGCTGATCGGGTGCTTCGTATAGGCGACGGCGGCGACGTTGGGCGCGCTGCCCAGACCGGCCTCGTTGGAGAACAGCCCGCGCCGCAACCCGTTGGCGACGGCCGCCCCCATGCCGCCGCCGACCGCTTCCTCGAGCCCGAAGGCGTTGGAGACGATGGTGGCGATCATGCCCGGCACCTCGCCGATGTTGAGCACGACGATGACCACGGTCATCAGGATATAGCCGATCGCCATCACCGGCACGATGACGTCGGCGGCCTTGGCGATGCGCTTGATGCCGCCATAGACGACGAAGCCGGTGACGACGGCCAGCACGATGCCGGTCCAGATGCGGTCGATGCCGAGGCTGTTCTCGACCGCGCCGGCGACGGTGTTGCCCTGGAAGGCGTTGAAGCCGAGCGCGAAGGCGGCGATCAGGCAGATGGCGTAGAGCACGGCCATCCAGCGGAAGCGCGCGCCCAGCCCGTGCAATATGTATTGCGCCGGCCCGCCGCGGAACGTACCGCCAACGTCGGAGCGCTTGAAGGCCTGGGCCAGCGAGCATTCCAGCAGCGAGGTCGCCATGCCGACGAGTGCGATGGCCCACATCCAGAACACGGCCCCGGGGCCGCCGAGCGTGATGGCGACGGCGACGCCGGCGATGTTGCCGCCGCCGACCCGGCCGCCGACCGAGACCAGCAGCGCCTCGCGCGGGGAGATGCGGTCCTTGCCGCCCTCGCTCTGGCCCTGGAACAGCACGCGGAACATGCGGCCGAAGAAGCGGAACTGCACCAGGCCGGAGGCGAGGCTGATGAAGACGCCGAGCACGACCAGGAAGGGGATGAGCGACCAGCCCCAGGTCCAGTCGCCGATGGTGGAAAAGATTTCCTCGAACATGCCCATGGCGCGTACTCCCCCTGGCTGGCGCGAGGCGCGGCGACGAAAAGCCGGCTCGCGCGATGCGAGCGTCAAAGCGTGACGGTATTTTTACGGGGATGCAAGGATTGTGCCGGTGGCGTATCGTCCGGATTGCAAACTTCTAGCGCCCCAATTATTAGCCGCCGAGAACTCGATTTTCGGTTGCAGGCAGGTCTTACACCAGAGTGGCAGGCATAGAAAAAAGAGAGCCGCTGACGGCGGATTTTTCCTGTAGAATCAATCTCAAGTGCGTCGATCAAATTGACGAACGGCGCTTTCGATATTTGCTTGAGGGAGGCTGAAATGGCCGAAACTCAGATCGAATGGACAGATGCAACTTGGAATCCTGTTGCTGGCTGTTCTATCGTAACTGCTGGTTGTACGAATTGTTATGCCATGAAAATGGCAAAACGCCTCGAAGCAATGGGCGTCGACAAATACAAAGGACTTGTTGAGATCTCCAGAAAGCAGCCTGTCTGGAACGGCCTTGTTAAGGAGGATCGAGCCTCATTATCAATTCCATATCGCTGGAAAAGGCCGCGAAAGATTTTCGTGAACTCGATGAGCGATCTCTTCCATGAATCCGTTAGCCAGGACTTTATCAGGGCAGTTTGGACGGTGATGAGGGAGACACCGCACCACAACTATCAAATTCTGACAAAGCGACCCGAGCGAATGCGCGACGTACTGGAAAAGCTCGGGTCCGATGTTTTGCAGAATGTATGGCTGGGCACCAGCGTTGAGAACGCGAAGGTAACGAAGAGAATAAGCGCACTTCGGTCAACGCCGGCAGCTGTCAGGTTCATTTCATTTGAGCCTTTGATTGGTTCAGTCGGAGCAATAGACCTTACTGAGATTCACTGGGCGATTGTCGGTGGGGAGAGCGGACCGGGCGCACGCCCAATCTCTGAAGAATGGATTGATGAAATCTACCTGCAGTGTGTCCGGCAAGGGACTGCGTTTTTCTTTAAGCAATGGGGTGCTTGGGGCAAAGACAATAAGCGCCGTTCAAAGAAAGCGAACGGACGAGAATACCGAGGGCGAACATGGAATGAGATGCCCGGGCAACTATCAGCCTAATCCTAGGATTTGAGATGGAGGCTAGATGGTGGAGAAACCATACGAATGGAGTACAGGAGCAGAACTAAAAGAGCATTCCAGACGTAAGCTCAAAATTCTGCGCGAGTACTTCGCTCGATACTTGGCAGTTAGATGTCAGATCCCGCAGCAGGAAAGATTTCGATTAGCAATAGTCGACGGATTTGCAGGAGCCGGGCGGTATTCAGACCATACACCTGGCTCGCCAATTATTTTTTTGGAATGTCTGATAGAAGCGTTGGAAAAAGCAAATTCTTATCGTCTTGCGAATGGGTTCCGCAAACTAGAGATCGAATGTCTTCTTGTACTCAATGATTCGAATGCTGATGCGCTGCAACAGCTAAAGGAAAATGTTGCACCTTTCGAAGCCGAAATACGCAACAACGTTCATCAGCTTAGTTTGAAAGTCGTTTATATCAATCAAACGTTTGAAGATGCGTACAAACACATCAAGAAGTTGATACTTGACCGTCGATTTCGGAACGTTTTGTTCAATCTCGATCAATGCGGTCACAGCGGCGTAAGCCGCGATATCCTTCAAGACATAATGCAGTCGAATATCTCCGCTGAGATATTTCTGACTTTTGTAATTTCGGCGCTGCTCGCATTCTTGAAAAAAGCAAATCTAAAAGCTCTTGAGGCGCAGCTTGCCCCCGTCGGCCTAAATTCAAAAGATCTCGACGCGTTGCAAGAACAAATGGGAAAGCGCGAGTGGTTGGGTGCGGCTGAACGAATTGTATTCGAGTCCTTTCAAAGGTTCTCGCTCTTCACGAGTCCATTTTCCATCAATAATCCAGATGGGTGGCGCTATTGGCTGTTGCATTTCGCAAACTCCCATCGCGCTCGCCAAGTTTACAACAATACGCTTCATCATAATAGCAGCGCGCAGGCTCACTTCGGCAGGTCAGGGTTGAATATGCTGTCCTATGACCCCAGACAAACAGAAGGAGACCTTTATCTGTTTGATCTAGATGACCGTGCACGTGCTTTGGATCAACTGCGAGATGATATTCCGCGCGTGATTTCTGAGTTGGGTGATGTAGTTGAAGTAGGTGAGTTCTATGAGCTCATCTTCAATACGACCCCCGCGCATACCGATGACATCCATTCTGCCATTATTGGGAACCCGGATTTGGAAGTCATAACTCCGCAAGGCGGAGAGCGCCGGAGTGCGAATACCATATCCATAACGGACAGAATCAAGCTCAAGAATCAGCGGACATTCTTCTCTATTCTCGGCAGTACTCCTCAGAAGAAAGAAATCTAGTCGCCGCCGGCGATTGCCTCTCACCCTCCCATCGTTGACATGATGGGGCCCCACACTCTCCCCGCAGGCCGGGGTGGCGGAGATGGTGCGATCTACTGTACGGAGCGTCAGTTATGGACTTGTTAGAAGTGCTAACTAACTCCTTAAGATCTCGCCTGATTGGGAATCATCTACATCAAAGTTTTAGAGGGAAGCAATTCATTTGTTTGGGTGACTCCAGTGGTACCCATGCCAGCGCAAGCTATCGAACCTACTCGTTTCTAGCGTTTGATCTTGATCAGCATTCTTGGTGGCTGAACTTTCAGCGACAATTTCGTGAAACATCTTCTGCGGGGCGCCGCCGAATCTCGTTCAAGAGCTTGAACGATAAGAGAAGGACTAGGGCGATGCCGGCATTTCTGCGCCACGCGAATCAGATAGAAGGCGTTCTGCTTATTGTGGCGGTTGCCAAGGACATTAATACTATCTTTGAAGTTGGTGATTCTGAGACAGAGAAAGCAGATAAAGCTCGACTTGGTATTTGGAAGCCAGGCGTTCATGAGCATCTGATCAGAGTTCTCACGTTTAGCGCTTTGCTTATCTCAATGACCGCAGTGACATTTCAGAATTTGCTGTGGATTTTCGACCAGGATGAAATCGCTTCTAACGATGATCAGTTGGTCAAACTGACGGAGTTATTCGGCAACGTGTATAGCAACTTGCAGGGCCCATTTCTTGGTCACATTCGTATCGGTACAACTAAATCAGATAATGGGACGCTGGAGCTTGAGGATCTAGCGGCGATCCCAGATCTGGCGGCCGGCGCAGTCTGTGAATCTTTGTCCAAGCGATACAGTGATCTCAAACGACCTGCCAAAGGCTTGATACATCCAATGCCTTTCCATCTCTCTTATAAATCGAAGTATCTTCTCCAATGGATGTCAGACGATAGGGCGCCGTTGAGGAAAGTAGTTCTGTTGATTAACTGGTCGTCGGACAAGAAGAGCAAGTATGTGACGACAATCAAGTTTGACAAAATCAACCCGCCGCTGGCTTGATTTTGACGAACTGGCGAAAGCGTTTTAGGCCGGTGGCGGAAGACGTTCTTGCTCGAAAGTATTTCGGTCGCGCGACTAGAGAAACTCTCTCGCCCCGAATTACATTCGCCTCAGCCCCTTACCCCGCATCAAGTCCGGGCCAGCCCCTCACCCCGGATCAAGTCCGGGGCAGGCTCCTCCCATCGCTGGCGCGATGGGCCCCACCCTCTCCCCGCAAGCGGGGCGAGGGAGTTAATGCTGACCTGAGATTTGGCGTTTAGCGCCGCCCGCCGGCCCTTCGTGGCGCGGCGGCGTTTTCCTCTTCGTCGAAGAGGGAGGCGAGCTGTTCCATCATGGTGCCGCCCAGCTGGTCGGCGTCGACGATGGTGACGGCGCGGCGGTAGTAGCGGGTGACGTCGTGGCCGATGCCGATGGCCACCAGCTCGATCGGCGAGCGGGTCTCGATGTAGTCGATGACGTCGCGCAAATGGCGCTCGAGGTAGTTGCCGGGATTGACCGACAGCGTCGAGTCGTCGACCGGCGCGCCGTCGGAGATCACCATCAGGATCTTGCGTTCCTCGGTGCGGGCCAGCAGGCGGTTATGGGCCCAGAGCAGGGCCTCGCCGTCGATGTTCTCCTTGAGGATGCCCTCGCGCAGCATCAGGCCGAGGCTCTTGCGGGCGCGCCGCCAGGGCGCGTCGGCCGGCTTGTAGACGATGTGGCGCAGATCGTTGAGGCGGCCGGGATTGGCGGGCTTGCCGTCGGCCAGCCATTTCTCGCGGCTCTGGCCGCCCTTCCAGGCGCGGGTGGTGAAGCCCAGGATCTCGACCTTCACGCCGCAGCGCTCCAAGGTGCGGGCGAGGATGTCCGCACTCATGGCGGCGACGGTGATGGGCCGTCCGCGCATGGAGCCGGAATTGTCGATCAGCAGGGTGACGACGGTGTCGCGGAAATCGGTGTCCTTCTCGACCTTGTAGGACAGCGACTGGCCGGGCGTGACGATGATGCGGGCCAGGCGCGCGGCGTCGAGAATGCCTTCCTCGAGATCGAACTCCCAGGCGCGGTTCTGCTGCGCCATCAGGCGGCGTTGCAGGCGGTTGGCGAGGCGGCCGATGACGCCCTGCAGATGCGAGAGCTGCTGGTCGAGATGGGCGCGCAGCCTTGAAAGCTCCTCGGCGTCGCACAGATCGGCGGCGTCGACGATCTCGTCGAACTTGGCGGTATAGGGATGGTATTGCAGCCCGTCGGGTTCGTTGGACAGGGCGCCGGGCGGAATCCACGGCCGTTCGGCGCGGCCCGGCTCCTCTTCGTCGGAGGCGCCCATGGTGACGTCGGTCTGCGCCTGGTCGGCGACGGTCTCGGAGCTGTCGTCGTCGTCGGCCGAGTCGTCGGTCTCCTCGCCCGAGGCGCCGTAGCCGTGGGTCTCCGACGAATCCGCGCCGTCCTCGCCGCGCTCCTCGGACTGGCCCTGCGCGTCTTCGGCGTCTTCGCTCTCCTCCTCGTCGCGCTCCAGCTCGCCCTCGTCGTCGGAGAGCTTCAGGTCGCGGATCAGGCGCTTGAGCGCGCGGGAGAACTGGTCCTGGTTGCGCACCACTTCGCGCAGGCGGGTCATGTCCTTGCCGGCCATGCGCTCGATGTCGGCGCGCCACAGATCGACCATGGCGCGGGCGGCTTCGGGGACGGGCCGGCCGGTGAGCTGCTCGCGCACCAGCATGCCGACGATGTCGGCGACCGGCGCCTCGTCGCGGCTGACGACGTGGCGGAAGCCGCGCTGCTCGCAGCGCTCGTTGAGCAGGGCCTCGAGATTGTCGCCGACGCCCTTCATGCGGTTGGCGCCGATGGCCTCGACGCGGACCTGCTCGACGGCGTCGAAGATGGCGCGGGCGGCCTCGGCCTTGGGCTGGCGGCGGGCATGCAGGCGGCGGTCGTGGAAGCGGGTGCGCAGCGCCAGCGAGTCCGCCTCGCCACGGGTGCGGGCGACCTCGTCGGGCGGCAATTCGCGCGCCGGCACGGTGAGGCGGGCCTCGGAGCCGGCCTGGGTGCCGCCATCGGGCACGAAGGTGACGTTGACGTCGTGGCGGCCCATGGCGCGCATGGTCGCCGCCGTCACGCGACGGAACTCCTCGAGCGGCGTGGTGTCCTTGCTCATGCGCGGAACTTCTGCCGGTCGCGGCCTAGTGCAGCTGCGTCTTGCCGCGGGCGGTCTTCAGCTCGTTGCCCATGCAGCGCTGGTAGTACTCGGCCACGGTCGAGCGTTCGACCTCGTCGCACTTGTTGAGGAAGGTGAGACGGAAGGCGAAGGCGACGTCGCCGAAGATGCGCGCGTTCTCGGCCCAGGTGATGACGGTGCGGGGCGACATGACGGTCGAGATGTCGCCGGCGATGAAGCCGGCGCGGGTCAGGTCGGCCAGCGCCACCATGGCGGAGGCGAGCTTGCGGCCGTCCTCGTTGTCCATGTGCGGGCTCTTGGCCAGCACGATGGCGACTTCCTCGTCGTGCGGCAGGTAGTTCAAGGTGGCGACGATCGACCAGCGGTCCATCTGGCCCTGGTTGATCTGCTGCGTGCCGTGATAGAGGCCCGTCGTGTCGCCGAGGCCGACCGTGTTGGCGGTCGAGAACAGGCGGAAGGCGGGGTGCGGGCGGATGACCTTGTTCTGGTCGAGCAAGGTCAGCTTGCCCTCGACTTCCAGCACGCGCTGGATGACGAACATGACGTCGGCGCGGCCGGCGTCGTATTCGTCGAACACCAGCGCCGTCGGGTGCTGCAGCGCCCAGGGCAGGATGCCTTCGCGATATTCGGTGACCTGCTTGCCGTCCTTGAGCACGATCGCGTCCTTGCCGATCAGGTCGATACGGCTGATGTGGCTGTCGAGGTTGACGCGGATGCAGGGCCAGTTGAGGCGGGCGGCGACCTGCTCGATATGGGTCGACTTGCCGGTGCCGTGATAGCCCTG
>JBDZUM010000056.1:0-10554 GCA_040255215.1 Rhodospirillaceae bacterium
ACATGGCGCTGCGGCTCAATCACTGGTTCAACGTGGCCCGCCGCGCGCTCGGCCTGCCCTACTGGTCGCTCTCGGCCTGGCTCAAGCACAAGGTCAAGAACGCCGTCGAATACATCGGCAACTACGAGAAAGCCGTCGCCGAGGAAGCCCGCCGCCGCGGCGTCGACGGCGTCATCTGCGGCCATATCCATCACGCCGAGATCCGCGACTTCGACGGCATACTCTACTGCAACGACGGCGACTGGGTGGAAAGCTGCACCGGCTTGGTCGAGCATCACGATGGCCGGCTCGAAATCGTGCAGTGGCAGACGCCGATGGAGCATCGCCTGCCGACTGCATCCCGCACCGGCACGCCGGCTCCCGCGCTCGCCGCCGAATAGCATGCGCATCCTGATCGTCTCCGACGCCTGGCACCCGCAGGTCAATGGTGTCGTCCGCACCCTCTCCACGGTGCAGGCCGAGCTGCAAGCCATGGGCCACGCGGTCGAGGTCGTTGGCCCCGATCGCTTCCGCACCATTCCCTGCCCGACCTATCCCGAGATCCGGCTAGCGCTGTTTCCCGGGCGCCGCCTGTCGCGCCTGATCGACGCTTTCGAACCGCAGGCCATCCACATCGCCACCGAAGGCCCGCTCGGCATGGCGGCGCGGCGCCATTGCCTGAAGCGCAACCTGCCCTTCACCACCGCCTACCACACGCGCTTTCCCGAATACGTGCGCGCCCGCCTGCTGTTTCCGCTGGCCTGGACCTACGCCATCCTGCGGCGTTTCCACGGCCGGTCTGCGGGCGTCATGGTGGCGACGCGCTCGATCCGCGCCGATCTCGAAGCCCGCGGCTTCGCCAACATCCGCGACTGGACGCGCGGCGTCGATCTCGCGCTGTTCCATCCGTCGAAGAAACGGCCGACCGATCTGGCGCACCCGGTCTTCGCCTTCGTCGGCCGCGTCGCGGTCGAGAAGAACATCGAGGCCTTCCTCGCCCTCGACCTGCCCGGCGCCAAGCTGGTAGTCGGCGACGGCCCGCAACTGGAGACGCTGAAGCGCCGCTATCCCAAGGTGCATTTCGTCGGCGCCCACAAGGGCGAGGCGCTGGCCGCCTGGTTCGCCGCCGCCGACGTCTTCGTCTTCCCCAGCCGCACCGACACGTTCGGCCTGGTGATGCTGGAGGCGCTGGCCAGCGGCCTTCCCGTGGCCGCCTACCCCGTGCCAGGCCCGCTCGACGTCGTCACCGATCCTCGAGCCGGCGTGCTGCACGAGGATCTGCGCCAGGCAGCGCTGCGCTGCCTGCAGCTTTCTCCCGTCGACGCCCGGGCCCACGCCGAAACCTATTCCTGGCGCCGCACGGCGGAGATGTTCCTGGAGAACCTGGCGCCGGTCAGGCGCGATGTCGCAACCGAATTCTCTCATCCTGAGGAGCGAGCGGCAGCGAGCGTCTCGAAGGATATGCAACGCATCGCACGCTAGCTGATCCTTCGAGACGCCGGGCTGCGCCCGGCTCCTCAGGATGAGGGAGTCTGTTGCGGCCTATTACTTCTCCAGCAGCGAACGCAGCATCCAGGCCGTCTTCTCGTGCACCTGCATGCGCTGGGTGAGCAGATCGCAGGTCGGCTCGTCGCCCGTCTGGCGTCACACGGCGGGTTCTCGGAAAACCTGGCGCCGATCAGGCGCGATGTCGCAGCCGAATCCCCTCATCCTGAGGAGCGAGCGGAAGCGAGCGTCTCGAAGGATATGCAACGCATCGCACGCTAGCTGATCCTTCGAGACGCCGGGCTGCGCCCGGCTCCTCAGGATGAGGGAGTCTGTTGCGGCCTATTACTTCTCCAGCAGCGAACGCAGCATCCAGGCCGTCTTCTCGTGCACCTGCATGCGCTGGGTCAGCAGATCGCAGGTCGGCTCGTCGCCGGCCTTCTCCGCGATCGGGAACGCCTTGCGCGCGGTGCGGGCCACCGCCTCGTTGCCCTTGACCAGATTGGCGATCATGGTCGCGGCGTTCGGCACCTTGTTCTCTTCCTTGATCGAGGAAAGCTTGGAGAACTGCCCGTAGCTGCCGGGCGCGAACTCGCCCAGCGCCCGGATGCGCTCGGCCACTTCGTCGACCGCCAGGCCGAGCTCGGTGTACTGCGTCATGAACATGGTGTGCAGCGTCTGGAACATCGGGCCGGTCACGTTCCAGTGGTAGTTGTGCGTCTTCAGATAGAGCGTGTAGGTGTCGGCCAGCAGATGCGACAGCGCCTCGGCTATGCTTTTGCGCTGGCTGGCTGGAATGCCGATGTCGATTGCCACTGCCATGATGTCTCTCCTCGTCAGGCTGGGCGCGCCCGAACGGACGCGCCCTGATCTCCCCTGCAGGAAGATTTATCCGCATCGCCGCGCAAAGCAATGTCCATTATGTCGCCGGTGAATGGCGGGGATAACCCGGCCACCCATGGGCGATCCGGCCATGGCGCGGGCAGACTGGGCAGGTCCTGCACAGCGTCTGCGCAAAGCCTGGGCGATCGCGCCTCCGACTCCCGCATGCCGCGAAGTTCCCGCCCATGCTACGCTTGCGTTTCCGGCGCCGCGTTGTGCTGGCGCCTATCGACGGGGGATTCTCATGTCGCAGAGTGAACCGACACAGGTCGGGGGCGTCACGTACAGGACGGTCGATGCGGCGTATTTCCAGAAGCGCGGCCTGCGCCGCTACGCCGGGGTCTGGTCGCTATGGGCGCTGGGCGTCGGCGCCGTGATCTCGGGCCATTTCTCCGGCTGGAATTTCGGCCTCGCCTCGGGCGGTTGGGGCGGCATGCTGATCGCTGCCGTCATCATCATGATCATGTATCTGGGCCTGACCTTCTCGATCGCCGAGATGTCGCCGGCATTGCCGCATACCGGCGGCGCCTATTCCTTCGCCCGCGCCAGCATGGGGCCATGGGGCGGCTTCGTCACCGGCCTGGCCGAGAACGTCGAGTACGTGCTGACGCCGGCCGTCATCGTCTTCTTCATCGGCTCATATCTGAGCGGCATCTTCGGCACCGGGCCGGAGTTCCAGCCGGTCTACTGGGCGGCCGCCTATGTGGTGTTCGTGGCGCTCAATCTCTGGGGCGTCGAGCTCTCGTTCAAGGTTTCGCTCCTGGTGACGCTGGCGGCCCTGGCCATCCTGATCGTGTTCTGGGTCAGCGCCATTCCCAACATCGAGTTCTCCAAACACGCGCTTAACATCGGCGCCGGTCCCGACGGCACTCCGGTCGAACTGCCCGATGGCGGCGGCTCGTTCCTGCCCTTCGGCATCGGCGGCGTGCTGGCGACATTGCCCTTCGCGGTATGGCTGTTCCTCGCCATCGAGCAATTGCCGTTGGCGGCCGAGGAATCGGTCGATCCCGCGCGCGACATGTCCAAGGGCATCATCGCCGGCATGCTGACCCTGGTGGTGTCGGCCTTCATGATCGTGTGGCTGAACTCGTCGATCGCGCCCGGCGCTTTCGCGCTCGGCTCCTCCGGCGAACCGCTGCTCGACGGCTTCAAGTCGATCTACGGCGACAGCATCGCCAAGGGCCTGGCGCTGGTGGCGGTGCTGGGACTGATCGCCTCGTTCCACACCATCATCTTCGCCTTCGGCCGGCAGATCTATTCGCTGTCGCGCGCCGGCTACTTCCCGGCCGCCCTGTCGGTGACGCACGGCACGCGCAAGACGCCGCACGTGGCGTTGATCGCCGGTGCCCTGTTGGGCTTTGTGGTGATGCTGATCGTGTTCTATGCGAGCACGGAGGAGAAGGGCGCCAAGATCATCGGCGGTACGCTGCTCAATATGGCGGTGTTCGGCGCCATGTTCTCCTACGTGCTGCAGGCGATATCCTTCATCCTGCTGCGGCAGAAGATGCCGCATATCGCCCGTCCCTATCGCAGCCCGTTCGGCATTCCGGGCGCGGTTCTTACGATCGTCATTGCGCTGGTGACGATGTGGTACCAGCTTTCCGATCCCGCCTATATCGAGGGTGTGCTCGCGGTCGCGGCCTGGTACGTGCTGTGGATCGTCTATTTCGCCGCCATCGGCCGCAACAAGCTGGTGCTGTCGCCGGAGGAGAAGTTTGCCATGTCCGGCGGCAAGGCGGAATACGAGATGCACTGATCTGCGGCCGGTTCCCTCTTCCCGCCGCCGCGGGGAGAGGGATCAGCCGTCGAAGCGACAGGCGCTGACGGCGTCCTCGTCCCAGTCCAGACCGATGCCGGGTTCGTCCGGAACGAGCAGCATCCCGTCCTTCACCTCGTAGGGCCGCTGCAGGATCGGATCGGCCCAGTCCTGCCATTCCAGCCAGTGCGCGGTTTCGCTGACCCGCATGACATGCGCCGCCACTTCCGGATAGAGGTGCGTCGAGATCGGGATGCCGGCGGCGCCGGCGATCGCCGCCGTGCGCAGCCAGCCGGTGACGCCGCCGATGCGCATGAAATCCGGCATGATCAGGTCGCAGGCGCGGCGCTGCAGCGCCACATGCGCATCGCGCGGCCCATAGAAATTTTCGCCGATCTGCAGCGGCGTCTTCAGTTCGGCCGCCAGCTGGCGATAGCCGTCGAAATTGTCGTAGACGATCGGCTCCTCGATCCATTCCAGGCCGCAATCGTCGATCATGTGGCAGCGCTGCAGGGCTTCGCCCAGATGCAGACCCTGGTTGAAGTCGACCATCAGCGCCATGTCGTCGCCGACCGCGCTGCGCACCGTTTCCAGCGCCCGCATGTCGTCGCGCGGCTGCGATCTCCCCATGCGCAGTTTCAGGCCGGCAAAGCCGCCTTCGTCGCGCAGCGCCGCCGCCTCGTCGGCCAGAGCTTCTGGCGGCCCGAGCCACAGACCGTTGCTGTTGTACGACTTCACCGGCCCCACCGACCCGCCGAGGAACCGGCAGAGCGGCAGGCCGGCGGCGCGCGCCAGCGCGTCCCATGCCGCCATGTCGAGCCCGGAAACGGCGATCATCGCCAGTCCCTGGTAGCCGACGAAATGCAGGGAGCGGCGCGCCGCGGCGTAGAGCTCGACCGGCGCCAGCTTCTGGCCCTTGAGCGAGCGCCCGAGGTCCTCGAGGGCCGCCACCAGATACTTCATCGACTGCACGGCATAGGGCTCGAGGTAGGAACGGCCGGTGACGCCCTCCTCGGTGTGCAGGTCGATCAGGATCATCGGCCAGTCGGCCATGGTGGCAATGCGCGCCACCACCGGCCGTTTCAGCTTCAGCAGCACGGGTCGGGCGGTGATGCCACGCAATGTGAGCGACGGCGATGCCATTTGATCCCCTTCCGAAGCCAGCGGGACAGCAGGACATGCTTTCCCGGATGGGCGCCGGCTGTACACTCACTTGCCGGTATACTTTCTTCGGAGAGCGCCGCATGGGGCTTCGCAAGGATCGTACGCACGCGCGCATCGTCGATGCGGCATTCGAGATGTTCTGGCGCGTTGGCTTCGCGCGCACCAGCCTCGACGGCATCGCCGGACGCGCCGCCGTCACCAAGCGTACGCTCTACGCCCATTTCCGCAGCAAGGACGATCTGCTGGCGGAGGTGCTGCAGCACTATGCCGTTCTGGCGCGCCGGCGCATCGACGACATCGGCGCGGCCTTTCCGGGCGATCGCGACGGCTTCGTCGACGCGCTGTTCGCCGGGCTGCTTGCCTGGCAGGCCCGCAAGCCGCGCTGGTCCGGATCCGGCTTCAGCCGACTGGCGGCGGAGCTGGCCGACATGCCGGGCCATCCCGCGCGCGCCATCGCCGCCGGCCACAAGGCCTGGGTCGAGGGTTGGTACGCCCGCCGCCTGCGCGCCGCCGGCGTCAAACGTCCCGTACGCAAGGCGGGCGAACTGATGCTGCTGGTCGAAGGTTCGATGGCGCTGGCGCTGATCCATGGCGACCGGCGCTATTTCAACGCCGCCGCCGTAGCGGCCAAGGAGTTGCTCGCCCGGCCTTAGCGTCGAGCCAGCCCCTACTTCCGCTCCGGCATCGGCGGCGCCACCAGCGCCGGGTCGAGGCGCACGGCGAACCAGTTCAGGCCCCAGTGCAGATGCGGACCGGTGGCGCGGCCGGTGGCGCCCAGGGTGCCGATCTGCTGTCCCGCCTGCACCGTGTCGCCCTCCCGCACCGTGATCGTATCCATGTGCAGGTAGGACGAGTTGACGCCGACGCCGTGATCGATGAACACCGTGTTGCCGGAGAAATAGAGATCGCCCGCCAGGGTCACCGTGCCGGCCGCCGCCGCCACGATCGGCGTGCCCTTGGATGCGGCGACGTCGACGCCGTAATGTACCGAGCGCGGTTCGCCGTTGAGGATGCGCTGGCTGCCGAACACGCCAGTGATCGGACCGGTCGCCGGCCACCGCCAGCCGGCGGCGAAATGGGCGACTGGCGACACCACCTTGCGCGCCGCGTTGATGCGCAGGTTCTCCTGCTTGATGCGCTCCAGCACCTCCGGCGGCGGCGTCACCATGACCGGCGGCAACCCGTCGATGCGCTGGATCTGGAACTGCCGCCGCGCCACGCTCAGCGTACGCCGCTCGACCGCGCCGGCCACATCGCGCACCACCAGCTCCGCGCTGGGTTCGGCGTTGTAGGCGAAACCGAAGGCGAAACTGCCATCCGCCGCCACCGGCACGTCCCTGCCGTCGAGGCTGACCGTGCTGCCCGGCGCGGCGTGGCCGACCACCAGCCCGCCCTGGGTGATCTCGCCCTTCAGCTCCAGCGCCTGCGCCGGCAAGGCGCTCAGCAGCAGCAGTGCTACAGCCAACGCCCTCACAGCAGCGATCCCTGATCGTCGCCGCCCTCCGATCGCTTCGCCGCCCGCGCCGGCTTGCGTACCGCCGGCCCTTCCGGCGGCGGCGGCGCCTCGGTGACGCGCGCGCCGATCCGCCCATCGCGCAACTCGATCGCCAGCGCCATGCCGGCCTGCGTCGCCGCCGCATCGCTGACCAGCGCGCCGGCGCCGTCGCGCAGCACCGCATAGCCGCGCGCCAGCACGCTCTTGAACGACACGCTTTCCAGCATCCGCGACGCGCCGTCCAGCCGCGTCGCCTCCCGCCGCATCATCGTCTCCAGCGCCACCCCGGCGCGCCGCTGCAGCCCCTCTAGTCGCTCGCCCTGACGTTCGGCGCCGTCCACCACGCGCGCGCGAAATGCCGCAAAGGCCGCGTTCAGCGCCCGCATTTCCGACCGCAGCAGCGCCTGCTTTTCGTCGATCAGCGCGCCCGGCGTGCGCAGCCGCAACCCCGCCTGCGCCACCTGCGCCTGGCGCGTTTCGATCAGCCTTTTGCCGGCCTGCACCAGCCGCTCGCCGCGATCGTCCAGCCGCTGCGCCCGCTCCTCGATCATCTGCGCCGGTTTCGGCAGGCCGCGCGAAGCCGCCAGCACCGAACGGCGATGCTGCTCCAGCTCGCGCCCCATCCCGGACACCAGCCGCCGCGCCTGATCGAGAATGCCGGCTCGCAATTCGGCGCGAACCGGCACCGCCATTTCGGCGGCGGCAGTGGGCGTCGGCGCGCGCCGGTCGGCGGCGAAATCGATCAACGTCGTGTCGGTCTCGTGGCCCACGGCCGAGATCAGCGGGATGGTCGAGTCGGCCGCCGCACGCACCACGATCTCCTCGTTGAAGGCCCACAGATCCTCGAGGCTGCCGCCGCCGCGCGCGACGATCAGCAGGTCGGGCCGCCGCACCGGACCATCCTCCGGCAGTTCGTTGAAGCCGCGAATGGCGCGCGCCACCTCGGCAGCCGCCCGCTCGCCCTGCACCGCCACCGGCCACACCAGCACGTGGCGCGGAAACCTGTCGGCCAGCCGATGCAGGATGTCGCGGATGACGGCGCCGGTCGGCGACGTCACCACGCCGATCGTCTCGGGCAGATAGGGCAGCGCCCGCTTGCGCTCGGCCGCGAACAGCCCTTCGGCCGCCAGTTTCTTGCGCCGCTCCTCCAGCAGCTTGAGCAGCGCGCCCTGGCCCGCCAGTTCCAGCGCGTCGATCACGATCTGATAGCGCGAGGAGCCGGCGAAGGTGGTGATGCGCCCGGTGGCGATCACTTCCATGCCTTCCTCGGGCCGGATCGCCAGCCGCGGCAGCACGCCCTTCCAGCACACCGCGTCCAGCACCGCGTTCTCGTCCTTGAGGCGGAAATAGCAATGGCCCGAGCGTGGGAAGCTGGGCTGCGAGATCTCGCCCCGCACCCGCACGCGCGGGAACAGGCTCTCGATCTCGCGCTTGAGATGGGCCGAGATCTCGCTGACGGAATATTCCGCCAGATTGTGGCCGCTCTTCTGTTCGCCCGCGATGTCGCTCACGAAATCACTTTCCTAGCGCCGCGCGTCGTGGCGCGACAGCTCGCCTTGCCACTCGAGAATGCGGCGATCCCCGGTGATCAGCGTCGCCCCTTCCCGCTCGGCGGTGGCGACGATGAAGCGATCCGCCGGATCGGCGGGCAGTCCCGCGAACTGGACGGAGCGCACGCCGATCGCACCGTCCAGGGCGATCTCGCTGATGCCGAGATCGAGCACGCCGCGTCGCCATACCATCGCCGGCACGTCGAGCTGGATCTTTCCCTTCTCGCGCAGCAACGCCGCCTCCCAGAACGAGACGGCCGAAACGCTGAGCGCCGCGTCCGAGCGCGCCCGCTCGATCAGGGCGAGGGCCTGCTTGCCAAGCTCGTCCGGCGCGAAGGACAGCCACAGCAGGGCATTGGTATCGAGCAGCACCTTCATTCCTTCAGCACTTTCCATTCCACGTCGAGCGGCGAAACGATGTCGCCGGTGATGCGGCCCATGCCCTTGAGCGCGCCGAACAGCGGCTTGTCGCTGGCCGGCGCCGGCACCAGCCGCGCCACCGGCTTGCCGTGCTTGGTGATGATGACGGTTTCGCCGGTCTCGGCCACCTGGTCCATCAGCTGCAGGCATTTGGCCTTGAATTCGGAAGCCTTCACTGTTTTGCTCATGGCGACAATTCCAATATGACCATAGTCACTGACCATGGTCATATTATAGAAAAGCCGAGCGTTTTCAAGGGTCGGAGGGAGCCATGCGGGTTCTGGTGGTGGGCGGCGGCGGCCGCGAACATTCCCTGTGCTGGGCAATTTCCGCCTCGCCGCTGTGCGAGGCGCTGTTCTGCGCCCCGGGCAATGCCGGCATCGCACAGCTCGCCACCTGCATCGACGTCGCGGCCGAAGACGTCGAGGGCATCGTCGCCCTGGCGCGCAAGGAGAAGATCGACTTCGTCGTCATCGGCCCCGAGACGCCGCTGGTGCTCGGCCTGGCCGATGCCTTGCGCGCGGCCGGCATCAAATGCTTCGGCCCCTCGGCGCTGGCCGCAAGGCTCGAAGGCTCCAAGGGCTTCACCAAGGATATCTGCGCCAAATACGGCATCCCGACCGCCGCCTATGGCCGCTTCGCCGAGCTCGAGCCGGCGCTGGCGTATTTGCGCCAGCAGGGCGCGCCGATCGTGGTCAAGGCCGACGGGCTGGCCGCCGGCAAGGGCGTCACCGTCGCCACCACGCTCGACGAGGCCGAGCGCGCCGTGCGCGACTGCCTCGAAGCCAACCGCTTCGGCGGTGCCGGCGCCTCGGTGGTGATCGAGGCCCTGCTCGAGGGCGAGGAAGCCTCGTTCTTCGCCCTGTGCGACGGCGAGACCGCCCTGCCGCTGCTGGCGGCGCAGGACCACAAGCGGGTCGGCGACGGCGATACCGGCCCCAACACCGGCGGCATGGGCGCCTATTCGCCCGCCCCGGTGTTCACGCCGGAGATCGAGCGCCAGGTGATGGAGCGCATCGTCCGCCCCACCCTCGCCGCCATGAAGGCCGAGGGCTGCCCGTTCCAGGGCGTGCTGTTCGTCGGGCTGATGATCGGCGCCCAGGGCCCGCAGCTCATCGAATTCAACACAAGATTCGGCGATCCCGAATGCCAGGTGCTGATGCTGCGGCTTAAATCCGACCTGCTCGCTGCCCTGATCGCATCCGCCGACGGCGCACTAAAGCATTTCGACCTGCGCTGGCGCGACGACACGGCGATCACCGTGGTGATGGCGGCCAAAGGCTATCCCGGCGACTACGCGAAGAACACCGAGATCAGGGGCCTCGAAGCCGCCACCGCCGTCGCGGGCGTCACCATCTTCCACGCCGGCACCAAGGCGCAGGACGGGAAGATCCTCGCCACCGGCGGCCGCGTGCTCAATGTCTGCGCGCTGGGCAAGGACGTGGTCGAGGCCCGCCGCCAGGCCTACGAAGCGATCTCCCGCCTCGACTGGCCCGAAGGCTTCTGCCGCCACGACATCGCCTGGCGCGCCCTGCCGCAGTAGCGGGGCGGTTGCGAAACAGGCCCTCCCTCGTTTGGCCCCTCTCCCGGAGCTTGGGGTTGGTCGTGGCCGGCCAAGCCAACCCCACGAAGTGGGAGAGGGTGGGCGAAGCCCGGGTGAGGGTGTGCGGTGGTGGATACAAAACACCCTCATCCGCCCTTCGGGCACCTTCTCCCGCAAGCGGAAGAAGGGACAATTACCCTCCGCATAAACGCTTGTTCACCCCCGCCCACGCGCTACCATGGCTTGCATGGACACGCTGAACGATCCGACGCTCGACTTC
>JBDZUM010000056.1:10654-17997 GCA_040255215.1 Rhodospirillaceae bacterium
CCCACGCGCTACCATGGCTTGCATGGACACGCTGAACGATCCGACGCTCGACTTCCCGCATGCCGGCCCGCCCGAGGGCGGCGTCATGTTTCCCGTCGCGCCCGGCATCTGGTGGCTGCGCATGCCGCTGCCCTTCCGCCTCGACCACATCAACCTGTGGCTGGTGAAGGACGGCGAGCATCTAGCCGCCGTCGACACCGGCATCGCCATGTCGAAGACGAAGAAACTGTGGGAGCAGCTCTTCGCCGGCGACTTCGCCGGCCGACGCCTCAGCCGCATCGTCGTCACCCACATGCACCCCGACCATGTCGGCCTGGCCGGCTGGCTCGGCGAGCGCTTCGCCGCGCCGCTCTACATGACGCTGGGCGAATACCATTCGACGCAGAACACCATGCGCGGCTTCGGCGACGCCGAGACCGAATCGCGTCGCCGCTTCTATCTCGCCAATGGCATCGCCGAGAGCGGCATCGAGGCCTTCGCCCGCCATCGCGGCGGCTTCAAGCAGGTGGTCAGCGAATTGCCGCCTGAGTACGTGCGCATCATGGAAGGCAAGCCGCTCGTCATCGACGGAAAAAGCTGGGATATCGTCGCCGGCTTCGGCCATTCGCCCGAACACGCCTCGCTCTACTGCGCCGAGCTCGGCGTGCTGATCGCCGGCGACCAGGTGCTGCCCAAGATCACCACCAATGTCAGCGTCTGGCCGATCGAGCCGCTCGCCAATTCGCTGCAGTGGTTCCTCGATTCCATCGCCAAGTTCAAGGCGCTGCCGCAAGACACGCTGGTGCTGCCCTCGCACGGCCTGCCGTTCCGCGGCCTGCATCGGCGCATCGACCAGCTTGTGGCGCATCACGACGAGCGCCTCGACGCGCTGCGCGCCGCCTGCGCCGTGCCGCAGGGCCGCCATGCCGTCGAGCTGACGCCGGTGCTGTTCCCCGGCAAGGATCTCGACGAGCATCAGTTCGTTTTCGCTCTCGGCGAAACGCTGGCGCATCTGCACTGCCTCGAAGGCCGCGGCCAGGCCGAGCGCCTGGTCGGCGCCGACGGCGTGCACCGTTTCCGCACCCTCGGCGAAGCGCCGGCCGGCGTCGAACTGCACGACGTCGACGATCCGGAGATGGTTTAGACCGCGGCGCGACCAGATGCTGGCGTAGCGAATTTCTTTTTGCTACGAAAGAAGTCACGCGTCGGTTGTGGCGAATACCATCGTACTCCCGCGCTGAGAGGGTCGGGGGGACACGCGATGAGACGGATTCTGTTTGCCGCCGCGACGGTGCTGATGCTGGCCGGATGCGTGCAGACAGTCACGCCCCAGCAGACCGCTCAGATCAAGTCGCTGGCGATCGTGACGGGATTCGGCGAGCAGATCGAGTTGAACCATGGCGGCCTCGCCAGCTTCGCCAGCCGCGACACGAAAGCCACGGTGGACTGGCAGATCGATCGCCACTTCCGCGAATCCGCGACGGCGCTGCTGGCCAATCGATACCAGATGCGCGAAATCAGCTACGACCCGCTAAAGCTGGTGCAG
The DNA here is from genome assembly GCA_040255215.1 of Rhodospirillaceae bacterium. Lineage (GTDB taxonomy): Bacteria > Pseudomonadota > Alphaproteobacteria > Reyranellales > JAQSWP01 > JAQSWP01. The sequence goes on from JBDZUM010000056.1 coordinate 12,180, forward strand.
GGCGACGACTTCTTCACCGATCCAGCCATCCCACTCGTGCGCTCGGTCGTCGGCCCCGGCACGGTCGATGCCGTGCTGTATTTCGGCCCCCTCCCCGGCGTCGACAGGTCCGACAAATCGATCCCCGGCAACGGACTTGGCCTGTTGAGCCACCGCAGCCTCGCGTCGCGCGACGATATCGCCTTCACCGCCTGGCGCGCGGCCATCTTCGACGGCCGGACGCTAACCATACTCGGCCAGGCGCCGGCTCTGCTGCCGCTGGAGATCGACTTGCTCTACCTCAAGCCCAAGCCGCGCACGCCGCGACTGGGCAGCGGCATCGCGGTGCCCGATCGCTACGAGGAGCTGTCGCCCGAGCAGCGGCGGCTGGCCAGGGAAATGATTTTCGCCCTGGTCGACCGGCATCTGCCTAACGTGCTGCGCGAACTCAATCTGCGTTGACCGGGCCTGGAGGGAGACGATGAAACCGATTCTCGCTTCGCTTGTCGTTGCATTTCTCGCACTGGCATTGGCCGGGTGCGTGCAGACCGTACAGCCGCAGCAGCTCGCACAGATCAGAACCATCGCCATCGTCACCGGCTTCGGCGAACGGATCGAGATGAGTTTCGTTGGCCTGACGGTCTTCACGAACCGACGCGATGACGCCGCCGTGGACTGGAATATCGACGGGCACTTCAAGCAGCGCGCCGCGGCGGAACTCGGAAGCCGGTATCGAATTCAGGAAGTCGCCTACGAGCCCCGAAACCTGCGCCAGCCGCGGCAGGAAGTGTTCGGTGCGGATCCCGCAATCGCTCTCGTGCAATCCGTCGTGCCGTCCGGCGGCGTCGATGCCCTCCTCTACTTCGGCCCCGCCGAATTCGAGGATACGCTTGGTCGTTCCAGCCAGTATGTCGGAGGCCTGGGCCTTTACGGCCGCAGCAGCTTCGGCTTCGGTCAGCGGCAGAACGTGGTCTTTGCCGCCTATCGCGCGGTTCTGCTCGACGGCAAGACGCTGCAGCCGATTGCGCAGGCAAACGCCCTGCTGCCGACTTCGTTCAATCTTCTGAGCGGGTTCGGCTCGCGCATTCCGAACACGCCGACATCGATAGAGGTGCCCGATCGATACGAAAGTCTAACCGCCGAGCAAAAGGCAATTCTCCGGCGACACATGTTCGACCTGGTGAATCGGACCATGCCGGAGCTGCTGGGCGATATCGGTCTGCGCTGAAGGTCCGGGTGCGTACTGAATCGTCCGGTGAGCGGCTGATGTCGATTTTCCCGGACATTGCTCATTCGCCCTATCCGCCCGGCCGTCTCTTCTCCCTTCGCGTAGTTCCGTCGCGACCGCAACAGGCGTACGCTGCGCGTCCATGACGTCCAACCGGACCCTCATCGAGAAACTCTACGCCGCCTTCAACGCCCGCGACATCGAGGCCGTATTGCTGCGCCTGCACGACGACGTGCGCTGGGCCAACGGCATGAGCGGCGGTTTCGTGCAGGGCCACGCCGCCCTGCGACTCTACTGGACCCGGCAGTGGCAGAGCCTCGATCCCATAGTGACGCCGCTCGCCATCAGCGAGCGCGACGACGGCCGCACCCAGGTCGATGCCCATCAGATCGTGCGCGACCTCTCCGGCGCCGTCCTGAAAGACGGCAAGGTGCGCCACCTCTACCGCATCGAAGGCGGCGGGGTCAGGGAGATGGCGATCGAGCGGTGAGGTCCGGCGGCGGAGTCTCGATCAGCCGGTCGACGTGGAACGCCAGCAGCTCGCCCAGCCGGCTGCGGCCGATGCCCTGGCGATAGCCGCGCTGGATGAAGGAAACGTCCATGTTGGTGTTGCCTTCCAGGATTACCGGCCCGGCATCCGTCAGCGCCAGGTCCCAGCCGATCACGATGCGGCCGGGAAAGCCGCGATGGGCGGCCAGCGCCAGCGCCTGCAACGGCTCCCAATGCTGCAGCCGCCGCCCCATGACCGGAGCGCCGGTGATGGGATGGCGCGCATACCATTCCAGGCAGGCCGACGGCCAGTCGCCGGTCATCGGCCCGAGCACGCCGCTGTCGAGATCGATCGCGGCCCCGTACTCGGTGTTCGGACGCGGATTCCAGCCGGGTTCGATCTTGGCCAGCACCCGCAGCATGGCGTGCGTGACTTCCGGCTCGTCCCGTTCGTTCAGGCAGGTGACGACGCGGATGGCGATCAGCGACTGTTCGGCCAGACCCGCGAGGCTCGGATGGTTGCGCAGATGCGGCTGCACGATGACCGCCGTCCTGACCGGGTCCCCGGTCTCGGTGCGCCGCCGCAGCTTCTCGACCGCTTCCGCCAGATCCATTTCGTGCCCGCTGCGATCGGTGTAACGCAGCGGCGCGATACGCCGCAGTTTCTCGGTCGATTTCGTGCCGCGGCCCGACCGCAGCTTGACGAAGAGGTCGCAGTCGAGCGCTTCGGCATTGCAGCGCCAATCGATCTCGCCGGCATCGGCCGCCAGAAGGATCGGCGGCGTCGCCACGCCCAGCTGGCGGCAGGAATCGGCGAAGGCCAGCTTGTCGGTCATGGCGTGCGGCGCTCCGGCCGGTTCGCCGCGCATCTTGTTGAGCGCGGTGATGAGGCCGTTCTTGGTCTCGTAGCGGGTCAGGTAATAGCCCGCCTCGCGCGCGCCGCCCGGCCGGTAGAGCTCCATCAGGTAGTAGGAGAAGGCGTCGAATTCCTCGCGGAAACTCAGTCGCCACAGCTGCGCCAGTTGCCGGCGCAGCGGCAGGCCGGCTGCGGCGCGTACCCGACCGGCGACGGCGCCGGCGAACAGGCCGATCATCCCCGCCGCCACCGCTTCGCGCAGCAGCGGCCGGTGCAGCACCCTGTAGGGCGTCGGATAGCGCGGCTTGCGGAACATGTGTCTTCCATGGAACGCCGCGCGCGCGAGCGTGCCGATCGCCACCGGCCGCGTCGCCGCCGCCGGCAGCGCCATCACCGGCGCCTGCGCGTCGCCCAGCAGATAGCGCGCCGCGGCCGTCGCCAGCTGCGGGCCGAACTGCGTGAACACCAGCGCCGAGGCGTAGCAGAGCAGGCTGAGAAGTTCGGTGTATTCGATCGTCAGATGGATCGTCACGCCGCTACCCAGCCGGATCAGCGCGCCGCCTTCTTCGGCGATCTCCATCGCGTTGGCCACGAGCTGCACGGCGAAACCGGCGAGCAGCCAGTAGCGCACGTCCTTCTGCACGGCATAAAAGCGCGTGCAGCGATAGATCAGGAAGGCGGCGAGCAGCCACAATCCGATCTCGAACGGCAGGGCTTCGGACCAGAACGCGCCGAAGCCTTCGAACCAGTCGCTCGATTCGCCGATGGCGACGATGCCCATGCCGGCGACCGCCGACAGCCAGGCCTGCCGCAAGGTGGGGTTGGCGCGATGGCGCCAGGCAAGCCGGGCGGCGAACCCGACCGCGGCGAAGGCCAGCAGATCGGTGAGAATCTCGATCGGCGAGGAACTGCCCCAGGGCAGCGTCGAAAATCGCCACTGCGCCCATAGCGACAGCCCGGCATAGAAAACGGCGGCGGCAACGACAAGCGCCGGCAGCCAGGTCGGCGTGCCGTGTTGCGGTCTGGTAGCCAGGGGCATGGGATCCTCCGAACCGGTCGGGATCGCCTATAGATACTGCGCCCTTTCCCGCCCGTCAGCGCACCTGCCTGCGGCCAGACGGCGCAGTCGATTGCGACTGCGTCTCAGGTCGCGACGAGACGGCATCGCGTCCAGGGCAGAGGATTGAACAACACAACGATCGGAGGACCTTGCGCGACACGCCCCGGTTGATTGTCTATTCCCTCGCAATCTCGCTAAACGTTTTTATGATCATCGGGCTGCGCGCCGATGCCGCTGCAAGAACGGGGACCAGAATGGGATTTCGGATATCGTGGGCCGCGTTCCAGGGCATTGCCAAGGACGAGGTCCTTCGGCGGCGGGCACTGGTCGAAACGGGCGCTCGATGCGCAGGGCCATTCAATCCATCGAATCCGTTCTCCTGTTTGGAGATGGCTAATGGATGGTGCGTTGTGGTTGCCGACCATGACTTCAAGGCCGTCGAACATCTCACTCATTTGACCGAGTTGTCCTACGGCTGCCGCATCGTCAACTTGCAACTGGAGGAGCACGCGATGGTCAGCGTGGCGAGCCTCGAGGAAAACGGAAAAACGCGATGGTCGGTATCGCATCTCAGCGACGAAGGCATCTACGATCTCAGTTGCGAAGGCGATCTGCCGCCCCAGTTCGAGAGCATTCGTAGTGACGCGCTCCGTCAGCAGGACGAAGCCGGAGGCACTGAGGCTGACGTCGACTACGTTATCGAAGTGCCGATCGATCTGGCATTCTCGGTCTGCGGCTTTCGGCACGGCATGCTCTTCACCGAGTACGGCGACTTGCCGTATCTCCAACTGGAACGCGCCAAAGCCGGCAGCGCAGGCAAACGGCGCGGCCTGCTCGAATTGTTGGGATTCAGTCGCCGCAAATCCAGGTAATCGGGGGCTGTCTTTCCGCCCCTACCCCTCCCCACCCTTTTCCGCTACAACCCGCCCCGTTCGCCCGTCCGGCCTGTGCTGCCGATGCGGGTCAAGCAGACGGAGGTCGGCATGAACGCAGATAACCGCGCCATTCTGGCGCGCGGCATGGTCGTGGCCTGCATCGCCATGGTGGCGGTGGTCGCGGCCTCCAACTGGCTGGTCCAGTACCCGATCAACGATTTCCTGACCTGGGGCGCGCTCACCTATCCGGTGTCGTTCCTCGTCACCGACCTGACCAATCGCGGCTTCGGTCCCGCCCGCGCCCGGCAGGTCGTCTATGTCGGCTTCGCGCTGGGCGTCGCGCTGTCGGTGTGGCTGGCCGACTGGCGCATCGCCGCCGCCTCGGGTTCGGCCTTCATGGCCGGCCAGCTGCTCGACATCTCGATCTTCGACCGGCTGCGCCGCTCGAGCTGGTGGCGCGCGCCGCTGGCCAGTTCGGTGCTGGGCTCGATCGTCGACACCGCGCTGTTCTTCTCGCTGGCCTTCGCCGGCACCGACGTGCCGTGGGTGACCTTGGCGCTGGGCGATCTGGCGGTGAAGCTGGTGCTGGCGCTGCTGTTCCTGGCGCCGTTCCGCGCCCTCATGGCCGCCGTCGCGCCGATGAACGGCATGGCCGCGCCGGGGCCGACCTCGGGCCGCTAGGCGCATGCGGGTCGACGCGTTCGATTTCGATCTGCCGCGCGCACTGATCGCCGACCATCCGGCCAGCCCGCGCGATACTGCCCGCCTGCTGCAAGTCGCGGCCGACGGCCTGCAGGATCGCATCGTGCGCGAGCTTCCCGACCTGCTGCGCCCGGGCGACCTCATGATCGTCAACGACACCCGCGTCATCCCCGCGCGCCTGCGCGGGCGCGTCGGCGCGGGCGGCATCGAAGTCACCTTGCACAAGCGGCTCGATGCCGCGACCTGGCTGGCCTTCGCCCGGCCGGCGAAGAAGCTGAAGCCCGGAACCCGTATCGAGTTCGGCGACGGTCTGGCGGCGGAAGCGATCGAAAGGCGCGACGCGGGCGAGGTGGCGCTGCGTTTCGACGCCGCGGGCGCGGCGCTGATGGATGCCCTCGAACGCCAGGGCGAGATGCCGCTGCCGCCCTATATCAGGCGCGAGCATGCCGAGGCGACCGACCGCGCCGACTACCAAACCTTGTTCGCGCGCGAACCCGGCGCCGTCGCAGCACCTACCGCCGGGCTGCATTTCACGCCTTCCCTGCTCGCCGCGCTGGAAGCCAGAGGCATCGCCCGCGCCAGCGTCACCTTGCATGTCGGCGCCGGCACCTTCCTGCCGGTCAAGGTCG
>JBDZUM010000056.1:18097-25160 GCA_040255215.1 Rhodospirillaceae bacterium
TTCATGCTGGTCTGCGCCTTCGCCGGCATCGAGCGCATGAAAGCCGCCTACGAACACGCCAAGGCCTCGGGCTATCGCTTCTATTCCTACGGCGATGCCTGCCTGCTGGAGAAGAATGGATGAGCAGCCTGCGCTTCGACATCTCCCATCGCGACGGTACGGCGCGGCGCGGCCTGCTGCACACCGCGCACGGCGCCATCAACACGCCGGCCTTCATGCCGGTCGGCACGGCGGCCACCGTCAAGGCCATGACGCCGGAAGCCGTGCGCGACACCGGCGCCGATATCGTGCTGGCCAACACCTATCACCTGATGCTGCGGCCCGGCGCCGAGCGCGTGGCGCGGCTGGGCGGGCTGCATCGCTTCATGAACTGGCCGCGGCCGATCCTGACCGATTCCGGCGGCTACCAGGTCATGTCGCTGGCCAAGCTGCGCAAGCTCGACGAGACCGGCGTCACCTTCCGTTCGCATCTCGACGGCACCGCGCACCAGCTCACGCCCGAGCGCTCGATCGAGATCCAGAACCTGCTCGACGCCACCATCACCATGGCGTTCGACGAATGCACCGCCTGGCCGGTCACCGAAGCCGAGGCGGCCAAGTCGATGCGCCTGTCGATGCGATGGGCCGATCGCTCGCGGCGCGCCTTCGTCGAGCGCGACGGCTACGGGCTGTTCGGCATCGTGCAGGGCTCGGTGTTTCCCGAACTGCGCGCCGAATCGATCGCCGCCCTGACCGGCATCGGTTTCGACGGCTACGCCATCGGCGGGCTGGCCGTGGGCGAGGGCCAGGAGCTGATGTTCGCCACGCTCGACACGACGATGCCGCTGATGCCGGCCGACCGGCCGCGCTACCTTATGGGCGTGGGCAAGCCGGCCGACATCGTCGGCGCCGTGCAGCGCGGGATCGACATGTTCGACTGCGTGCTGCCGACCCGCTCGGGCCGCACCGCCCAGGCCTTCACCCGCCGCGGCACCGTCAACCTGCGCAACGCGCGGCATCAGGACGATCCGCGCCCGCTCGACGAGGCCTGCCGCTGCCCCGCCTGCCGCGACTATTCCCGCGCCTATCTGCATCACCTGATCCGCAGCGAGGAAGTGCTGGGGCTGATGCTGCTGACGCGGCACAATCTGACCTACTATCAGGAGCTGATGGCCGGGCTGCGCGGCGCCATCGAGGCCGGCACGCTCGACGCCTTTGCAGCCGCCTTTGCGGCGGAACAGGCGGCCGGCGACATCGACGCTCTGGCGACGGAGGCGTGACATGGCGAAGCGCTCGCTGAAAGGCCTGACACAGCTCGGCGGCAGGACGACCCTGCCCGCCTCGCCAGAGCAGGCGGTGATCGAGACCGTCGCCAATACCCAGCGCGACGTCGACTATCTGGTGCGTTTCGCCGCGCCGGAATTCACCTCGCTCTGTCCCATGACCGGCCAGCCCGATTTCGCCCATCTGGTGATCGACTACGTGCCGGCGGCGAAGCTGGTCGAGAGCAAGTCGTTGAAGCTGTTCCTCGGCTCGTTCCGCAACCACGGCGCCTTCCACGAGGACTGCACCGTCATGATCGGCAAGCGGCTGGTGGCGGCGCTGAAGCCGAAATTCCTGCGCATCGGCGGTTACTGGTATCCGCGCGGCGGCATGCCGATCGACGTGTTCTTCCAGACCGGCCGGCTTCCCAATTCCGTCTGGCTGCCCGACCAGGGCGTGCCCGCCTATCGCGGCCGGGGATGAAGCCGGCGCCGACAGCCGAAGAGATCAAGGCGGCGATCGCCCGGCGCGCCCGCGCCGAGGGCTTCGACGCGATCGGCTTCGCCGCACCCTCGCCGGCGACGCGCGAGAAGGAACGGCTGGAAATCTATCTGCGCGAAGGCCGCCACGGCGACATGGCATGGATGGCGGAGACCGAGGCCCGCCGCGGCGATCCGCTGGTGCTGTGGCCGGAGGTGAAAACCATCGTGGCGCTGGGCATCAACTACGGGCCCGACACCGATCCGCTGGAAATCCTGCAACGCAAGGATCGGGCGGCGATTTCGGTCTACGCCCAGAACCGCGACTACCACGACGTCGTCAAAAAGAAGCTGAAGGCGCTGGGCGGCTGGATCCATCGCGAATTCGGCGGCGAACTGAAAGTGTTCGTCGACACCGCGCCGGTGATGGAAAAGCCGCTGGCCGAACGCGCCGGCATCGGCTGGCAGGGCAAGCACACCAACCTGGTGAGCCGCGACTTCGGCTCGTGGCTGTTTCTCGGCGAGATCTATCTGTCGCTCGACCTGCCGGTCGATCCTGCCGAGATCGACCATTGCGGTTCGTGTCGGGCCTGCCTCGACATCTGCCCGACCGCGGCGTTTCCCGCGCCCTACCAGCTCGACGCGCGACGCTGCATTTCCTATCTCACCATCGAACACAAGGGGCCGATACCCGAGGCGTTCCGCGCCGCCATCGGCAACCGCATCTATGGCTGCGACGACTGCCTCGCCGTCTGCCCGTGGAACAAATTCGCGCAGGCCGGCAGCGACGCGAAACTGACGGCGCCGGCCGGCCGCGACGCGCCGAGCCTGATCGAGCTCGCCACGCTGGACGATGCGGCGTTCCGCGAGACGTTCAGAGGCTCGCCGGTCAAGCGCATCGGCCGCGAGCGCTTCCTGCGCAACGTCGCCATCGCGCTGGGCAATGCCGGCGAGGCGGCGGCGCTGCCGGCGATCGAAAGCCTGCTCGACGATCCCTCGCCGCTGATCCGCGGCGCCGCCATCTGGGCGCTGCGCCGGGCCGCGCCCGAGACCTTCGCCCGCCGCCGCGAGACCGCCACCGACCCCGACCCGACCGTCCGCGCCGAATGGGGCTGACCGGGATTATGGAAAATGTTTCACGTGAAACATTTTATGCATAATCTACCGCCTGCATTCTGCCAGCAAAGTTGTCCTCTGCAGACGTAACGATTCGCCGTTCAGGCTATTTTGCCTATCTTTCTGACATAGAACGAGAATTCGTCCGTTTCAGCCGGAAATCCGATCGAGTCGAATCCGGTATCCGATAATTCATTGATGGCATATTCTGCGGCCTCTCGCAAGCTTCAGGAGACTGGCCGTGGCAAACCGGTATTTGCCCGAGGATCCCTCGTCGTGGGGACCGTCGGAAAAGGACATCGAGGAATTTCCCTACAAGGATCGCGGCAGGAAGCCGCCGGCGCTGGCCGACTGGGAGAAATTCGCCGCCCCATGGCAGAAGCGGGCCGAGGAGCGCGGCTTCGCCGATCCCTTCGCCATGATCGGCCGCGACATCGCCGCCGCCGAGCACGACCAGAGGATGCGCGAGACCGAAGCGCGAATGCAGGCCGAGATCGAGCGCGAGATCGGCGTGCCGGGGAAAGGACCGCGTCCGGTTGCATCGCAGGACAATCCCTCGGCGCGGCCGGACGACGCCATGACGCGGCAGGCCGCCAGACCGGAAGCGCAAGCGGGCGCGCGCATCGGCTTCACCAGACCGCCGCCGCAGAAGACCTTGCTGGCGCAACCCGCGCGCCAGACCAGCACACGCCTGCCCGAGGACGGCGAGCCGCAGTTGCAGGCCCAGGCGCAGCGCGGTAGCGCGGCCGACATCCAGTCCGACCGGCGCCAGCCCGTTGGCCCGCAGACGCAGATCCGCAGCGACAGCGACACGATCTCGCCGGCAAGGGCGACCGAAAGGTTGTTCGGCGGCGAAGACAAAGATGCCAAGAGCGATGCGACGGGGGAAGCGTCACCCGAACGCAACGAGCATGGCCTGGTCGATCGCGATATCGCCTGGGAGGACCGCGACGATGACGAGTTGGACGACAAGGGCTTCGATGTCGAAATCGTCGATCTGATCCGGTCCGCCAAAGCGGCGACGCCGGAGACCTTGCAGCAGGTCGAACAACGGATACTCGACTGGAACCGACGCGAACGCGCGAACCGCGAGGGGAATGAAGTTCTCGCCTATGCGCATGAAATGGACCAGACGGTGCAGGCGTTGCGCCAACTGGCCCGTCAGTCGGCGCGCGGCGAAGACGGCGGAAGGAATCTAAAATACCTGCGGCAGGCAGCCGATGGCTGGAGCCGCCTCAAGCTGCTGGAAGGCCAGGAAATCGTCAGCGGCGTCGTCGCCGCCATGGCCGGCGGGCTTGCGGGGGCGGCACGCCTGCTGCGGTCCAAGGAGCAGGTCGCGCGGATGCGCGCCTTGCACGATCCATCGGATGCAACCGCCTTGCGACAGGCCTTGTTCAAGGGAAATGGCCCTGATGAGATCGGCGACGATCTGCTGCGCCACATTTTCCTCGGCGAACGGAGCCGGTCGGGCAAAGCCACCGGACTGCATCACGAAGGTGCGTTCGGCGACCGGCCACCGTTTCTGATACTGCAGCGCTCGAAGCCCGATCGGCATGGGGTATACCGAGCATCCGTCGCGGTGTTCGATTCACGAACCGGCACTTTGATCCCCAAAAACAACAAGTCGACCATGTTTCCCCGCGACATGTCGCCGGACGACGTTGTGCGCCTGATCGCGCAGGCGGAAAAAGCCGTTCCTAAAGTCGGCAATCAAGAGTTCATCGTTCCGGACGGTCCGAAGAAAGGAATGACTGTGACGCTGGAGTTTAACGACGACGGAAGGATTGCGACGGCATATCCGAAATTCAGAAAGTAACCAGTGGTTGCACCCGGTTCCGTCCCACTCCCTTATAGTGGGATGCGGAGAACCAGTATGAGAATTACCGTAACCAAAAGAGGCGGATTTCTGTCAGTTGCTACCTACGACAGCAGGGTCGAGAATCTATGGGGCGACTTCCTCACCCGATGCTTCCAGTATCCCGACGATTTCGATCCGATATTGCGCCGAATCAGGCGGGTGACGCACGGCACCTGGACCAGTTTCGCTGGCGGCGACATGCCGATGTTCTTCGAGATCGATCGCGAGAAGGCGGAGCTCTACTCCCAACGGTATCCGGACAAGGACGGCAATCCGACGCTGGTCGCCACCCTGCCGGTCGGCGACTTCGAGAAGCTGATCCGCGCCTGGCAGCGGGAGTCCGAGATCGCCGAAAGCAAGGAAGACGGCGAGGTCTGGGAGATGGTCGTCGATTTCGAGTGAGTGCGCGACACTGGCGAGTTCCTGCAGAAATCGCGCGCCCGTCCCTACCGTCGCTCCCTGAAGAACCCGCGCAGCAAATCGGCGGCGTCGCTTTCGCCGATGCCGCCGTAGATCTCGGGGCGGTGGTGGCAGGTCGGCTGGTCGAAGATGCGCGGGCCGTGCTCGACGCCACCGCCCTTGGGATCGGGGGCGCCGAAATAGAGCCGGCGGATGCGGGCGAAGGAGATCGCCTGGGCGCACATCGGGCAGGGCTCCAAGGTGACGTAGAGATCGCAGCCGACCAGGCGCGGCGCGCCGACCCTGGCGGCGGCGGCGCGGATCGCCAGCAGCTCGGCATGGGCGGTGGGATCGTCGAGCTGCTCGACCCGATTGCCCTCGACGGCGATGGGCTGCCCGGTCTCGTCGACGATCACCGCGCCGATCGGCACCTCGCCGCGGGCGGCGGCGGCGCGGGCCTCTTCCAGCGCCAGATCCATGTGGGACGGGGACTTCATCGGCCGAGGGTGACGCGGGGGACGGGCGGGGTCAATGCGCCCTGCCCCTGTCATCCGGCCGGGCAGGGCGAGAGCCCGGACGGTCGGCTTCGCCTTTAACCGTCACCCTGAGCATCAGCGAAGGGTCTAACCCGCTTCGAACAGGTCCTTTGGCGTGGAGAGAAGATGCCCCGCTGCCGCTCCGCATGATGGCAAGAAGCGGATCCGACGACGTCACAGCTGGCGCGGAATGCATTTGGCGGCGGCCCCGGACTGGCGCAGACTGAGGCGCGCCCGTCCCGGGCGATCTGGAGCAAATTCTCACATGCGAATCCTTCCTTTAGTTGCGGCGACGCTTGCCTTCTGCATGCCCGCGAAGGCCGAGTTCGTTCAGGTACCCTCGCGCGCCGGCGTCACGGTGCCGATCTCAGTCGAACCGCCGGCGAGCGGCGAGGCAGCCGCCTGGGTGCTGCTGTTCGTTGGAGCGGACGGCAATGTCAAGCTCGACGCCTCTGGCGCGCCGACGTCGCCGCTCGCGACCATCTACATCATCCAGAGCCGGCAGCACCTTAAAACGGCCGGCCTGGGCGTGGTGCTGGTCGATGCGCCGTCGGACAAGCGCGACGAAGGCATGAAACCGTGGTTCCGCCGCGCGCCCGAGCATCTGCAGGATGTCGGTGCGGTAGTAGCCGCCATGCGCCAGCGCTTCGGCAAGCCGGTCTGGCTGTTCGGCCACAGCAATGGCGGCATCACCGCCTACGCAGCCGGCGCGCTGCAGGGCGCGCAGCGGCCGGACGGATTGATTCTCAGCTCAGCCACCGTCATCCGCATCCGCAACCAGCCCGAGTCGCCGCTGGCGCCGAACCCCTATACCGGGTCGGTGCTGGTCATGGCGCACAAGCAGGACGCCTGCAAATATTCACCCTATGCCGATGCGGTGGCGCTGGCGGATGCGTTCCCGCAGGCGCAGCCCAAATCGCTGCTGAGCTTCGACGGTCCCGCGCCGGCGAACAGCAAGGATCCCTGCGCGGCGGTCTCGACGCACAGCTTCTACGGCCAGGAAGCGGAAGTGATGCAGGCCATCGCGCAGTTCGTGCTGAAGCATCGGTAGCGGCAGCGGCGCGGGGGACGGGCGGGGTCGCGGGAGAATGGCGTGCGCCACGAAATCCCCTCATCCTGAGGAGCGGCCGCGAGGCCGCGTCTCGAAGGATTTGCAACGGAAGCGGTGGAACGACCCTGGTCGGCACGACGGAGTCCTGGGCCGTATCCTTCGAGACGCCGACCTTTGGTCGGCTCCTCAGGATGAGGGGAATGAGTGGCAGGCGTTGCGTTTGGCTCACCCGCCGCCTCGCTTTTGCCTTGGGGGTGGCGTAGATTGCGGCGCATGAAAAACGGCGCCAGAAGGCCGCTGATCGGGGTGACGCTGGATGCGGAAAAACCCGGCGGCTATTCCAAGTTTCCCTGGTACGCGGCGCGCGAGAACTATTTCTCGG
>JBDZUM010000057.1:0-1615 GCA_040255215.1 Rhodospirillaceae bacterium
CCTTGACCATTTCCGGGTCGAGCGCCGAGGTCGGCTCGTCGAACAGCATGATCTTGGGCCGCATGCACAGGGCGCGGGCGATGGCGACGCGCTGCTGCTGGCCGCCCGACAGCTGGCCGGGATACTTGTTGGCCTGCTCCGGAATGCGCACACGCTTGAGGAACATCATCGCCAGGTCCTCGGCTTCCTTCTTGGGCATCTTGCGCACCCAGATCGGCGCCAGGGTCAGGTTCTGCATGATGGTCAAATGCGGGAACAGGTTGAACTGCTGGAACACCATGCCGACCTCGCGGCGGATCGCCTCGATGCCCTTGATGTCGTTGGTCAGGGTCATGCCGTCGACCACGATGTCGCCGGTCTGGTGCTCCTCGAGGCGGTTGATGCAGCGGATCATGGTCGACTTGCCCGAGCCGGAGGGACCGCAGACCACGACCTTCTCGCCCTTGCGCACCGTCAGGTTGACGTCGGTCAGCACCTGGAAGTTGCCGTACCATTTGTTGACTTCGCGCAGCTCGATGGCGATCGGCGATTCGTCGAGATTGCGGGCGGCGTTGCTCATGTCGAAATCCCCCTGGCGGCGCTAGCGCCGATGCGCCTTGTTGAGATCGCGCTCGAGATACTGGCTGTAGCGCGACATCGAGAAGCAGAAGATGAAGTAGACCACGGCGAGGAACAGGTAGGTTTCGTTGGCGAAACCGCGCCAGGCCGGATCCTTGACCGCCGCTTCGCCGGCGGTCAGCAGGTCGTAGATGCCGATGATGTAGACCAGCGAGGTGTCCTTGAAGAAGCCGATGAAGGTGTTGACCAGCGGCGGGATCACCAGACGCAGCGCCTGCGGCAGGATGATGAGCTGGGTTTTCATGCGGTAGCCCAGCCCGAGCGCGTCGGCCGCCTCGTACTGGCCCTTGGGAATGGCCTGCAGGCCGCCGCGCACGACTTCCGCCAGATAGGCCGCCGCGAACAGCATCAGACCGACCAGCGCCCGCAGGAACTTGTCGATGGTGACGCCCTCGGGCAGGAACAGCGGCAGCATGACCGAGGCCATGATGAGCAGCGAGATCAGCGGCACGCCGCGGATCAGCTCGATGAAGCCAACGCACAGCGCCTTGATCAGCGGCAGATTGGAGCGGCGGCCCAGCGCCAGCAGGATGGACAGCGGGAAGGCGCCGGCCAGCGCCACCACCGACAGGATCAGGGTGACCGGCAGACCGCCCCACAGCCCGGTCTCGACATAGGGCAGGCCGAACACGCCGCCGAACATCAGGATCCAGCTGACCAGCGCGCCCACCGCCCACATGGCGACGAGGCGCCAGTTCCACATGCGCCGGTCGCAGCTCGCCACCAGCATGAAGACGATCAGCAGCGAGACGATGGTCGGCCGCCAGCGCTCCTCGAACGGGTAGGTGCCGTAGAGCATGAACGGCGCCTTCTCGAACAGGTAGGCCCAGCAGGCGCCGCCGGGATTGTCGCGGCAGCCCTGGGCGGTTTCGGCCACCCAGGTGGCGCCGAACACGCCCCAGTCGAGGAAGCCGATCGCCATCCAAAGAAGGATGGCGCCCAGCACCAGGGTGACGATGGTGTCGCGCACGCTGCCGAACAGGTTCTTGCGCATCCA
>JBDZUM010000057.1:1715-23048 GCA_040255215.1 Rhodospirillaceae bacterium
TGCTCATGTCAGCGCTCCACCAGGGCTATTTTCTTGTTGTACCAGTTCATGAACAGCGAGATCGACAGGCTCACCGTCAGGTAGCAGGCCATGATCAGGGCGGTGCCTTCGATCGCCTGGCCGGTCTGGTTCATCGTCGTGTTGAGGACGGCGACGATGTCGGGATAGCCGATGGCGATGGCCAGCGAGGAGTTCTTGGTGATGTTGAGGTACTGGCTGGTCATCGGCGGGATGATGACGCGCAGCGCCTGCGGCAGGATCACCAGCCGCATCGCCGTGTTGGGCCGCAGGCCGAGTGCCGCCGCCGCTTCCGACTGGCCGCGATTGACCGCCAGGATGCCGGCGCGGACGATCTCGGCGATGAAGGCGGCGGTGTAGACGGTCAGGCCGATCAGCAGGGCGAAGAATTCGGGCAGCAGCACGACGCCGCCGGCGAAGTTGAAGCCCTTGAGCTCGGGCACGTCCCACACCAGGGGGAAGCCCGAACCGACGAACACCAGCAGAGGCAGGCCGAGGATCAGCCCGATCGAGGCCCAGACGGTGTGGAACTGCTGGCCGGTGGCGGCCTGGCGCGCCTTGGCCCAGCGCGCCACGAAGAAGGACAGCACGATGCCGAGCAGCAGCGCGATGCCCATCCACATGTGGGACGGGTCGGCCTTCGGCACGGGGAACTGCACGCCGCGGTTGGAGATGAAGACGTTGCCGATCGACGCTGCCTGGCGCGGGCCGGGCGAATAGAGGGTGATCAGCTTGTACCAGATGAAGAGCTGCAGCAGCAGCGGGATGTTGCGGATGATCTCGACGTACCAGCCGCAGATCTTGGCCAGCAGCCAGTTGGTCGACAACCGGCCGATACCGATCAGCGTGCCGAGCAGGGTGGCGAGCACGATGCCGATCAGCGCCACGCGCAACGTGTTGAGAATGCCGACCCAGATGGCGTGGCCGTACGAATCGGCGGGCGAATAGTCGATCAGCGTATCGCCGATGTCGAAGCCCGATTCCTGGACGATGAAGCCGAAGCCCGAGGCGATGTTCTGCCGGGCCATGTTCTCGAGCGTGTTGGCGACCAGCCACCAGCCCAGGGCGATGACGCCGCCGAAGACGACGATCTGGAAGGCGTAGCCGCGAATTACCGGATCGTTCCACGGCGCGGCGCGCGGCGGTGTGCTGGAAGGAGGCTGGATGCCGTCCATGATACGCCCCTCGTCGTCTAAGGGTACAGCCCAAAACCATTCGGCCGCCGCGACGAGGTCGCGTCGTCCGATTTGCGGTCTTTAGCGGACCGGCGGGGAGTACATGATCCCGCCCTTGCTCCACAGGGCGTTGAGGCCCCGGTCAAGCTTGAGCGGCGATGCCTTGCCGACGTTGCGTTCGTACATCTCGCCGTAGTTGCCGACCGCCTTGATGGCGTTGGCGGCCCATTCCTCGGAGACGCCGAGATTCTTGCCGAGGCCCGGCGTCACGCCCAGCAGGCGCTTGATGCCGGGATTGTCCGACTTCTTCATCTCGTCGACCTTGGCGGCGGTGATGCCGTACTCCTCGGCTTCGACCAGCGCGTTGAAGGTCCAGCGGATCAGGTCGGCCCACTGGTCGTCGCCATGCGACACGGCCGGCCCGAGCGGCTCCTTGGAGATGATCTCCGGCAGCAGCATGTAGTCGTCCGGCTTCGGCGCCTTCGAGGCGCGCGTCGCCGCCAGGCCCGAGGCGTCGGTCGTGTAGGCGTCGCAACGGCCGGAGAAGAAGGCCTGCTCGATTTCCTCGAGCTTCTCGATCACCACCGGCTTGATGTCGACCTTGTTGGAGCGCGCCCAGTCGGCGAGGTTGAGTTCGGTGGTGGTGCCGGGCTGCACGCAGACGGTCGCGCCGTTGAGCTCCTTGGCGCTCTTCACGCCGAGCTTGGTGGCGACCATGAAGCCCTGGCCGTCGTAATAGGTGACGCCGGTGAAGTTCAGGCCCAGCGCCGTGTCGCGCTGCTGCGTCCACGTGGTGTTGCGCGACAGCACGTCGACTTCGCCCGACTGCAGGGCGGTGAAGCGTTGCTGCGCCGACAGCGGCACGAACTTGACCTTGTTGGCATCGCCGAACAGCGCCGCCGCGACGGCGCGGCACACGTCGACATCGATCCCCGTCCACTTGCCCTGGCTGTCGGCGATGGAGAAGCCGGCCAGACCAGTGCTGACGCCGCACAGAATTTCACCGCGCGACTTGATCGCGTCGAGTTTCGCGCCGGCCATGGCCTGGCCCGCAACGAAAGCGGTGATGGTCGCCGCCGCGGCGGCAATGATTGTCCTGCGTAGCATATGAAGCACCCCGTTATTGTTGCCACGGACCGTCTTTGTCCAATCCGGCGCCGAATTCAGCGTCCGAATGCGATCCGCTATCAGGCGATAACAATAATGCGACAGTCGGCAGTTGCAACCCCGCTGCGCGCCCGGTGCAACGAAAAAGGGTCCCGAACGGGACCCTTTATCTGGTCAAAACGCAGGCGTTTCGATCAATTAATGGAATCCGAGGCGATTTCGGTGACGCCGGTCTGCTGCTTGACACGCTCGAAGGCGGCCAGGTCGGTGCCGAGGAGGCGGCGCGCGCCCTCGGCCAGCAGCGGCTCCGGATCGACGCGGCGGTCGCCGATGAACACTTCGAAATAGAGATGCGGGCCGGTGGCGAGACCGGTGCGGCCGACATGGGCGATGACGTCGCCGGCGCGGACCGGCGTGCCCGGCTTCATGCCGGCGGCGAAGCGGCTCATGTGGCCGTAAGTCGTCGACACGTCGTTGCCGTGGTCGATCTGCATGAACAGGCCGTAATTGCCATTGCGCCTGGCGGCGACCACGACGCCGTCGGCGGCGGCGTAGATCGGCGTGCCGGTGGGGGCGGGGAAGTCGACGCCCCAGTGGAACTTGGCGACCCGCAGCACGGGATGGCGGCGCATGCCGAAGGGCGAGTTGATTTCGATGCCGGGCATCGGCGTGCGCAGCACGAGACCCGCCAGCCGTTCGCCGTCGTCGGTGAAGTAACCGCCGGGCGCGCCGGCCGGCGCGAAGCGCCACAGCCTATGCTCGTGCCCGCCAACGGTGAAGGCAGCGAGCGAAAAGCCCGCTTCGGCATCGGCCGACGGATCGTAGGCGATTTCGAAACGACTGCCGTCGAGTTTCGTCCGGCCAAGTGCCGGGTGCACCTTGACGGCGGCGGCGATCTCTTCGGCGACCGCGCGCGGCACGCCGGCCTGGTGCAGCGAGAGCGCCACGTCGGCACCGGTCTTGCCGACGACGCGAGCGAAGCCCGGCGTGATCGACGCGTTGGCGGCGACCGACGCTTTCGACGGCAGCATGTTGACCGGCGCGAAGGTGGTCGGCGACGGCTCGACGACGTGAGGCGTCGATTTCGGCGCAACCGGCGCTGCGGCGGCAACGGAAGCAGCTTCGGGCGTTGCGGGCGCAGCCGGCTGCGATGCGATGGCGGCCGACGCGGTCGTGGTTTCCGGCGCTGGCGCGGCGGTGACGGGCTTGTCGGCGAGACCGAGCGCGATGCGCGACAGCACGACGGCCTTGCCGCTGGCCGGTTCGGCGGCGACGCGTTCGATGGAGCGCGCGCCGTAGAGACCGGCGAAGCTCAGCTGCAGCAGCACGCCGTCGCGGCGCTGGCGGCTCGACAGCGACTTACGCAGCGATTTCTCGATCGCCGTCGCTTCGACGGCGGCGACGCCCTGACGCTGCAGGCGTTCGGCGAGGCGATCGCCTTCGACGTAGGAAACGGTGAGCTGGGCCGGCGGACCGAGCAGCGGCGCGCCGGACGGGGCGGATGCGTATTGCTGCGCCGTCGCGGGGACGGCCAGCAGAATGGCGATGGAGAGTACCGGGGCGGAAAGCAGCTTTCCGAATGACGATGCAGGCGCGCGGCGCGCTACGGAATTCGGCATCACTGCCTTTTCCCCCTTCGCGTTGGCCGTGGGATGGTCGCCGAAACGAAACCCGAATGGCTCCGACCGGACCGGAACGACGCGCGGTTATGGCAAATCGGCAACATGGCCGTAAAGAGATTTTTCCCACAGCAAATCGCAACCCTGTGAGTTATTGCCGCAACAGGATCGACGGCGAAATGCGATGGTGCGTGAGGCTCCCCAGCCATCGCGTGGATAAGGTTCAGCAATTGGCGAAACGGCCGGCAGCTCCGCGGCGATCGGCCAAGGGCGCCTTCGCATGCGCAAGAACGTCTCGCGGGAGGGTTTTGCGGCCGATCGCCGCAAGGGCGTCGGTCAGTTGCGGGCGCGGAAGCGCAGGTCGTTGGGCGGCGGCCGGGTCAGGGAGGCGCGCAGCAGCGGATAGCGCGCCAGCATGCCGGCGGCCTCGGCCATCTCCTCGACGTCGTTGAAGACGGGAATGCCGGCGGCCTCTAGTTCGGCGAACCATTCGTCCTTGCCGGGCAGCGTCCCCATCATGGCGTGCATCACCGCGAAGGGCGCGTTGGCGGCCGCCTGGCGTAATGCGGCGACGACCGGCGCGGCATCGACCATGAAGGGCACGACGTGGATCATCAGCACCTGATCCCAGGTTTCGCGCGCATGTTCGACGACGGCGGTGAAGGTGGCGGCGAAACGATCCTCGCGGGCATCGGCTAGAAGATCGAGCGGATTGGCGACGGAGGCTTCCGGCGGCAACGCCGCGCGCAGCGTGTCGGCCAGCGCGGCCGGCAGTGGCGCCAGATCCAGTCCTTCCAGCACGGCGCGATCGCTTGCCAGCACGCCGGGGCCGCCGGAGTTGGACAGCACCAGTGCACGCCGGCCCAGCCCGTGCGGGAAACGGCCGAACGCCTTGGCGGCGATCAGCAGCCGACGCAGCGAGGTCACGCGCAGCATGCCGCAGGCGGCGCAGAACTCGTCGATCGCCGCATCGTCGTTGATGGCGGCGCCGGTATGGGCGCGCGCCGCCTGGCCGCCGATTTCGGTGCGACCGCCGAACAGCGCGATCACCGGCTTGCGCGCGGCGGCGGCGCGGGCGACGTCGCGGAAACGATCGACGTCGGCGATCGACTCGACGTAGAGCAGGATGGTGCCGATGCTCTTTTCCCGCACCAGGTGCTCGAGATAGTCCTCGACGCCCAGATGCATGCCGTTGCCGACCGATACGACGGTGGTCAAGGGCAGCGCGCGCTCGTTGGCCTTGGCGATGACTTCTTCGGCCAGCGCGCCCGATTGCGAGATCAGCGCAATGCCGTTGCCGGCGCCGGCGACGATGCCCGGCGGCACGTCGCGCAGGAACGTAGCAGCAAAGCGCCAGGCGGGATCGAGATGGATCAACCCGGCGCAATTGGGGCCGGCGATCAGCAAGCCATGTTCTTTGGCGATGGCACGGATCTCGGCATCGCGCGCCAGCCCGGCGGCGCCAGCCTCGGCAAAACCGCCGGGCAGGATGAGAATGTTGCGATGGTTGCTGGCGGCGGCTTCGCGCAGCATGCCTGGAATTGCGTCGGAGCGGATGACGATGACGGCGAGATCGCACGGCTCGGCGATCTCGGCCAGCGAGGTCGCCGCCTTGTAGCCGAAGATCTCGCCGCCCTTGGGATTGACCGGCACGACGCGGCCGGCGTAGCCAGCGATCTTGAGCATCTGCATCACCGCGCCGCCGGAAGAGGTGGCGCGCTCGCCGGCGCCAACCACGGCGATCGAGCGCGGGGCGAAGAAGGCGTCGAGGCGGCTGGCGGTCATGGCGGGCCGGGCTCCGGCGTCAGAAGAGATGGAAGGCGCCGTCGCTGACGCCAAGCGGCCAGCGGCCGGCTTCGAACAGGCGGAACTTGATCGAGAAGGGGTGCTCGTCGGCGCCGTCATGGGCGATGGCGGCAAGCGCGGCCTGGTAGGCCGATTGCGCGGCGGCGCCAGCGGCGACGCGGCTCAGCGCCTGATCGGCGACACCGGCGCGCGCGGCGGCAATGGCGGCGGCGCCGTGCGTCACCGAGGCGGCGAGTTCCATCACCCGGCTGAGCGCGGCCATCAATTCGTGCTCGGGGATCGACTGGGCGGCGCGGTCCAGCAGGGCGGCGCGCCGCTTTTCCTCCGCTTCCCACCATTCGCGCGACCAGGCCGGCGATTTGGCGACTTCGGCGGCCCGTCCCCAGTCGGCCACCGGCTCGACGCCGGCGCTGGCGAAACCCATGCCGGCGAGCCAGGCGCGCGCGTCCCAGCGTTCGGCGGCGGTCAGCGTCTCGCCGACCGCGGCGAACCACGACGCCAGCCGGACGCGCGTGCGCAGATCGTCGAGCGGCGCCAGCGCGGCGACGAGCGGGGCGGCGGCGGATGCGCTCACGCGGCGGCGGCCAGCGGCGGCAGCTTCAGCTTCAGCTTGTCCTCGACCAGCTCCCTGGCGCGGCCGAGAAAGTCCTGGCGCATCTCGTCGTTGGTGCGCTGCTTGATGCCCCATTTGCGGAAGATCTCGTTGTTGCGCGAGACCGAAGCGCCGAAGAAGGCGGGCAGCATCGGATAGTAGCGGTCGATGGCGTCCTGAACCTTCTGGCGGCCGTCCTCGGTCGCCACCAGCTCGGTGCAGAAATCTTCGCCGAACTGCGCGTGGAAGCGCTCTTCCGGCATGGTCATGCGGGCGAGATTGCGCAGCGGATGGAAGGTGCAATGCAGGAGATCCTCGACCTGCAGGATTTCGGCGAGATCGGCCAGCAGCTTGATGACGCAGAATTCCTCCCAGCTCTGCAGCGGGAATTCGAAGATCGACAGCGGACGCTTTTCCGACGGCGTCATCTTCTCCGGCGCGATCCCCATCTCCTCGCCCAGTTCGCGGAAGCGGACGTGATGGCCGTATTCCTCCATGGCGACGCGGCAGGTCAGCCACTTGGCGTAGGGCGTCGGCGCCAGCGCGATGGCCGGCTCGTCGAACACCTGCGCGCCGTAGAGCTCGTTGACGGCGTGGGAGATCACCAGCTTGGCGACGGCATTGCGGAACTCCTCCGGCGCATCCTTCAGGTCGGCGGTGTGCTTGACGACGATCTGTTCGGTCATGGTCGTCTCCTTTAGACGAAGGGTTCGGTATTGAAGGCTTCGAGATCGGTGGTCAGGTCGGTGAAGTCCGGCGCCAGATCGGCATTGACCGCATGGGCGAGGGCGGCGACGTCCCAGTCGGATTTCTCGTTGACGATGCGCGCCTTGGGGCGCGGCTGGCTGAACAGGAACACCTCGCGCCCGCGCACGCCGAACACCTGGCCCGTGACCTTGTCGCAGTCGGGTCCGGCAAGAGCGGCGACGAGGCGGGCGACGTGGGCGGCGTCGATGCGCAGCGCGCGCTCCTTGTAGGATTTCTGCGCGTCGTTGGCCGGCTGAATGATGTCGGTGACGCGGGTGCGGGCGAAGGGCGCCACCGCGTTGCAGGTGATGCCGGCGCGCACCAGGTCCATGGCGGTGACGCGGGTCAGGCCGACCAGCCCGGCCTTGGCGCTGGCATAGGCGGCCTGGCCGAGATTGCCGTAGAGCCCGGCGCTGGAAACGATGTTGACGATGCGGCCCCAGCCGTAGGAAGCGCCGCCACGGCCCGACTTGCCTTGTTCGCGCATGACCGAAGAGGCGGCCTGCGTCAGGTAGAAGGGCGCGGAGAGGTTGTTGCGGATCACCGCTTCCCAGTTCAACGGCTCGGCCTTGAAGATGAAGCTGTCGCGCAGGATGGCGGCGTTGTTGACGACGATGTCGACGCCGCCGAACTGCTTCACCGCCATCTGCACCATGGCCTGGGCGGCGCCCGGCGAGGCGACGCTGTCGGCGAAGGCAAGGGCGCGATCGCCCAGCTTCGCTGCGACATCGCGGGCGATGGCGGGATCGCTGCCCTGGCCGTCGATGCCGGTGCCGTTGTCGGCGATCAGCACGGCGGCGCCCAGCAGGTGCAGTTGCTCGGCGATGGCGCGGCCGATGCCGCGGCCGGCGCCGGTGACGATGGCAACTCTTCCGGCCAGCATGTCGGTCATTGCGCCGCCCCCTTGGCGTCGAGCGCCGCCATCTCGGCCTCGGTGTAGAAGGCGTCGGCGTGAATGTCGAACTGGTTCATGCCGCGGCCTTTGAGCATCTTCGACGCCGCCTCGACCATGACCGGCGGGCCGCACAGATAGGCCTTGCAGCCGTCGAGATCGTCGTAGTCGGACGCCACCGCCTCGTGCACGAAGCCGGTGCGTCGCGCCGTCTCGCCTTCGGGCTGGCTCAGCACGGCCTGAAAGGTGAAGTTCGGGTGCTTCTCGGCCAGCGCCTTGAAATGGTCCTCGAGATAGAGGTCGCGTTCGTCGCGTACGCCGAAATAGAGATGGATGCCCTGCTTCATGCCTTTCTTCAGCGCCGTCTCGACGATCGACTTGATCGGCGCCAGGCCCGAGCCGCCGGCGACGGCGATGATGGGCCCGCGATGGCTCTCGCGCAGATAGGAGGCGCCGGCCGGGCCCTCGACCCGCGCCTGGTCGCCGACCTTCACATGGTCGAAGACGTAGGCGCTGGTGGCGCCGTTGGGCATGCGGCGGACGTGGAATTCCAGCGTCTTGTCGTCGGGCAGGTTGGCCATCGAATAGTCGCGCGGCTTCTGGCCGGCGAAGGTGACGGAGGCGAACTGGCCGGCGGAGAAGGTGAACGGTCCGCCCTTGTCGACGCTCAGGCGCACGCGCTTGATGTCGTGCGTCATCTGGTCGACGGCGCTGACGGTGCAGCTCATGATGCGGCGGGGATGGACGACGATGTCCTCGGCTTCCAGCCAGGCGACTTCGCAGTCGGACCACGGCACGGCGCGGCAGGCGAGGATCTGGCCTTGCGCCTTTTCCTCGTCGGTCAGGGCGAAGTCGGAATAGGGCGACATCTCGACTTCGCCCGCGATCAGGTAGGACTTGCAGGCGCCGCAATTGCCCGACTGGCAGCCATAGGGGTAGGGCACGCCGGCATCGACGGCGGCCTCCAGAATCGTGGCGCCGCTCTCGACCGTGACCGGCTCATCCCACTGGCGAATCCTGACCTTAAAACTCATGACGCGTTCCCGTACCCAATTGGCTGCTGTTACTCTCGCGAGCTTAGGCGATACTTAGCGCACGGTCGCGGGGCAGGACGATTGTTTTGAATACCAATTGTTGGCATATATAACATAATCATGGCCACTCTACGCAAGCCGTCCGCCGGCGGATCGCCAAAAACACGGAAAACCGCCACCGCCGGCCCGGCGAAAAAGCCCGATCGAGCGCCAGCCGCGTACGACCTGCTGCCCGAACTGGTGGGGTACGGGCTGCGGCGCACGCAGCTTGCCGTGTTCCAGCATTTCGCCCGGTCCATGGCCGAGGCGATGGGGTCCGACCGGGTCAGCCCGGGCGAGTTCGGCGTGCTGGTGCTGATCGAGGCCAATAGCGGCATCAACCAGACGGCCTTGGCGGCGGCGGTCGGCGCCGACCGCTCGACCATGGTGCCGATCCTCGACCGGCTGGAAAAGCGCGGGCTGATCGAGCGGCGCAAGGTGCCGGGCGACCGGCGGGCGCATGCGCTGGCGCTGGGCGATGTCGGCCGCAAGCGCATGGCGGAGTTCCGCGCTACGGTACGGGCGCACGAGGCGCGCATCGCCGCCGGCATGAGCGCCAGCGAACGCGCATTGCTGATCGACCTGCTGGGCAGATTGCGCAAGGCGGCCGAGACGGCATAATGCCGCCGCAATGAACGACAATTCACAGGCCGCCGCCGCCGGCGATCTCTCGCGGCGCGGCACCATCTTCGCCATCCTCGCCTTCTGTTTCGTGCTGTGCCAGTTCCTGCGCTCGTCGCTGGCGGTGGTGGCGCCCGAGATGGTGCGCGAGGTGCCGCTGACGCCGCGCGATCTGGGTTTGATCACCAGCACCTTCTTCTTCGCCGTGGCGATCACGCAGATCCCGGCCGGCATGATGTTCGACCGCTTCGGCGTGCGCATTACGGCGGGCATCGCGCTGGTGCTGGCGGTGATCGGCGGCTTCGTTTTCGCCTACGGCCACAGCTTCTGGGCCTTCGCGCTCGGCCAGGCGCTGCTCGGGCTCGGCACCTCGCCGGTGTTCATGGGCTCGATCGTGGTGATCGGCCGCTGGTGGGAGCCCAAGCGCTTCGCCGCCATGTCGGCGACGATGATGTCGATCGGCTATTTCGGCAATCTCGCCGCCACCACGCCGCTGGCATACGCCGCCGAGCTGATCGGCTGGCGCCACAGCCTGGCGATCGTGACGGTCGGGCTGGGCCTGTCGACGATCGGCATTCTGGCGCTGGTGCGCGATGCGCCGCCGGGCCACGACTGGTGGCGGCCGCGCCAGCCGGAAAGCCTGCGGGCGGTGGCCGGCGGCGTGCGCGAGGTGCTGCGCCATCCGATCATTCCCGGCCTGTTCGCCGCCGCCTTCATCGGCTACTCGACCAGCTTCGCGGTGCGCGGGCTGTGGGTCGGGCCGTACATGCTGGAAGTGCACGGGCTCGACGCGATCACGCGCGGCAACATCCTGTTCCTGTTCGCCGCCCTCGGCACGCTGGGCATCTTCGTGTCCGGCCAGCTCGCCGCCCGCCTCGGCACGCCGCGTCCGGTGGTGATCGGCTTCGCCGGCATCACCGCGGTGACCCTGATCGTCATGACGCTGGTGCCCGGCCCGTCGGTGGCGCTGTTCGTGGTGACGGTGGCGGCGTTCTCGCTGCTGGCGAATTTCTATCCGGCGGTGCTGGCGCACGGCCAGTCGACGTTTCCCGACCGGCTGCGCGGACGGGCGCTGACGACGGTGAACTTCGCCGTCTTCGTCGGCGTCGGCGTCACCCAGGTGGTGACGGGCTTCCTCATCAACGCCTTTCCGGCCGACGCCAACGGCGCCCATCCGGAGATGGCGTACCGTCTGATGTTCGCCTATCTCGCCGCGGTGGTGATCGTCGGGGCGACCATCTACGCGATCTACGCGAAGTTCAGGAAACCGGCGCCACAGCCGGCAGGGGAGTAGAATGCACAAGCTGTCGGCCGAAGACGTCATCGCGCGCATGCGCAAGAACCGCCAGCCCTGCGTCGAGACGATGGGGGGAGACGTGCTCGAGGTCGATCCGGGGCGCGGCTGGATCAAGATGCGCTGGCTGGCGCGGCCGGAGTTCTGCCATTCCGGCAACATCGTGCAGGGCGGCTTCATCACTGGCATGGTCGATTCGGCGATGGCGCATGCCGCCATGGCGCGCGGCAATTTCCAGATGGCGGTGCCGACGCTGGAAGTCAAAGTCAGCTTCTTCGCGCCCGGCCATCCCGGTCCCATGATCGCCGAGGGCTGGGTCGAGCGCTGGGGCCGCTCGACGGCGTTCCTCGAAGGCAAGCTCTATCGCGAGGACGGCGAGATCGTCGCCAAGGCAAGTGCGACGGCGCGGCTGGTGCCGGCCAAGCCGGCGCATCACTGACGTCGAACCGACCGGAGCGCAATCCGCCGCCGGCGTCCAGAGGAGTTGGCCGCAGGATCGTGCAAGGCTGATCCAACGTTCGCGGACGGTCACGGCGACGGCCGCGATTCGCATAATGGCCGCCGCATGATCGATACCGTCAGTTCTTCGGCCGCACCCTCCGTTACCCTGCGCCAGCGTCTGCTGATCTTCGCCGTGTTGCTGCTGGCCTTCACCCTGTGCCAGTTCCTGCGCTCGTCGCTGGCGGTGGTGGCGCCGGAGATGGTGCGCGAGCTGGGGCTGACGCCGCGCGAACTGGGCTTCATGACGTCGATCTTCTTCGTCGCCATGGCGACGATGCAGATCCCCGCCGGCATGATGTTCGACCGCTTCGGCGTGCGGCCGATCACCGGCACGGCGCTGGTGGCGGCGGTGGCCGGCGGCATCATCTTCGCGACCGGCCACGAGCTGTGGCAGTTCCTGCTCGGCCAGTTCCTGTTCGGCATCGGCATGTCGCCGCTGTTCATGGGCTCGATCATGGTGGTGGCGCGCTGGTGGGGCGCCGAACGCTTCGCCACGCTGTCGGCGACCATGATGGCGATGTCCTATATCGGCAATATCGGCGCCACCATGCCGCTGGCGCACGCCATCGAGTGGGTCGGCTGGCGCTATGCGATGCTGGCGCCGGCGATCGTGCTGGGCGTGGCGACGGCGCTGTTCTTTCTCGTCGTGCGCGACGCGCCGCCGGGCCATGCCTGGTGGGGCGAGCGGCGCAAGGAAAGCGCGCGCGAGGTGTTCGCCGGCGTGTTCGAGGCGCTGCGCCATCCGGTGATGCCGGGCCTGCTGGCGGCGGCCTTCATCGGCTATTCCGCCGGCTACGCCATCCGCGGGTTGTGGGTCGGGCCCTACATGCTCGACGTGTTCGGCCTCGACGCGATTACGCGCGGCGACATCCTGTTCGTCTCCGCCATCATGGGCATGATCGGCCTCTACATCTCCGGCCAGCTCGCCGGGCGCTTCAACCCGCGGCCGGTGGTGATGGGCTTCGCCAGCGTCGCCGGCCTGGCGCTGGCGCTGATGGCGCTGGTCGGCGATCCGGGCATGACATTGTTCCTGATCGCCTTCTTCGGCTTCTCAATGGTGGCGAATTTCTTTCCCGCCGTGATGGGCCACGGCCAGGCGACTTTTCCCGAACGCCTGCGCGGGCGTTCGCTGACCTTGATCAACTTCTCGGTCTTCGTCGGCGTCGGCATCACCCAGCTCGTCACCGGCCTGCTGATCGACGCCTTTCCCGCCGACGCCCAGGGCGCGCATCCCGAGATGGCCTATCGCGCCATGTTCGCCTATCTGGCGGTCATGATCGCGGTCGGGATCGCGATCTACGCGGTGTTCGCGAAGTACGTGCGGCGGGCGTAATTTTTTCGTTACTTTGCCAACCCAATACGTCATCCCCGCGAAAGCGGGGATCTTTCTCAGAAAAGGAAAGACAGAAGAAGGCAGCCTGTGTAGTGCCGAGATCCCCGCTTTCGCGGGGATGACGACTATTATTTAACGGCGCCGACGATTTTCTCAGAACTGCTCGTCCGCCATCGCCATGGTGGTGCGGCCGGTGGCGAGCATGGCGGGGAGGAGGGCGGTGCCCTGCGGCAGCAGGGTTTCGGCGAAGAAGCGGGCGGCGATGATCTTGGCTTCGAGGAAGGATGGATCGCCGTCGCGCTCGGCCAGTTTGCGATTGGCGGCCAGCGCGCCGCGCGCCAGCAGATAGTTGCCGACGACGTAGCCGGTCAGGCGCAGATAGAGCGTGGCGCCCGACAGCACGCCGGCGACGTCGCTGCCGAAATTCTTAACCACCCAGTCGGTCGCTCTGGCCCAGGCATCGGCGCCGTCCTTCACCGCCTGGCGGATGGCGGCGAGATCGTCGCCGGGGGCGGATGCCAGCTCGGCGTCGAACGCGCGCATGGCGTCGAGCATCGACTGCACGGCGGCGCCGCCGTTGCGCGCCACCTTGCGCGACACCAGATCGCGCGCCTGGATGCCGTTGGTGCCTTCGTAGATCGGCAGGATGCGCGAATCGCGGAAATGCTGGGCCGCACCCGTCTCTTCGATGAAGCCCATGCCGCCATGCACCTGCACGCCCAGCGACGACAGCTCGACGCCGAGATCGGTGCACCAGCCCTTGACCACTGGGATCATCAGGTCGACCAGCGCCTGGCTGTCGGCGCGGGCGTCGGCGTCGGGATGCTTGCCGGCCTGGTCGATGGCGGCGGCGGTCGTATAGGCCATGGCGCGCATGGCCTCGATATGGGCCTTCATGGTCAGCAGCATGCGCCGCACGTCGGCATGCTTGATGATGGCGGCGGCGCCCTCCTGCGGCGCATGATCGGTGCGGCCTTGCACGCGGCCCTTCGCATAGGCCAAAGCCTGCTGGTAGGCGCGCTCGGCGATGCTCAAGCCCTGCACGCCGACGGCCAGACGCGCGTTGTTCATCATGGTGAACATGTATTCCAGCCCGCGGCCCTCCTGGCCGACGAGCCAGCCCGTGGCGCCGCCATTGTCGCCGTAGGACATGACGGCGGTGGGCGAGGCGTGGATGCCGAGCTTGTGTTCGAGCGACACGCAGCGCAGGTCGTTGCGCGCGCCCAGGCTGCCATCCTCGTTGACGAGGAACTTCGGCACGATGAACAGCGAGATGCCCTTGACGCCGGCCGGCGCGTCCGGCGTGCGCGCCAGCACCAGATGCACGATGTTGTCGGCGAAATCGTGCTCGCCGTAAGTGATGAAGATCTTCTGGCCGCTGATCTTGTAGGTGTCGCCGTCCTTGACGGCGCGGCTGCGGATGGCGGCGAGGTCCGAACCGGCCTGCGGCTCGGTGAGATTCATCGTGCCGGTCCAGGCGCCGGAGATCATGTTGGGCAGGAAGGTCGCCTTCTGCTCCGCACTCCCATGAGCATGGATGGCGTCGACCGCGCCCTGATTGAGCAGCAGCACGAGACCGAATCCCATATTGGCCGACTGCCACATCTCGGTAACGGCAGTCGACAGCAGCCACGGCATGCCCTGACCGCCAAACTCGGGATCGAACGGCAAAGCGGTCCAGCCGCCTTCGGTGAGCTGCCTGTAGGCGCCGGCGAAACCCTCAGGCGTGCGCACGACGCCGTTCTCGAGTTTGGCGCCCTGCTTGTCGCCGACCGCATTGAGCGGCGCCAGCACGCCGCCGGCGAACTTGGCGGCTTCCTCGAGGGCGGCGTCGATGACGTCTTCGCTGGCATCCTCGAAGCCCGGCAGCGCGCCGATGCGCGACAGGCCCGCGACCTCGCGCATGACGAAACGCATGTCCTCGACCGGCGCCCTGTATTCGCTCATGTTTCGCTCCCGCTGATGTTCGCCGGCCTTCCAAGCCCTGCTTTTGCCGATATGATGGCGCGTCACTCGCCCGTACCGCAACGAGCAATAGAGCGCATGTCCGATACGATCAAGCTGGCCATCGACGGCCCGCGCGCCACCATCACGCTGAACAACCCGGCCAAGCACAATCGGCTCGGCCCGGCCGAACTTACGCGATTCAAGGACAGTCTGGATCAGGTCGACGCCACCGCCGAAGTGCGCCTGCTGGTCATCACCGGCGCCGGCGACAAGACCTTCTGCGCCGGCTTCGACATCGGCTCGATCGCCAGCCGGCCGGATGCCAGCGGCGGCGGCTTCGAGGCCCTGGTCGACCGGGTGGAAGCCATGCGCATGCCGACCCTGGCGGCGCTCAATGGCGGGGTGTTCGGCGGCGCCTCCGATCTGGCGCTGGCCTGCGATTTCCGGCTTGGCGTGAAGGGCATGCGCCTGTTCGTGCCGCCGGCGCGGCTGGGCCTGCACTACTATCCCAATGGGCTGCGTCGTTTTGTCGAGCGGCTGGGACCGGGCACGGCCAAGCGCATGTTTCTGCTCGCGGAGGAGTTCTCCGACGAGGAATTGCTGCGCGTCGGCTATCTCGACTGGCTGGTGGCGCCGGGCGAACTGGCAGCCAAGGCCGAGCAGATCGCCGCGCAGGCGTTGGGCCTGGCGCCGCTGCCGCTGGCCGGCATGAAGCGGGCCATCAACCAGATCGCCCGCGGCGCGCTGGACGAGAAGACGACCAAGGCCGCGATCGCCGCCTGTTTCGCCTCGGAGGATCTGCGCGAGGGTCTGGCGGCGTATAACGAGAAACGGCCGCCGCGCTTTCGCGGCCGCTGATCGCAGGGCATCGGGAAACGAGCATGGATCGCCGCCGCTTCATCCTGCTGGGTTCCGCCGCTTTCGTCGGGTCTTCGATGCCGGCGGCCGCCGGCCTGCCGGCGCGGCAGCTCAGCTTCCGCAGGCGGCCGGCCAATGGCGCGATCGAATTCTCCTACAGCCTGCTCGATTTCGCCGGCCGCAAGCAGAATATCGCCTTCGCGCTGCCGTCGGAGGTGGTGCAGCAGGCGCGCCGGCAGATCGTGTTCTCCGAGACCGCCATCAGCCGCCACGTCGAGGCGGCGCTGCGCGATGCCGCCCTGCAGCAGTCGCTGGACATTTCAATCCGCTTCAATCGACGCGATGGCGGGTTCGGCTGGAGCATCGAAGGCCGGCCCGACCAGGTCGAGGTCGCAATGACGGCGCTGAAGGCCGAAGAGCAGCGCGCCGTGCAGGACTATCTCGAGCGCAATTTCCTGGCGTCGCAAGGCAACCTGGTGTCGCCCGACTACGCGCGGCTGGTGGCGCATTATCATCCGATCGTCGACCCGGCGGCGCAGGCGGTGGCCGCCGCCGAGATCGCCGGCGGCACGGCCGGGCGTCTCGATCTGGCGCTGGCGCTGATCCAGACCATTCCCTACGACGAGCTGCGCACGCGCGACGTGGAATCGGGCTTCGACTTCGTGACGCCGCCGACGCTGTTCGAGACCAACAAGGGCGATTGCGACAGCAAGGCGGTGGCGCTGGCGGCGCTGCTGCGCAGCCTGTTGCCGGCCGCGCGCACCATCATGGTGCTGCTGCCGCGCCATGCGGTGCTGGGCATCGACCTGCCGGCGCGCGGCGGCGATCGCACCTTGCGGCACGAGGGCCGGCAGTACCTGCTGATGGAGGCAGCGGGGCCGGCGCCTTATCGGGTCGGAACGCTGTTTCCCGCCAGCGCGGCGGAGATCGCCGCCGGCCGCGTCGAACGCATCGTGGCGCTGGGCGCGCCGCTGGCCGGGCGCGGCGATTGAACGGCGCAGCGGCGGCGGCTATTAATTGACCGAGCAATCTGTTCCAAGCACAGCGTTCGACCGGATCCCGCCCCGCCATGCAGCGCAAGCTCGCCGCCATCATCCATGCCGACGTGGTCGGCTACAGCCGCCTGATGGAAGGCAACGAAACCGTGACGCTGCGGCGGCTGAAGACCCTGCGCAAGCAGCTCTGGGAACCGGAGATCGCCCTGCATAACGGCCGGCTGGTGGGCACGGCGGGCGATGCGCTGCTGATCGAGTTCGCCAGCGCCGTCGCCGCGGTGCGCTGCGCCATCGGCCTGCAGAAGGGCATGGATCTGCGCAACGCCGAGGAGCCCGACCACCGCAAGATGCTGCTGCGCGTCGGCATCAACCTCGGCGAGGTCATCGTCGACGAGGACAACGACATTTTCGGCGACGGCGTCAATCTCGCCGCCCGCCTGCAGGCGCTGGCCGAGCCCGGCGGCATTCTCGTCTCGGCCAAGGTGCATGACGAGGTGGTGGGACGCATTCCCAACGAGTTCGTCGATGGCGGCGAGCATCAGGTCAAGAACATCGCCCGCCCGGTGCGCGTGTTCAGCATCGTGCTGGACGAGACGGCCGCCGGCGGCGAAGCGCCGACCGCGCCCGTCGCGGATTCCAGCGCGGCGGTGCCGCCCCCGACGCAGCCGCAGGATCGCCGGCCGGCCGCTCAGCCCCAGTCGCAACCGCCGCAGTCGCAGCCGCCGCGGACGTTGCCGCCGGAGCGGACGACCGAACCGGGCAGCGCGGCGACGACGCTGGCGCCGATCACCCGCACGCGCACCACCATCAGACGGCGGCCGGAGAACAGCTGGAGCTTCATCGGCAAGGACCGCGAAGGCGTGGCATTCGAGGTCGTGGTCGGCGCGCGCGAGCTCGCCGCGGCGACCGAGGGGCTGGTGCTGGGCCGCAACGCCGAGCAATGCGACATCGTCGTTGCCCATGGCAGCCTGTCGCGCCGGCATGCGCGGCTGCGCCTCGACGGCGAGCGGCTGACGATCGAGGATCTGGGCTCGACCAACGGCGTCATCCTCGACGGCATGCGCCTGCCGGTCGACACGCCGCGGCCGCTGCGCGACGGCGCGCAGCTGCTGCTGGGCGAAATCAGGTTCGTGGTGAGCGAGAACGGCGGGCTGGACGATCTCTAGGCGTCAGCCGAGGCCGACCCTGGCGCGGAAGGCGGGGTCGCGCAGCGAGACTTCGGTGCCGATCAGGTCGTTGGCCTCGCGGCCGCAGAGATAGAGCGTGGCTTTCGCCGGATCGTCGGCCTTGGCGAGATTCTCGCGCGGAATCTGGCTCACCGGATTGACTCCGGAGGCCCGGATCCTGACCTGCATGTCGGTATCGATGGTGCCGGGCGACAGGCCGAAAACGCGCAATCCCTCGGCTTGGCATTCCAGCGCCAGCGCGTCGGTCAGCATTTTCAGCCCAGCCTTGCCCGAGCAATAGGCGCTCCAGCCCTCGAGCGGGCGATGGGCGGCGCCGGAGGACATGTTGACCAGCGTGCCGCGGGCGCGGATCAGGCCGGGCAGGGTGGCGCGCACCACGTTGTAGGCGCCGATCAGGTTGATGCGGATGTTCTCGGCCCAGGCTCTGGGATCGCTGTCGGCGATGCGGCCGATCGGATCGATGATGCCGGCGTTGTTGACGACGATCGACACCGGCCCCAGCCGATCCTCGACCTTGGCCAGCATGGCGTCGACGGCGGCGTAGTCGGCGACGTCGCAGGCGAAGCCGGCCGCCTTGCCGCCCTTGACCACCAGCCCGTCGGCGACCTTCTTGGCCCTGGCGCCGTCGCGCGCCACCACGGCCACCGCCGCGCCGGCCGCTGCCAGCGTCTGGGCGATGGCGGCGCCGATGCCGCGGCTGCCGCCGGTGACGAGCGCGGTTCTGCCTTTCAATGCCGGCATTCATTTCCTCCGATGCGCGAAATCGCCCACGCGACGCAGCAGTCCCGCCAGTCCGTTGGGCATGAGCATGACGATGAGAATAAGCATGACGCCGTAAAGGGGCAACGACAGGCGCTTGCCGATCGCGGCGGTGAGGTCGGGGAAGAACTGCAGGAACAGCCCACCGATCACCGCGCCGGCGATGGCGTTGACGCCGCCGATCACCAGACCGATCAGGAACTGCACCGAGAGCCAGAAGGTATAGGTGCCGGGCGCGACGAAATTGAGCTGGATGGCGGCAAGGCAGCCGGCGACGCCGACATAGGCGGCGCTCCAGCCGAAGGCCATGGCGCGGTGATGGGCGACGTCGATGCCCTGGGCGGCGGCAGCAAGGTCGTGGTCGCGCACCGCCTGCAGCGCGCGGCCCGAGCGACCGGAGATCAGGTTGCGCAACAGCACCATGCCGCCGATCAGGATCGCCAGGCTCAGCAGGTACCACCATTGGTCGGCGCTGAGCGGCAGGAAGGAGGGGGCGCCCTGCAGGTCGAGATAGTAGCCCTGCACGCCGCCGGTCAGGTGTTCGAGATGGCGGGTGCGCAGCAGCTGGGGGAAGGCGATGGCCAGTCCGTAGGTCGCCAGCGCCATGTACCACAGGCCGAGCCCGGCGGCGGCGCGTCCGAACAGGTAGCCGGCGACGAAGCAGACCAGGGCGGCGAGCGGCAGGGCCCAGTACACCGGCAGGCCGGCGCGGGTGGCGATCAAGGCGGCGACGTAGCCGCCGATGCCGTAGAAGGCGGCGTGGCCGAAGGATATCTGCCCGGCGACGCCGACCAGCAGCACCATGCCGAGAATGGCGATGCTCCAGATCAGCGCCAGGGTGAAGCGGAAGGTCAGGAAGTCTTCGAGCAGGAACGGCAGGGCGACGGCCGCCAGCGCGGCCGCGATCGGCGCCAGCCGCTTCGGCGTCAGTCTCCCCATGGCGTCTGCTTAGCACGCGCCGCGACCGGGCGCGATGGCGTCGCTCAGGAGGCGGCGCCCTCGTCGCGGGCGAAGGCCAGGGCCGCTTCCATGGTCGGCAGCAGGTGCAGGCCGGGATGGTCGTGCTGCAGCTTCATGCGCCGCAGCACCAGGCGCGGCATGGGCTGCACGCCGACCAGCACCGCTTTCGTGCCGCGCGCGGCGCAGCGCTCGACCCATTCGGCCAAAGCCTGGGCGCCCGACGCGTCGATCACCGGCACCTGCTCCATGCGCAGGATGAAGACGCGCGAGGGCCGCGTCACCCGATCGAGGGCGGCCTGCAGGCGCGAGGTGGCGCCGAAGAAAAAGGGGCCGGAGACGGTGAAGACTTCGATGTCGGCCGGCAGGGTATCGTCGCGGCGGTAGCGCTCGTGCGGCGCTTCGGCCAGCTCGTCGCGGTCGCGTTCGAGCAGGCTGACGTTTGCGGTGACCTCGACGGTCTCGGCCATGCGGTACATGAACAGGAATGCGGCCAGCACGACGCCGACCTGGATGGCGACGGTCAGATCGACCAGCACCGTCAGTCCGAAGGTCAGCAGCAGCACCAGGCGGTCGCCCGGCGGCGCGCGCAGCAGATGGCGGAAGCGTTCGGCCTCGCTCATGTTCCAGGCGACCACCACCAGCACCACGGCCAATGCCGCCAGCGGCAGGTAGGCGGCGAGCGGCGCCAGCGCCAGCATG
Source organism: Rhodospirillaceae bacterium (assembly GCA_040255215.1). Lineage (GTDB taxonomy): Bacteria > Pseudomonadota > Alphaproteobacteria > Reyranellales > JAQSWP01 > JAQSWP01. The sequence continues at coordinate 21,899 of JBDZUM010000057.1, forward strand.
AAAATCAGCAGGAAAACGGCGTGCAGCATGCCGGCGAAGGGCGAGACGGCGCCGGAGCGGATATTGGTGGCGGTGCGGGCGATGGCGCCGGTCGCCGGAATGCCGCCGAACAGCGGCGAGGCGATGTTGGCGACGCCCTGCGCCACCAGCTCGACATTGGAGCGATGGCGCCGTCCCGTCATGCCGTCGGCGACCATGGCCGAAAGCAGCGATTCGATGCCGGCGAGGAAGGCGATGGTCAGCGCGTCGGGCAGCAGCGCCTGCATGCGCGCCAGGCTGATCTCGGGCAGAGCCGGCTGCGGCAGCATGTTGGGGATGCCGCCGAAGCGGCTGCCGATGGTGGCGACATCGAGGCCGAGCACGGCGACGGCTGAGGCGCAGGTCGCGACGGCGATGAGGAAGCCCGGCAGTTTCGGCGCGAAGCGGCGAATGGCGACGATGATGCCCAGCCCCAGTACGGCGATGGCGCAGGTGGCGGGATCGAGCGTGTCGATGGCGCCGGCATAGGCGGCCCATTTGTCGAGGAAGTCGGCCGGCGGGTTGGCGAGATCGAGCCCGAGCAGATCCTTCACCTGGCTGGAAAAGATGATGACGGCGATGCCGGCGGTGAAACCGGTGACGACGGGATAGGGGATGTACTTGATGACCGTGCCGAAGCGGGCGAGGCCGGCCACGACCAGAATGATTCCGGCCATCAGCGTCGCCAGCACCAGCCCGTCATAGCCATGGGTCTGCACGACGTTGAACACCACGACGACGAAGGCGCCGGTGGGTCCGCCGATCTGGAAGCGGCTGCCGCCCAGGGCCGAGATCAGGAAGCCGGCGACGATGGCGGTGAACAGGCCGCGCTCGGGCGTGGTGCCCGAAGCGATGGCCAGCGCCATGGCCAGCGGCAGGGCGACGATGGCGACGGTGAGGCCGGCGATGGCGTCGTCGCGCAGGCGGGCGAACGAGTAACCCTCGCGCAGCACGGTGACGGTCTTGGGAACGTAGAGCGCCCAGTAGCGTTGGCGCGGCAGCGTCCCCATATCAGGTGCTGCGACGTCGGTTTGCGGCAGGGACGCGGGTTCGCGCGGCGATTTGCTCTGGGCCATTGGCCGGTTGTTGGGTTAGAAGGCAGGAATGATAGCGAAACTCCGGCATATCCAGC
>JBDZUM010000057.1:23148-25154 GCA_040255215.1 Rhodospirillaceae bacterium
GGCCGGTTGTTGGGTTAGAAGGCAGGAATGATAGCGAAACTCCGGCATATCCAGCTGAATATTGCGGTTCTCGGGCAGGGACATTCTGTCCCACAAGCGGGCGCGATCGCAGCCCTGCGGCACGCGGGGCAGCCATGATCGACTGGCGCCTGCTGGGCAAGCTGCCGGCGCGCTTCTGGGTCCAGCTGGTGCTGGGGCTGGTGGTGCTGGGCGTGCTGGCGGTGTTCGGCTTCGCCCTGCTGCTGGGCGGGGCGGTGATCGTGCTGGGCGTCGCGCTGGTGGCGCAGCTCATGGCGTGGTTCCGCGGCAGCCGGCCGCAGCCGCCATCCTCGACCGTGATCGACGGCGAATACGAAGTCGTCGAGCAGAAGAAAGCGCCGCGCGCGCCGGAATCGCCCGACCTCTAATCCGGTCAGACCTCGACCACCTTGTGCGGGTTGAGGAGGTTTTCGGGATCCAGCGCGCGCTTGATCTTGCGCATCAGGTCGAGCTCGATCTTCGAGCGGTAGTGCTCGAGCTCCTCGACCTTCATGCGGCCGATGCCGTGCTCGGCCGAGATCGAGCCGTTCATGTCGACCACGATGTCGTGCACGATGCGGTTGATCTCGTCCCAGCGCTCGAGGAATTTTTCGCGATCGGCGCCGACCGGCTGCGACAGGTTGAAATGCGCGTTGCCGTCGCCGAGATGGCCGAAAGCTATCACGCGGCCGTCGGGAATTGTCTTCAGCACCGCCGCCGTGGCGCGCTCAAGAAACTCCGGCATCTTCGCCACCGCCACCGAGACGTCGTGCTTGATCGAGCCGCCCTCGGGCTTCTGGGCGCCGGAATAGGCCTCGCGGATCTTCCAGAACGCGGCGCGCTGGGCGTCGCTTTGCGCCGGCGCGGCATCGAGCACCTTGCCCCGTTCCAGCATGTCGCCGAGGAAGGCTTCCATCTTGTCTTTCAGGCCGCCCTCGTTGGTGGCGGGCCGTGGCGAGGACCATTCCATCAGCACGTACCACTCATGGCGATCGCCCAGGGGATCGGCGATGCCTGGCGTGTGCTTCAGCACGAAGTCCAGCCCGAGCCGTCCCATGAACTCGAAGGAGGTGACGTTGTCCTCGCTGGCCTCGCGTGCGGCCGACAGAATTTCGACGGCGACTTTCGGATTCGGCACGGCGATGAAGGCGGTGGCCATGTCCTTTGGCTTGGGGAACAGTTTCAGCACCGCCTTGGTGATGATGCCCAGCGTGCCCTCGGCGCCCATGAAGAGCTGCTTTAGGTCGTAGCCGGTATTGTCCTTCTTCAGCGAGCGCAGCCCGTCCCACACCTGGCCGTCGGCGAGAACCACTTCGAGGCCCAGCACCAGGTTGCGGGCGTTGCCATAGTGCAGCACCTGGATGCCGCCGGCATTGGTCGACAGATTGCCGCCGATCAGGCACGAGCCTTCCGCGCCGAGGCTGAGCGGGAACAGCCGGTCGGCATCGGAGGCGGCCTGCTGGATGGTCTGCAGGATGACGCCGGCCTCGACCGTCATGGTGTAGTTCAGCGGATCGATGTCGAGGATGCGGTTCATGCGCTGCAGCGACAGCACGATCTCGCCGCCATGCTCGAAGGGCAGGGAGGCGCCGACCAGCGAGGTGTTGCCGCCCTGCGGCACGATCGGCACGTCGTATTCGCCGCACAGCTTCACCACGGCGACGACTTCCTCGACATTGGCCGGCTTGACCACCATCGGCGTCTTGCCCATGAACAGGTCGCGCCACTCGACGAGATGCGGGCGCTGCTCCTGCGGGTCCGTGATGCAGTTCCTGTCGCCCACGACCTGGCGGATGCGGTCGAGCAGGGCCTGCGGCACGGCATTGCGGTCTGACTTCAGGCGCGGGGCGAGCGACATGGGCGTTTCCTCTTTTCCTGCCTGTGCGGCAGGATCGGCTTTATGAGCATCGACTCTATTGAATTCTGGTACGAGTTCGCCAGCCCCTATTCCTGGATCGCCGCCGAGCGCATCGAGCGGCTGGCGGCGG
>JBDZUM010000184.1:0-4545 GCA_040255215.1 Rhodospirillaceae bacterium
CACCCGACACCTCCAGCCAGATCGCCTGCTCGATCGGCGGTAACGTGGCCGAGAATTCCGGTGGCGTGCACTGCCTGAAATACGGGCTGACGACCAATAACCTGCTCGGCGTCGAAATGGTGCTGATGTCGGGCGAGATCGTGCGTCTGGGCGGCAAGCATCTCGATTCCGACGGCTACGACCTGCTGGGCGTGCTGACCGGATCGGAGGGGCTGCTGGGCGTCGTCACCGAGGTGACGGTGCGGCTGCTGAAGAAGCCGCCGGTGGTGCGGGCCATGCTGCTGGGCTTCGACACCGAGGAGGCGGCCGGCGACTGCGTCGCCGCCATCATCGCCAACGGCATCATCCCGGCCGGGCTGGAGATGATGGACCGCGACGCGGTGCGCGCGGCGGAGGATTTCGTCCATGCCGGCTATCCGCTCGACGTCGGCGCGCTGCTGATCGCCGAACTCGATGGCCCGCAAGCCGAAGTCGATCACCTGATCGGCGCCCTCGAGAGGCTGGCGCGCGAGCGCGGCGCGTCGGTGGTGCGGGTTTCCACCAGCGAGGCCGAGCGGCTGGCCTTCTGGGCCGGGCGCAAGGCGGCGTTTCCCGCCGTCGGCCGGCTGTCGCCGGACTATTTCTGCATGGACGGCACCATTCCGCGCGCGCGACTGCCCGAAGTGCTGGCGCGCATCCGCGAATTGTCGAAGCGGCACGGGCTGCGGGTGGTCAACGTCTTCCATGCCGGCGACGGCAATCTGCATCCGCTGATCCTGTTCGATGCCAACCAGCCCGACGAGCTGCAGCGCGCCGAGGAGCTGGGCGCGGACATTCTGCGGCTGTGCGTCGAGGTCGGCGGCGTGCTGACCGGCGAGCATGGCGTCGGCGTCGAGAAGCGCGACCTGATGGGCACGATGTTCAGCGAGATCGACCTGAACCAGCAGATGCGCCTGAAATGCGCCTTCGATCCCGACCACCTGCTCAATCCCGGCAAGGTGTTCCCGACATTGCATCGCTGCGCCGAGCTCGGCCGGCTGCATGTCTCGGGCGGGAAGCTGCCGTTTCCCGATTTGCCGCGCTTCTGATCGAACTACGCATGAGCAGCCTGCAGCCGCGCAACGCCAAAGAGGTGACCGACGCCGTCGCCTGGGCGCTCGATCACCAGACGCCGCTCGAGGTGCTGGGTGGCGGTTCCAAGCGCGGGCTGGGGCGGCCGTCGCGCGCCGAGCATCGGCTGGACCTGTCGGCCTTGCGCGGCATCACGCTCTACGAGCCGGAGGAACTGGTGCTGACCGCCAATCCCGGCACGCCGCTGGAGGAGGTCGAGGCGGTGCTGGCGCAGCGCCGCCAGATGCTGGCCTTCGAGCCGCCAGCGTTGGTGGCGCTCTATGGCGACGGCAGGCCGACCCTGGGCGGCATCGTCGCCTGCAATCTCTCGGGCCCGCGCCGGATATCGGCGGGCGCCGCGCGTGATCACTTCCTCGGCTTCCAGGCGACGACGGGGCGGGCCGAGCGCATCAAGTCGGGCGGCCGGGTGATGAAGAACGTCACCGGCTACGATCTCTCCAAGCTGATGGCCGGTTCCTACGGCACGCTCGGCGTGCTCGACGAGATCACGCTCAAGGTGCTGCCGGCGCCGGAGAAGACGCGCACCGTGCTGCTGCCGGGGCTCGACGACGTCGCCGGGGTCGCGGCCCTGTGCAAGGCCATGGGCGAGCCGGTCGACGTGTCGGGCGCGGCGTTCCTGCCGGCCGACATCGCGTCGCGCTCGTCGATCGATTACGTGCGTCGCCAGGGCGCATCGGTGGCGGCGCTGCGGCTGGAGGGGCCGGGCCCGTCGGTCGAGGATCGTTGCCGGCATTTGCGGGCAGCCTTCGCCGGCATCGCCAGCGAGGAGCTGCACAGCGCCAACTCGACCGTGTTCTGGCGCGAACTGCGCGAACTGTCGCTGCTGTCGCTCGGGCCGGAACGCGCGGTGTGGAAACTGTCGCTGGCCCCGACCGAGGCGCCGGCAACGCTCGCCCGCATCCGCGCCGATGCCGGCAATGTCGAGGCGTATTACGACTGGTCGGGCGGGCTGGTGTTCGTTTCGCTCGACACGGGAGACGATTGCGGCGCCGCCATCGTGCGCGGCGCGCGCCAGGAACAGGCCGGCCACGCCACCTTGCTGCGCGCGCCCGATGCCTTCCGCGCAACCATCCCCGCCTTCCATCCGCAACCGCCCGCGCTCGCCGCGCTCAGTGCGCGCGTGAAAGAGGCCTTCGATCCCAAAGGCATCCTCAATCCGGGGAGGATGGGGTGAATGGCGCGGGCCGGTTTATCAGCGACACCATCGTGTAGCTGATGATCATCAGCAGGAACCACGATCCGGCCTTGGCGGTTGAGACCATCGACCAGGCCTTTGCCTGGTGCGGATAGATCCAAGTGTTGCTGTAGGTCGCGATGTTCTCGGCGAACCAGATGAACACCGTCACCAGGGCGAAGCCCAGAAGCAGGGGCATGCGTCGATGCACGCGCCAGATGCGGAAATGGATCCAGCAGCGTCCGAACAGCAGCGCCGTGGCGGCAAACAGCGCCAGCCGGAAATCGATGGTGAAGTGGTGCCCGAAGAAATTTGCGTAGATCGCCACGCTCAGCAGCAGCGTCGCCCACAACGGCGGGTGGCGCGTGAACTGGAAATCGAACAGACGCCAGACGCGGGCGATGTAGCTGCCGACCGCGGCATACATGAAACCTGTGAAGAGCGGCACGCCCCAGACCCGCAGCAGGCTTGGCTCGGGATAGAGCCACGATCCGGCCGCCGTCTTGAAGACCTCCATCGCCGTGCCGACGAGATGGAACAGCAGGATGACTTTGGCCTCGTCCCAGGTTTCCAGCCTGAACCGAAGCATGGCGATCTGGATCGCGACTGCCGCGATGGTCAGGAAGTCGTATCGCGCCAGCCAGGCACCGCGCGGGTACCAAAGATGCGTGCCGAGCAGCAGGGCGACCATCAGGCCGCCGAACAGACAGGCCCATCCCTGCTTGATACCGAACCGCGCGAACTCGTAAAGCGCGACGGCGAACCTGCCGCGCCGCTCTGCGGCGGCCGCGAATGCTTCTTCGGCGGCGATGAAGCGCGCCAGCGGCCGCCACAGTCTGGCGGCACTGTCGCGGGCCGAGGCGTTGTTGAAATCCCGAGGCATCAGGCGGGGGCGGCAGAGTTTGACGGAATGATACTGGCTCTATCGTTCGGCTCGATTGTGGCTAAACTTGCAGCCATCGGATAGGCGATCTCGCAATGCAAACCAACTTCACCCAAGCCCAGCTTGAGAATCCCGACATCGCGCGGGCGGATGCGATCTTGCGCAAATGCGTGCATTGCGGCTTCTGCACCGCGACGTGCCCGACCTTCGTGCTTCTGGGCGACGAGCGCGACAGTCCGCGCGGGCGCATCTACCTCATCAAGGACATGCTGGAGAAGGACAAGCCGGCGACGAAGGAGATCGCGACCCATATCGATCGCTGCTTGTCGTGCCTGTCCTGCATGACGACCTGCCCCTCGGGCGTCAACTACATGCATCTGGTCGATCAGGGCCGCGCGCATGTCGAAAAGACCTATCGCCGGCCGCTGAGCGAGCGCCTGCCGCGCGCCGTTCTGGCCTTCCTGATGCCGCGTCCGGGCGCCTTTCGCGGCGCGTTGCGGCTGGGAGCATTGGCGCGACCCTTCGCGCGGCTGCTGCCCGGTCGCGGCACCGGTCTGCTGGCCTCGATGCGGGCCATGCTGGACAGCGTGCCGAAGCCGATACCGGCGCCGTCGCCGGTCGACCGGCCGCAGGTCTTTCCGGCACAGGGCGAGAGGCGCAAGCGGGTGGCGCTGCTGTCGGGCTGTGGCCAGACGGTGCTGGCGCCGGAAGTCAACGAAGCGACGATCAGGCTGCTGACGCGGCACGGGGTCGAGGTGGTGGTGGCGGCCGGCATGGGCTGCTGCGGCTCGTCGGTGCTGCATATCGGCCGGCCCGAGCAGGCGCGCGAACTGGCGCGGGCCAATATCGTCGCCTGGGAGAAGGTGATCGCCGAGGGCGGGCTCGACGCGGTGATCGCCAATGCCTCGGGCTGCGGCACGACACTCAAGGACTATGGCCACATGCTGGCCGACGATCCGCAATTCGCCGAGCGCGCCGCCCGCATCGCCGCCCTGGCGCGCGACGTCAGCGAAGTGATGCTCGAGGTCGGCTTGCAGGCGCCCGCCATCGCCACCGGCCAGACCGTGGCCTATCACGCAGCCTGCTCGATGCAGCACGGGCAGAAGGTGGTCGAGCAGCCCAAGGCGCTGCTGCGGGCGGCGGGCTTCGCCGTGCGCGACGTGCCAGAAGGGCATCTGTGCTGCGGCTGGGCCGGCACCTATGCGGTGCTGCAGCCGGAGATCTCGCAACGGCTGCGCAAGCGCAAGGCGGCCAACATCGAGAGCCTGCGGCCCGACATCGTCGCCGCCGGGAATTTCGGCTGCATCGGCAACATCGCCGCAGCCACCTCGTTGCCGCTCTGCCACACCGTCGAACTTCTCGACTGGGCGACCGGCGG
>JBDZUM010000185.1:0-4514 GCA_040255215.1 Rhodospirillaceae bacterium
GGCCGTCTCGAAGGGTCGGCAACGCGCACCGCCCTCGCATCCTTCGAGACGCGGCTGCGCCGCTCCTCAGGATGAGGGGAGTGTCGGGGCGGCCGACATCCTTGCGCGCCTCATTCATCCCTCACCCTGAGGAGGCCACGCAGTGGCCGTCTCGAAGGGTCGGCAACGCGCACCGCCCTCGTATCCTTCGAGACGCGGCTGCGCCGCTCCTCAGGATGAGGGGAGTGTTGGGGCGGCAGGAGCGTAAAGCATGACCGCGCGCGAGCAGATGCTGGGGGCGATCAGGCGCTCCTTGAAGCGCGGGCCGCGCACGGGCGAGAACGCGGCGGCGCTGGAGCGGCGCATGCACGGGCATCCCAGCCACATCGTGCCCTCGCGCACCGCTCTCGATCGCGCCGGCATCGTCGAGCTGTTCCGCAAATGGGCGCAGACCTACAACTGCACCATCGACACCGCGCAGAACCCGCGCGAAGTTCCGGGACTGGTGCAGGCGTATCTCAAGGCCAACAACCTGCCGGCGCAGGCGGTGATGGCCGAGGATGCGCTGCTGGAGGGCTGCGACTGGAGCCAGGCGCCGCTGCTGGAACTGCGCAAGGGCCTGCCCGAGGAGAAGGATCGCGTCGCCATCACCGGCGCCTTCGCCGCCGTGGCCGAGACCGGCACCATGGTGTTCGTCTCGGCGGCCGAGCATCCGACCTCGCTCAACCTGCTGCCCGAGAACCACATCGTGGTGGTGAAGGAAAGCGACGTGGTCGGGCCCTACGAAGAGGTGTGGGCGAGGCTGCGGGCGAGGTTCGGCGAAAGCGAGATGCCGCGCACGGTCAACACCGTCACCGGCCCCTCGCGCACCGGCGACATCGAGCAGACCCTGGAGCTCGGCGCGCACGGGCCGCGGCGCATGCATGTGGTGATCGTGCGGGACTGAAGATTGCGGCGTTGCCCCACACTCCCCTCATCCTGAGGAGCGAGCGCAAGCGAGCGTCTCGAAGGATAGGCTGCACAATCGGTACTGGACCCGATCCTTCGAGACGCGCTCCTGCGGAGCGCTCCTCAGGATGAGGGCGTGGGTTGCTACCGCCGCCGCTCCGACGTCAGCACCACGCGATTGGCCGCTTGCGTCGGCATCAGCACGTACCAGGCGCCGGGGGATTTCATGCGGCCGGCGAGGCTGGCGGCCTGATCGCCGAAGCCGAAGAAGATGTCGCCGCGCACGGGGCCCTTGATGGCGCCGCCAGTGTCCTGCGCCACCATCAGCCGGCGCAGCGGCGGGCCTTGCGTGGCGATGCGCGGGCCGGGATTGAAGGTGTCGACCCAGACCGGCGCGCCGTAGGGCAGCATGGTCGGATCGACGGCGATCGAGCGGTTGGGCGTGAGCGCGATGCCCATGGCGCCGACCGGGCCGTCGCCCTTGACCTCCTGGAAGAAGACGTAGCGGTCGTTGCGGCGCATGATCTCGACCGCCTTGTCGGGATGCTCGCGCAGCCACGCCTTCATCGCCGGCCAGTCTGTGACGTCTTCCGGTCCGGCGCCGTATTCCTGCAGCACGCGGCCGATGGCGAGATAGGGATGGCCGTTATGGCCGGCGAAGCCGACGCGCATGACGCGCTTGTCGGGCAGCACAAGCCGGCCCGAGCCCTGGATCTGCAGTTCGAACAGATCGAGCGGATCGGCGGCCCAGGCGAGTTCCAGCCCCTTGTTGCGCAAGCCGCCGGTCTCGATCTGGCTGCGCGTCAGGAATGGCGTCGCCGGCGTCGCCTCCAGACCCGAGGGGCGACGATAGAGCGGATAGCGATGGCGCGGGCCGGGCACCAGCGCGGCTTCGAGCTGCGGCTCGAAATAGCCGGTGAACAGGCCGGGCTTGCCGTCGAGCGGGGCGATCGAGATCGGCCGGAAATAGGTCTCGAAGAACTGCCGCGCCGCCTGCCTGTCGCGCGTGCCCATGCGGGCGGCGGCGGCGCAGGACTGCGCCAGATCCTCCGGCAGCAGGGCGAGCTTCGCACCCGACGCCTTGGCGGCGGGGCGGGCGCAGGATTTGCGGAAGGCGATCAGCGCCTGGGTGTGGTCGTCCTCGCGCCAGCCCGGCAGCTCGGCGAAGGAGGCCGCGCGCAAGGCGATGCCGTCGGCCGGCGGGGGCGGCGGCGGCTCGGGCTGGGTGCAGGCGGCAGCCAGCGCCAGCAGGGCCAGGCCTGCCAGGCTGCGCAGAAACGTCGGTTTGATGGCCAGACGGTCAATCATGCCAGTGACTTAGCACATTGTCTTGAAGGAGGCGATGGGCCGCGCGCGTCCTCATGCGAGAGACGCGATTTCCATACCAACGGATAGGCGGAAAGATCGATCCGGTGCCGGCCGGCCGTTCAGCCCTCGGTCGATTCCTCGGTGGCGACCAGCAGCCAGTTGGGATCGGAGGAGCGGGTATCGCGGGCGAAGGTCCACACGTCGGTGATGCGGGTGACCTCGTTGGGATTGCCGTCCACGATCAGCCCTTCGCGATCGCGCGTGACGTTGATCTGCTCGGAGACGAAGCGGACGGTAACGCGCGCCTCGCTGCCGCGCATCTCGGCGGCGACGATCTCCGATTTCTCGAAGCCGACCAGGCCGGTTTCCAGCTTCTCCTTGTTCTCCTCGCGCTGGCGGATGGCGCCGGCGAAACGCTCGTAGACCTCGCCGGACAGCAGCGGCTTGAGCGACCGCGTATCGCCCTGGGCGAAGGCCGAGACGATCATCTCGAAGGCCTGGCGCGCACCCTGCACGAAGCCGCGCGGATCGAAGGAGGGATCGGCGATCCTAATCTGGGCGATGCCGGCCTCGGCCGGGCCGCCCTTGGAGACGATGTCGACGCCGCGCGGCAGGTCGACCTGCGGGGCGGGCGCACCCTCGCGGCGGGGCAGCTCGACGACCTTGTCGTCGGCCGCCGATTCGCGCTCGGCCGGCTTGGCGAACGGGTCCGGACGCTGGCGCTCCTCGCCATGGCGGCGGCCGAGAACCCGGCGCAGCTGCAGCACCAGGAACACGGCCACGAGGCCTATGAGGACGATATCGTAGGGAATATCCACCGTTCCGCCCGGGGTTTGGCGGCCAGCGGCCGCGCCTGAGACCCTATTTAAGGCGCTGTGCCGCAAAGGGCAAGGACGGGTCCCCGGGGCCCGCCGAATGGCGGTGGCGAATTGCCGCGCCAGATCCCGCCATCGGGGCCACCGCCGGGGCCGGACGGGAGGACGACCGAACCGCGGGCGGGCGGCTTGTGGCGCGGGGCGGGACCGTGCTAGTCAGCCGCCGCGGCCGCGTTGGCCGCCAGGGCGAGCAGCGTCAGGGCCCCGCGGGCCGGCGCGAGGAAAGGATCGGCGATGAGCGACACCAGCAACACGCAGGGCGGGGAGACCGCGCAGACCGGCACCCAGAGCGGCGCGCCGCCGATCGCCATCCACGCGCAGTACATCAAGGACATGTCGTTCGAGAATCCGCTGTCGCCGGCCAGCCTGATGCCGCTCAACAAGCCGCCGCAGATCGACCTCAACGTCATGGTCAAGATGCGCCAGCTCGAGGGCCGCACCTTCGAAGTGGCGCTGGTGATGGGCGCCGACGCGCGCAACTCGGAGAGCAACGACGCGCTGTTCATCATGGAGCTGGTCTATTGCGCCGTCGTCACGCTGGGCGAGGTGCCGCAGGAAGCGGTCGGCCCGCTGCTGCTGATCGAGACGCCGCGACTGCTGTTCCCCTTCGCCCGCGCCATCCTGGCCAACGTCTCGCGCGAGGCGGGCTTCCCGCCGCTGCAGGTGGCGCCGGTCGATTTCGTCGCGCTCTATCGCCAGCAGCAGGCGCAGGGCGAGATGAAGGTGCCAGACCTCGACAAGCCGGCCGACGCGCCGGTCAATTAGACTCTAATTTCGTCATTCCGAGCGTAGCGAGGAATCTTCGCCGCTACGCTCAGGTAATGTCGGCGAACGCGTGCCGCTGAGCCGGCCGGCGAAGATGTCTCGCTGCGCTCGACATGACGAAAGTAAAGAGACGACGCGCTCCGGGCCGCCTCAACTCTCCAGCTTCAGCCACAGCGGCTCCTTGATCTTCTCGAGGAAAGCGGCGTGGGCGGCGAGCTCGGCCGGGGTCGGCGCGTGCGGTCGCGGCGTGCGCACCGGGCCGGTCGGCGTCAAGAGCGCCACACCGGTGCCGGCGCTGCCGGCGAGGCCGAGATCGGCCTGCTTGCCGCCCGATAGCTCGATATAGACCTCGGCCAGAAGCTGGGCGTCGAGCAGCGCGCCGTGGAAGTCGCGCGCCGAATTGTCGATCTCGAAACGCTTGCACAGCGCGTCGAGCGACGCCGGCGCGCCGGGAAAGCGCCGGCGGGCGACTGATACCGTGTCGATGAATTCGTTCTTCAGCTTCGGAAAGCCCAGCTTGCCCAGCTCGGCATTGAGGAAGCCCAGATCGAAGGCGGCGTTGTGGATCACCAGCCGCGAGTCGCCCAGGAACTCGACCAGCTCGGCGGCGATCTCGGCGAAGAGCGGCTTGTCGGCGAG
>JBDZUM010000186.1:0-3094 GCA_040255215.1 Rhodospirillaceae bacterium
ACCTTGTCGGCCTTGAACTCGCCCCAGGCGGCGATCACCGGATGCGGCTGCACGCCGGCGCGCACCGGGTATTCGAAATTGCCCTCGGCGAAGATCTTCTGCGCCTCGGGGCTGACCAGGTACTCGACGAACTTCACCGCGTTCTCCTTGTTCGGCGCCGTCTTGACAACGCCGATGCCGGAGATGTTGACATGCGTGCCCTTGCCGGCCTGGTCGGGGAAGATCACCGCCAGGTTCTTCACCACCGCCTTGTCCTCGGCCTTGTCCGACGCCATCAGCCGGGCGAAGTAGTAGGAATTGTTGACGCTGACCGCGCCCTCGCCGGCCGCCACCGCCTTGATCTGGTCGGTGTCGCCGCCCTTGGGCGCGCGCGCCATGTTCTCCACCAGCCCCTTGGCCCAGGCTTCGGTCTTCTCCGTGCCCCAGGCGTGGATCAGCGAGGCGACCAGCGACTGGTTGTAGACGTTGCTCGAGGAGCGGATCAGCACCTTGCCCTTCAGCGCGGGCTTGGCGAGATCGGCGTAGCTCTGGATCAGCTTGGGATCGATCTTGGTCTTGTCGTAGACGAACAGCCGCGCCCGCATCGACAGGCCGAACCACATGTCGTCGCTGTCGCGCAGATTGGCCGGGATGGTCTTCTCCAGCTCCGCCGACTTGACCGGCTGGAACAGGCCTTCGCTCTTGGCCCGGTGCAGATTGCCGATGTCGACGGTGATCATCACGTCGGCCGGGCTGGAGGCGCCCTCGCGCTTGATGCGCTCGATCAGCTGCTCGGCGCCGGCGCTGATCACCTTGACCTGGATGCCGGTCTTCGCGGTGAAGCCGTCGTAGAGCTGCTTGTCGATGTCGTAGTGGCGCGAGGAATAGACGTTGAGCTCCTTGCCCTGCGCCAGGGCGGGAGCGGCAGGAAGCGCACCGGCGAGGACGGTCAACGCGGCGGCGGCGAGCATATGACGACGTGGCAGACTCATGGCGTTTCCTTCGGTCGGATTCTGGTGGAACGGATTGCGCGGCCAGACAAATGCGAGCCGTTCGCAGTCGCGATTTCCTACCCGGTTACCAGTTGCGAGTCAATGTAAGTCGCGTTTGCAGATCGGAACGGGCTGCGGCAGTTTGCGCTGGCGTCCACCGCCGTTTTGCGGCCAAAACTGCCCGCCATGGCCCCTGCCGCCTCCCAGCGCCTGATTGCCGATCCCGCTTCCGACCGCGAGGCTGCGCCCGCCGCCGTGCCGGAGCAATTGCGGCATAGTTTCGCCTGGGGCGGGCTCTACCGCTTCATGACCGCCCGGGACGGCACGCGCCTGCGCCACGCCCACTGGCGCGCCTCCGGCCAGCGGCGCGGTCGCGTCGTGGTGCTGGGGGGGCGCGGCGAGTTCACCGACAAATACGCCGGCGAGCTGGTCGGCGAGATGCTGGCGCGCGGCTTCGACGTGCACGGGCTCGACTGGCGCGGCCAGGGCCTGTCGCAGCGGCCGCTGCCCGATCCCGAGAAAGGGCATGTCGAGGATTTCGTCCAGTACAAGGACGATCTGCGCCAGTTCCTGACCGAAGTCGTGACCCGCATGCCGGGCGTGCCGACCATCCTGCTGGGCCATTCCATGGGCGGGCACACCGTGCTGCGCTATCTCGCCGAGCATGCCGGCGACAGCGTCGTCGACGGTGCGGTGCTGGGCGCGCCGATGACTGGGCTGCGCAACGCGCTGCTGATCAAGGCAGCGCTCCTCACCGCGCCCAAAGGCAGCCCGCGCGCCAACGACTACGCCGCCGGCGCCGGCCCCTTCGCCGAGATCCGCCGCTTCTTCCGCGACAATCTCGTCACCTCCGACGAGCGCCGCTACGCCTTCACCGAATGGTGGTTCCAGGCCGAGCCGCGGCTGAAGCTGGGCGGGCCAACCTGGCAGTGGCTGCGCGCCGGCTTCGAGTCGATCGCCCTGCTGCGCACACCAGATGTAGTCGAGCGCATCCGCGTGCCGGTGCTGTTTCTCTCCGCCGGCCGCGACCGGCTGGTCGATCCCGCCAGCCACGCCCCGATCGCGCAGCGGATTCAAGGCGCTCGCCTGATCCACTACGACGACGCCCAGCACGAGATCATGATGGAGACCGACGACATCCGCGCCCGCTTCTGGGCCGATTTCGAGGCTTTTGCGGGCGCGCTCGCCGTGCGCCCGTAGCACAATGGCATACCCCATATGCTGATGTTTCACGTGAAACATCGGCCGCCGCCCCTTGCCCCGATTCCGCCTTGGGCGGACAATGATCGAAAGAACTTGCGGAGGACCGTTGCATGACGCCCGACCAGCTGGCCGCGAAGATTCCCGACGGCGCGAAAATCTGCGTCCCGCCCGACTACGCCGGCGTGGCGATGGAACTGACCCGCGCCATGGTCCGCCGCGGCGTCAAGGACCTGCATCTGGTCTGCGTCCCGGTCTCCGGCCTGCAGGCCGAACTGCTGATCGGCTCCGGCGCCATCAAGACGCTGGAAACCTCGGCCATCACGCTCGGCGAATACGGCACCGCGCATCGCTTCGTCGCCGGCATCAAGAGCAATCAGTTCAGGATGCTCGACGCCACCTGCCCCGCCGTCCACGCCGCCATCCAGGCCGCCGGCAAGGGCGTGCCCTTCGCGCCGCTGCGCGGCATCCTCGGCACCGACCTGCTCGAAAGCCGGCCCGACTGGAAGGTGATCGACAACCCCTTCAGCGACCAGAAGGACCCGATCGTTCTGCTGCCGGCCCTGCGCTGCGACATCGCCATGTTCCACGCGCCCTACGCCGACCGCAACGGCAACGTCTTCATCGGCCGCCGCCGCGAGCTGGTGGCGATGGCGCATGCCTCGGAATCGGCCTTCGTCACCGTCGAGGAGATCCGCGACGTCGACCTGCTGGCCTCGGAGGAGACCGCGGCCGGCTGCCTCGCCGCGGCCTATGTCGGCGGCATCGCCGAAGCGCCGCGCGGCGCCTGGCCGCTGCATCTGTGGGACATCTACGGCTACGACGAGCCGCATCTGAAGACCTACACCGAACTGGCGCGTTCGCCCGAAGGCTTCGCCCGCTATCTCGACCAGTACGTCCACGTCCGGCGCGCCGCGGAATAG
>JBDZUM010000186.1:3194-4486 GCA_040255215.1 Rhodospirillaceae bacterium
GTTTCGAGGCGGTTGGCGTGGCGGTGGATCAGGCGCCAGTCGCCGTTCTCGCGCGCGAAGACGTGGGTGACGCGGTTCGACCAGCCGGTCTCGCCCGCGACACCGGCGACGCGCTGCCGGCTGAACGTTTCGATCTGCGTGACGTAGAACATCTCGGGCGTCAGCGCCTGCGAGATGGTTTCGTGCGCGACGCTGCCGCCCTGGAACTGCTGCGCCGCCCAGTCCCAGCGTTTCGACACCGCCTCCCAGCCCTTTTCGTAACCGCCCCAGCCATAGAAGCTGGTCGCCTCGGCGGAATGCGAATAGAGCGCCTTGATCGCCGAGACATCGCCATTGGCGACCTTCGCCATCGCCGCGTGCAAACGCGCGAGCGCCTGTTGCGCTGACATTTCCAGAGTCGGATCGCTCACGTCGCCTCTCCCTTGCAGACCGACCGCTATCCTACAGGCCGCAACGAACAGGTGCGCTTGCCAACGGTACTGCCTTCACCGCATCCCGCACTGCACACTTTGTAGCCAGACGCGGTGCCAGCCTGCCGGCTTGGCCATGCGGCAGGCAGATTCGCCGGCCGTAATGCGGAACGAGATTGTCACCCCCCTTTTTACTGCGTAGCATCCATGCACTGGCCGTGTGACAGCGGGACCAACCCGAGCGCACGGACGCCACGAAAGCAGAGAATAAAGAGGGGATGCTTCCATGAAAGAGCGTGAACTGAGAGACCTTATCGACAAGGTCAAGGTCGGCAAGCTGTCGCGTCGTTCGTTCATCAGCCGCATGGTCGCGCTGGGCCTGACCGCCCCGCTGGCGGCCCAGATGCTGGACTACAACGGCGTCGCCCACGCCCAGGCCAAGAAGTCGATGTACAAGCCCACCAAGCGCGGCGGCGGCGGCGCGCTCAAGGTCCTGTGGTGGCAGGGCGCCACCCTGCTCAACCCGCATTTCGCGGTCGGCACCAAGGACCAGGAAGGCAGCCGCATCTTCTACGAGCCGCTGGCCGGCTGGGACGGCGACGGCAATCTCGTGCCCTTCCTGGCGGCGGAAATCCCGACCGTCGCCAATGGCGGCCTGGCCAAGGACGGCATGTCGGTGACGTGGAAGCTGAAGAAGGGCGTCACCTGGCACGACGGCCAGCCCTTCACCGCCGACGACTGCCTCTTCAACTGGGAGTTCGGCCGCGACCCGGCCACCGCCGCCGTCACCATCGGCAGCTACAAGGACGTCGAGGTCGAGAAGATCGACTCGCACACCATCAAGGTGAAGTTCCAGAAGCCGACGCCGTTCTGGGCCGACGC
>JBDZUM010000187.1:0-4433 GCA_040255215.1 Rhodospirillaceae bacterium
GCCATCGTCGTGGTGGAGAACGTCGAGCGCAATCTGCGGCGCGGTCTGTCGCCGCGCGACGCTGCCCATGAAACCATGGACGAGGTCGGCAACGCGCTCATCGCCATTGCCGTCGTGTTGTCTGCGGTTTTCATTCCCGCCGCGTTCATTCCCGGCATTTCCGGCCAGTTCTTCCGTCAGTTTGCCGTGACGATCGCGACGGCGACGGTCATCTCGTGCTTCGTGTCCCTGACGCTGAGCCCGGCGCTCTGCGCAATCCTTTTCAAGCCGCACCGCCAGCACGATACTCCTTCGCGGTTGGCGAGGCCGTTCGTCGCTTTCTTCAACGGCTTCAACCGGGGTTTCGATCGCCTGTCGGACGGCTACGGCCGCCTGACGGGGCGGCTGGTGCGGCTGACGGTGGTGGTTCTGGTCGTCTATGCCGGCCTGCTGGCGCTGACCGGATGGCAGTTCCAGCGGGCGCCGGGCGGCTTCATACCTGTGCAGGATCAGGGCTACCTGATCACGGTGATCCAGCTGCCGCCCGGCTCGTCCCTGACGCGCACCGACGAGGTCGTGCGGCGCGCCGCCAGCGAACTGCTGAAAGTGCCGGGCGTGGCGCATGTCGTGCCCTTCGCCGGTCTGGACGGCGCCACCTTCACCAATGCGCCCAATGCCGGGGCGATTTTCTCGTCGCTCGACAGTTTCGGGAACAGAGCGGCGGCTGGTCTGACGCTGCAGGGCATATTGGCGGAGCACTATCGGCGGCTGGGAGCCATCCAGGAGGCGTTCATCATCACGATTCCACCGCCGCCTGTGCGCGGTATCGGCAATGCCGGCGGTTTCAAGATGATGGTGCAAGACCAGCGCGGCCGAGGCACGCAGGCGTTGGACGAGGCCGTACAACAGCTCATGCAGGCGGCTTCGAAGGCGCCGGAAGTCACAGGGCTGTTCTCCCTGTTCAATACGCGGACACCCAGTATCTACGTCGATATCGACCGCGTACGGGCCCAGATTCTGGGGGTGCCGGCGTCCCGGGTATTCGAAACGCTCGAGATCTATCTCGGCTCATCCTACGTCAACGAATTCAATTTCCTGGGACGAACCTATCGCGTGACGGCGCAGGCCGATGGCGAGTTCCGCCAGGATCTTGAGCGGGTCGCCAATCTGCGCACCCGTAACGACGCTGGGAAAATGGTCCCGATCGGTTCGGTCGCCAGCTTCCGTGACGTGACCGGCCCTTACCGCGTGCCGCGCTACAACCTCTTCCCGGCGGCCGAGCTTCAGGGCAATGCCAGTCCGGGCTATTCCACCGCCGAAGCGTTGACGGCGATGGAGCAGGTGGCTGCGCGGGAACTGCCGGACGGATTCGCCTTCGAATGGACCGAACTGGCGCTGCAGGAGAAGCTGGCCGGAAACTCCGGTTTGCTGGTGTTCGTTGCCGCCGCGATCCTGGTGTTCCTGCTGCTGGCCGCCCAGTATGAAAGCTGGTCGTTGCCGCTCGCCGTGGTGCTGATCGTACCGATGTGCCTGCTTGCCGCGGTCAGCGGACTTTTGCTGCGCGGTATGGATGTCAACATTCTGGCGCAGGTCGGCTTCGTCGTTCTGGTCGGCCTGGCAGCGAAGAACGCAATTCTGATCGTGGAGTTTGCCCGGCAATCTGAAGCCGAAGGCAACGATCGGTTCGTCGCCGCCATCGCCGCGGCACGGACGAGGCTGCGCCCGATTCTCATGACGTCGTTTGCGTTCATTCTCGGCGTCGTGCCGTTGGCCATCGCGAGCGGCGCTGGCGCCGAGATGCGTCAGGTTCTGGGAACGGCAGTCTTCTTCGGCATGCTGGGCGTCACGATTTTCGGTCTGGTGTTCACGCCGGCGTTCTATGTCGTCGTCCGCGGCCTGTTTGTCCGCCGCCGAGAACCGCCACGCCCAGTCGCAGCCGATCCGGCGCAGTAGAGACCCCATGCAGGACGGAAGCCCGCCCTACCAGACGCCGTAGTGAATGCCGTGCTTGCGGTGCGTATTGGTCCGGTTCTCCACCCAGGCGTCGTCCACCGTGGTGCGGGTCTTGCGCTCCTGCAGCCAGGCAAAGAGCTCGTCCTGCATGCGCCGGCGTACGGACGCCAAAGCCGGATCGTCGCCACGGTCGGCAAGTTCGTCGGGATCTTCCCGAAGGTCGAACAGCTGCGGTCGTAAGCCCTGCCACCAGACGTATTTCCAGTCCTGGTCTCTAATCATCAGGCCGCGGCAATCCCGCGGATGGCGCCCGAGAAGCTGCCGCGCCAGGCGGAATGAATAGTCGAGCTCGGAGATGACGCTATCCCGCCAATCGACGCTGCGAGCGTGCAGCAAGGGGAGCAGGGAACGGCCCTCCACAAGATGCGCTGGCGTTTCGACCCCGAAAACATCCAGAAAGGTCGGCAGGAGATCGATGCTTTCGACGGCTTTGGGATCGACGGTTCCGCGTGTGCCATTGGCTGCCGGAGAGGGGTCGTAGACGATCATCGGCACGCGCAAGGCCGATTCGAAGAACAGTTCCTTCTCGCCCAGCCAATGGTCGCCGAGAAAATCGCCATGGTCGGCAGTGAAGACGATCAGCGTGTCGTCCATGCGGCGGGCGTTTTCCATTGCCGAGAAGAGCCGGCCGAGTTCGTCGTCGATCTGGGCGATCAATCCCATATAGGCCGGCTTTACCGTTTCGATCACCTCGTCGCGGGCAAAATTCGTCGATTCCTCGTGCTGGCGATAGGCCGCGACCACGGGGTGCGGATTGTCTCGCTCGCCTGCTGAGCGAATGGGCGGCGTCAGGTGATCGCGGGTATAGAGCTGGTGATAGGGCGCGGGCGCCACGTATGGCCAATGCGGCTTGACGTAGCTGAGATGGAGAAGCCATGGCCGATCGCCTTGCGCCTCGATGAACCCTATCGCCTGATCGGTCATGTACGCGGTTTCGGAATGTTCGGCGCGTACGCGCGCCGGATGCGCCACGTTGCGCATATTCCAGCCGCTTAGAACGTCCCCAGAGGGCGTCGCGACGGAAATGACGTAGTCGCTCCACGGATCGGCACTCTCGTATCCGTTCGCGCGCAGATAGCCGGCATAACCGCTCTCATCGCCCGGCGGATGATGACCGTCATAGCGATCGATCTCTTCGAATCCGCCAGTGCGGAGAAGAGCCGCGAGAGCGTCTTTGCCTTCGATGGCAAAGCGCGCCATGCCGGTTTCGTCCGGCATGACGTGCGTTTTTCCCGCCAATGCCACGCGGATCCCGGCTGGCCGGAGGTAGTCGCCAAGCGTCAGTTCCCGCACGCTCAACGGTACGCGGTTCCACGTGGCGCCGTGGCTCGACACATAGCGGCCCGTATAGAAGGACATGCGGGAGGGGCCGCAGACCGGCGACTGCACGAAAGCGTTCGCGAATCGCACGCCTCGCTTTGCGAGACGATCTATGTTCGGGGTCCGCAGCCAGGGGTGGCCGCTGCACCCGAGATAATCGGCGCGCAGCTGGTCGCACATGATGAAGAGAACGTTGCGCGCCTTGCCCATCTAGCGGCAAGCCCCTGCGGATGTCGGCATCATGCGTTCAGAGCCAGCGCATAGGAGGCGATCTTGGCTTCGTCGATCTCGATGCCCAATCCCGGGGTCCTTGGAACGGACACTCGCTGGCGCTCTATCTTGAGCGGAGTCGCAAGGTAGTCCTCGGCAATGAACTGAGGGCCGTTGAGATCGACTGGAAGGTCGATGCCATAGGCGGCGAACAGGTGCGTCGACGCCGCGAAGCCAATAGGCGCATCCATCAGGCCGCTGCCGATCAGCTTGATGCCGGCATTGAGTGCGATATCGCACATCTGCCTGGCGTAATGGAGGCCGCCGGCCTTGTTGACCTTGACGGCGATGCCTTCGACAAGGTCGCGACGCAGGAAGTCGAGCAACATCGCCGGCGACATGAGAGATTCGTCCAGAACGACGGTCACCGCACCGAGTGCGTTGAGCTTCCGCAATCCGGCAAGATTGGTCACCGGCAGGGGCTGCTCGAATATCGTGATCCCCAGATCGCCACAGAGCCGGGCGATGGCGATGGCCTGGTCGACATCGTAACCCTGGTTGGCATCGGGCCAGACGTAAGCGCCCTTTGCCGCGCCGACGACGGCACGGAGGATCGCCGCATCGTGTTGTGGCCGGTGCCCGACCTTGACCTTGAAGCCGGTGTAGCCCTCGGCCAGGCCTTCGCGGGTGATTCTTTCGGCATCCTGCGGGCTCTCCGCCGAAACCAGCCTGGCCAGCGAGATCGAGTCGGCCCGCGCCGCTCCGAACCACGACTGCAGTGGAATCGCGAGCCGGCGGCAGATCAGGTCGTGGGCGGCGATGTCGATGGCGTTCTTGGCGATCGGCTGGCCCGGATCGAACATCGGCGCCAGTTCCTGATTCATGCGCGCATGCAGGCCCGCGATATCGAA
>JBDZUM010000188.1:0-4400 GCA_040255215.1 Rhodospirillaceae bacterium
ATTCCAAGTGCAAGCTGGAGCAGAAGCCCGGCCAGCACGGCGCCGGCACCGGCGCGCGTCGCAGCAAGCTCTCGGATTACGCCACCCAGCTGCGCGAGAAGCAGAAGGTGAAGCGCATCTACGGCCTGCTGGAGCGCCAGTTCCGCAACTACTACAAGAAGGCCTCGACGAAGAAGGGCAACACCGGCGAGAACCTCCTGCAGATGCTCGAGACCCGCCTGGACAACGTCGTCTACCGCATGGGCTTCGCCGTCACCCGCCCGGCCGCGCGCCAGCTGGTCAGCCACCGCGGCGTCACCGTGAACGGCAAGCCGGTCAACCTGCCGTCGTACGCGGTCAAGGCCGGCGACGCGATCGCGCTGTCCGAGCGCGCGCAGAAGCAGCTCCGCGTGCAGGAGTCGCTGACCGTGTCCGGCCAGATGGACCTGTCGCCGTCGTGGATCGAGGTCGACGCGAAGAAGTTCGCCGGCGTGTTCAAGGCGGTCCCGGACCGCGCGGACCTGCCCGCCGACATCAACGAAGCGCTGATCGTCGAGCTGTACTCGAAGTAATCACATCACGGATGCCCGTTCCCCCACGGGCGTTCCGCAGGAGACACCACGAATGACGGTTACCGCCAACCAAGTCCTGCGTCCCCGCGGCCCCCAGATCGAACGCCTCGCCGGCAACCGCGCGAAGGTCGTGATCGAGCCGCTGGAGCGCGGCTACGGCCATACCCTGGGCAACGCCCTGCGCCGCGTGCTGCTGTCCTCGATCCCCGGCTTCGCGATCACCGAGGTCGAGATCGACGGCGTGCTGCACGAGTACAGCACCATCGAGGGCCTGCAGGAGGACGTGCTCGAAGTCCTGCTGAACCTCAAGGACATCGCCATCCGCATGGGCACCGGCGACAGCTCCACCCTGACCCTGTCGAAGCAGGGCCCGGGCGTCGTCACCGCCGGCGACATCAAGACCGACCACAACGTCGAGATCCTCAACCCCGAGCATGTCGTCGCGCACCTGACCAAGGACACCGCGCTCAACATGCGCCTGCGCATCGAGCGCGGCTTCGGCTACCAGCCGGCCGCCGCCCGCCGCAAGCCGGACGAGGAAACCCGCGCGATCGGCCGCCTGATGCTGGACGCCTCGTTCTCGCCGGTCCGCCGCGTCGCGTACGCCGTCGAGGCCGCGCGCGTCGAGCAGCGCACCGACCTGGACAAGCTGGTCATCGACATCGAGACCAACGGCACCATCGACGCCGAGGAAGCCGTGCGCACCGCCGCCGACATCCTCAGCGACCAGCTGTCGGTGTTCGGCGACTTCACGCACCGCGACCGCGGCGCGTCGAAGCCGGTCGCCGCCGGCGTGGATCCGGTGCTGCTGCGCCCGATCGACGACCTCGAGCTGACGGTGCGTTCGGCCAACTGCCTCAAGGCCGAGAGCATCTACTACATCGGCGACCTGATCCAGAAGACCGAGGTCGAGCTGCTCAAGACCCCGAACCTGGGCAAGAAGTCGCTCACCGAGATCAAGGAAGTGCTCGCCCAGCGTGGCCTGTCCCTCGGCATGAAGCTCGAGAACTGGCCGCCGGCGGGAGTCGCCTCCCACGGGATGATGGGCTGATCGACGCCCTGGCCGCGGCAGACGCCGCGGCCGCGGCAGCGGTAACGAACACGCCGACGGGCAGAAGCCCGCGGCACCGCCGGAAACGGAATTTCCGGCCAGGGCCAGCGCAGTCCGAAGCAACAACGCCATGACGGCGACAGCGAAGTCCAGAGCCTCCAACCTTCACCAAGGATCCCACCCATGCGCCACCAGAAATCCGGCCGCAAGTTCAGCCGCACCAGCGCCCACCGCCAGGCGATGTTCGAGAACATGGCCGCGTCGCTGATCAAGCACGAGCTGATCAAGACCACGCTGCCCAAGGCCAAGGAACTGCGCCGCGTCGCCGAGCCGCTGATCACGCTCGCCAAGACCGACGGCGTCGCCAACCGCCGCCTCGCGTTCGCCCGCCTGCGCGACAAGGAAGCCGTCGGCACCCTGTTCACCGTGCTCGGCCCGCGCTACGCCACCCGTCCGGGCGGCTACCTGCGCATCCTCAAGTGCGGCTTCCGCGCCGGCGACAACGCGCCGATGGCCTACGTCGAGCTCGTCGACCGCCCGCAGGCCGACTGACCGCACCCCCGTAGAGCCGACCCATGGTCGGCTCCGCGCTTCGAGAAGCCCCGGCATGCCGGGGCTTTTTCGTTGCGCCGCCGGTTCCTTCCCCCGGCCCCCGGCCGGGCGTATGCTCCGCCTGAGCCCGCGCAAGACGGGCCGCCACCCTCGCCCAATCGGGAGCGGCGCTTCCACAATCAACGGGGATAGCGCAATGCCGAAGTTCCGGGCGTTGGGTGCCGCGCAAGCGGCGCCCGAGGGGCAGCCGTCGATCGCGACGGCCCGTGTGAGCCACACCTCCCATTCCAGCCGCGTACCGCGAGCCGGCGCAATGGCGCTGGCCGTATGCGCGGCGCTGGGGCTGTCCGCGTGCGGCGGAGGAGGGGGCGGATCGAACGTCAAGCCCACGCCACCGCCACCGCCGCCTCCGCCGGTCGTCGATACTTCGCCGATGGTGGTCAGCACCGATCTTGCGGTTGCGAGCAGCCAGACGATCACGCGGCCGGTCGTACTCGATGCCGGCGCGGACCTGGACAACCAGGGAAGGATCGGCGGCAGCGTCGACGTCGCCGTGGAAGCCAGGGCGCCGTCGATCGTCACCAATCATGGCGGCGGCACGATCCGTGGCACGAAGACCGCGATCCGCCTCGATCATGGCGGCGAAATCCACAATGGGGCCGGCTCGACGATCGCAGCGACGGGGGTGGGCGGGAGTTGCGGGGCGGCCATCGCGTGTGCGGTCTACGCAGGCGTGAACGAGCAACTGCAACCTTGGGAAGTTGACTTCAAGTTGGTGAACGAAGGCACCATCATCGGCAATGTCAACATGGCTTCGGACGGGTTCAACTGGGTACGTCTCTTGCCAGGCGGCGTGGTGCAGGGCGATCTTGTTTTTGGATCGAATGGCTATGCGTCGGTGCTCGAGCTCGACGGGCCTGCTGGCACGATGCAGCGATATTCCGCGGCGGTCACTGGAAACGCGCTCTTCGTGTCCACCTTGACAAAAAGCGGAGAGGGCACGTGGATCATCGACAAGGATATCGCTCCGGGTCACGTGACGGTTGACGGTGGCACGCTGCGAATCGGCGACGGCGGTACAACGGGGTCTGTGGGCAATGGTATTGGCTTCAATATTTTCAATGGCAGGCTCGTATTCGACCGAAGTGATGATTTGGTCATCAGCTCTACCATCATCGGTAGCCATGGCGATCCTGGTGAAAGCAGCACTCTCGTGCAGGCTGGCTCGGGCGTACTCACGCTGACCAACGACAACACGCTCATCCGTCCCGATTTCATCGTAATCGAGAGCGGCACGCTCCAGATCCACAACACAGGCAATCTGCCGCCGGCATCCGGGAACATGCACTTGATGGCGCAGGTGACGAACAACGCGTCCCTCTTGTTCAACAGCAACATGCTGATTTTCCAGAACGGCTCGATCTCTGGCACCGGATCCGTGACGCAGAATGGTTCCGGTTCATTGGTTTTCAACGAAGTGAACACTTATTCCGGTGGAACGACGATCAACAAAGGTGCTCTGCTTGCCGCAAACCCATTGCCAGGGAACGTCAATGTCGGCCCCGGCGGAAAGCTAGGCGGCTACTCGGTGTTTTTCGACGATTCGGTCGGCATGGCGGGCGTGATCGGCGATCTTTCGAATCTCGGTACAACGCTTGTCGCCGGAGGAGGCGGTACGGTTGGCGGCAACTACTCTCAGTCCGCCACCGGCACGTTGGCGATTCGCCTCGGCAGCAAGCTCGATGTCATTGGGACGGCAGCGCTCGGCGGCGGCACGCTGGAAGTGATGGGGGTCGACGCTGGCTACATCGCCAACACGCATACCGAAGTCCTGACGGCGCAGGGTGGCGTAGTCGGGACGTTTGACCGACTGGCCAAGAGCGCAGGCGTGGTCTTCACCTCGTCAACGATCAACTACGACGCCAATAGTGTGTGGCTCGATACGACGGGCCTGGATATCACGCAGGCTGCCATGGGCAACGGCATCGGCTACACGCCGGCGTCGATGGGCAGCGCCGTGCGCGTGCAGGGCGCGTTCGAGCAACTGAACGACCGGATTTCGACGGATTCGCTATCGGGCGTGTCCAGCGATTTCCTGCGTTCTGCGGGGCAGTTCCAGCGCGCGGCGTCCATCGAGGCGGCGCAAGCCTCGCTGCGCAGCCTCTCGGGCGAGTTGCATGCGGCCAGCGCTGCGATGACGTTCCGCGCGATCGATGCGGGCAACCAGGCGCTGTCGGACCACCTCG
>JBDZUM010000189.1:0-4327 GCA_040255215.1 Rhodospirillaceae bacterium
TTCGCCGGCGTCGACGGCATCTTCCGCTGGGGCCCGGACGGGCTGCCGCAGCGCGGCCTGGCGGTGATCGAGATCCAGCGCAACGGCGTGCAGACCATCAGCCCGGCCCCGGCCAGCTTCCAGCTGCAGACCAGCATGGTGCGGCGCTAGTCGAGCAGATTGAGCAGCAGCGCGTTCAGCACCTGGCGGCCGGCGGGCGTCGCTTTCAGCCGCATGCCCTGCCGTTGCAGCAAGCCGTTGCCGATCAGCGGCGCAAGCTTTCGATCATCGAGCTCGATGGTGACACCGCGCGCCGCCAGCGCCTGAAGATCGACGCCTTCGACCAGCCGCAAGCCCATCATCAGCGCCTCGCGCCGCATGGTGTCGGCATCGACCGTTTCTGTTTCGGCCGTGCCGTGGCCCGAACGCTCCACCTGCTCCAGCCAGGCTTCCGGGCCGCTGCTGCGTCGCGTCGCGCGCTTGGTATCGCCGTGCATGAAGCGGCCATGCGCACCGGGGCCGATGCCGACATAGTCCTCGTAGCGCCAGTAGACGAGATTGTGCTGCGACTCGCCGCCCAGCCTGGCGTGATTTGAGATTTCGTACGCGGGCAGGCCGGCCGATTCCAGTCGTTCCTGCGTCGTCTCGTAGAGAGCGGCCGCAAGCTCCTCGTCGGGCACGACGAACTTGCCCCTGGCATGATCGGTCCAGAAACGCGTGCCGCGCTCGATGGTGAGCTGGTAGAGCGACAGATGATCGCCGGCGAGATCGATCGCCTGATCCAGTTCGGCGCGCCAATCCTCCAAGGTCTGGTCGGGGCGGGCGTAGATGAGATCGAAGGAGTAGCGCTCGAAATGCCGGCGCGCCGTCTCGATGGCGGCGAGGCCCTCGCCCAGATCGTGGGCGCGGCCGAGAAAGCGCAACGGTTCCTCGCGCAGCGCCTGGATGCCCAGCGACAGGCGATTGACGCCGGCCTGCCTCAGGGCGGCGAAATTCTCCGCCTCGACCGAGGAGGGATTGGCCTCCAGCGTGATTTCGGCATCCGGCGCCATCGGCCACAGTGTGCCGATGCGCTCGATCGCCGCCGCCACCGTCTCGGGCGGCATCAGCGAGGGCGTGCCGCCGCCGAAGAAGACGCTGGTGACGGTGCGACCCGGCGCTTCGCTGGCGGCGTGAACGAGCTCGGCCAGCAGCGCATCGCGCCAACGCCGCTGGTCGACGCGCTCGCGGACGTGGCTGTTGAAGTCGCAATAGGGGCATTTGGCGACGCAGAACGGCCAGTGCACATAGACGCCGAAGCCGCCGCTCACGCGACGCACTTTTCGTACATCGCCCGCACGGCGCGAGCGCGATGCGAGATGGCGTTCTTCTCGCCCGGCGCCATTTCGGCGAAGACGCGCGTCTCGCCGTCGGGCAGGAAATAGGGATCGTAGCCCCAGCCGCCCTGGCCGCGGGCCGGATGGACCAGCCTGCCGCGCACCTCGCCCTCGACGGTTTCGACATGGCCGTCCGGCCAGGCCAGCGCCAGCACCGTCACGAAGCGCGCCGCGGTGTCGGGATTGCCCGCAAGCCGCTCGAGAATGCGCCGCATCGCCAGCTCGTGGTCGCGCTCGGGGCCACCAATGTCAGCCGTAATGACGCCGGGCCAGCCGTCCAGAGCGGCGACTTCAAGGCCGGTATCGTCGGCGAGAGCCGGCAGACCGCTGGCGGCGACGGCGGCGCGCGCCTTGAGTACGGCATTGTCGAAGCAGGTGGCGCCGGTCTCCTTCGGCTCGGGCAGACCGAGCGCGCCGGCACCAATCAGTTCAATACCGGCCGGCGCCAGCACGGCGGCGATCTCCACCAGCTTGCCCTTGTTGTGGCTGGCCAGGACCAGCTTATTTCCGTCGAATTTGCGCATCACTCTCCGGCCATGTCGCGCCTGACCGCTTCACGCTCCTTCGCCGTTCTGACCGCACTGGCGACGGCGCTCGTCTTCGCCTCGGCCGCGGTGGCGGCTTGACCAAGCCGCCCCGAAATCAGGCCCGCGTCAGGCCCAGCGCCTGGCGCTGCAGTACCGCCAGCTCGCCCACGCCCTTGCGCGCCAGCCGGAACAGTTCGGCGAACTGCGCGTCGGTGAAGGGATCCTTCTCCGCCGTTCCCTGCACCTCGACGATCTGGCCGTTGGCGGTCAGCACGAAATTGGCGTCGGCCTCGGCGGTGCTGTCCTCGGCATAGTCGAGGTCGAGCACGGCGGCGTTCTTGTATAGGCCGCAGGAGATCGCCGCGACCTGGCCGGTCAGCGGCATCTTGATCAGCTTGCCCTGCGCCAGCAGCCGGGCGAAGGCCGAATGCAGGGCGATCCACGACCCGGTCACGGAGGCGGTGCGCGTACCGCCATCGGCCTGGATGACGTCGCAATCGACCTTGACCTGCATCTCGCCCATCAGCTTGAGATCGGTGACGGCGCGCAGCGCGCGGCCGATCAGGCGCTGGATTTCCTGGGTGCGGCCGCTCTGCTTGCCCTTGGCCGCCTCGCGGTCGGTGCGGGTATTGGTCGAACGCGGCAGCATGCCGTATTCGGCCGTCACCCAGCCCTGGCCGGTGTTGCGCAGGAAGGGCGGCACCCGCTCCTCGACCGAAGCCGTGCACAGCACATGGGTATCGCCGAATTTCACCAGGCACGAGCCTTCGGCGTGCTTGGAAAAGCCGGTGACGAATTCGATGGCGCGCAACTGGTCGGGCGCGCGGCCTGATGGACGCATGGAAAAAGCCTCGATCTGCAAGATTCGGCCGGACCCTATAGCAGGCGCGCCGCCGAATCCACCCGCCAGAGACGCCCGGCCTCGCATTGACGCTGGGCGGGGGGCTCACTAGATTCGATCCCACGGAAAAACACGGTAAAATGCAGCGAATTCTCGGGCAGATAGGCGGGCTGGCGAAAGGCGATGCGCAGGCATCGGCCGAACGGCTGATCGTCGAGCTGAACGACCGCAGCCGCGAGATCTTCCGCCGCGTCGTGGAATCCTATTTCGAGACCGGCGAACCGGTCGGCTCGCGCACCATCGCCCGCAAGCTGAGCGAGAACCTGTCGCCGGCGACGATCCGCAACGTCATGTCCGACCTGCAGGATCTCGGCCTGCTGTTCGCCCCGCATACCTCGGCCGGACGGCTGCCGACCGAGATCGGCCTGCGCCTGTTCGTCAACGGGCTGCTGGAAGTCGGCCATCTCAGCCGCGACGAGCGCGAGGCGATCGACGCGCGCTGCCAGGCGGTCGGCCGCTCGGTCGGCGACGTGCTGCAGGAGGCCACCGGCATGCTGGCCGGGCTGTCGCGCGCCGCCGGCATCGTGGTGGCGCCCAAGAGCGAGCGGCCGCTGAAGCACATCGAGTTCGTCAATCTCGGCCCCGGCCGGGCGCTCGTCGTCATGGTCAACAGCGCCGGCGCGGTCGAGAACCGGCTGATCGAGGTGCCGCTGGGCGTGCCGCCATCGGCGCTGATCGAGGCCACGAATTTCCTCAATGCCCGGCTGGCGGGCCGCACGCTGGAAGAGGCGCGCGAGGCGATCCTGGCCGAAATCAAGGAGCAGCGCGCCGCCCTGGACGGGCTGACGCAGCGCGTCATCGAGCTGGGGCTGGCGACCTGGGCCGGCGGTTCGGGTGCCGGCGGCGCGGGCGACGGCAGCCCGGCCCTGATCGTGCGCGGCCAGAGCCGGCTGCTGGAAGACGTTACCGCGCTGGAGGATCTGGAGGCGATCCGCTCGCTGTTCGAGGCGCTAGAGCGCGGCGAGACCTTCATGAAGCTGCTGGAGCTTGCCAATTCGGCCGACGGTGTCCACATCTTCATCGGCGCCGACAATCCGCTGTTCGGCAATGCCGGCTGTTCGGCCGTCATCGCCCCGTTCACCGACGGCCGCGAGAAGATCGTCGGCGCCATCGGCGTGGTCGGGCCCACCAGGCTCAACTACGCCCGCATCATCCCCCTGGTCGACTACACGGCCAAGGTCATCGGCCGCATCGTCGGCTGACCACATAGCAAGCAGTACGCGTTCGAGAGGGTTGCGCCATGCCGCACGACGACAAGGACCTGTCCGGAACCGGACATCATCAGGGCGCCGGCCGCCAGCCGGGCGAGGAATTCGACAGGCGCTTCGAGCGCGAGTTCGATCCCGACGGCGACGACGGCTCGCTCGACATCCCCAACCGCCCCGAAGGCGGGGAGGCCGCGCCGAAGGCGCCGGCGGGCGATCGCGTCGCCGAGCTGGAGGCGCAGGTCGGCGAGATGCGCGACCAGGCGCTGCGCGCCATGGCCGAAGCCGAGAACGTGCGCAAGCGCCTGCAGCGCGAGATGGAGGACGCGACCAAGTTCG
>JBDZUM010000058.1:0-23653 GCA_040255215.1 Rhodospirillaceae bacterium
CGGTTGACCCTGCATGTCGACGAAAGCATCCGCCATGGCCAGTTCCTCGCCCAACGCCGCCAACCGCCTCGCCGGCGAGACCAGCCCCTATCTGCTGCAGCATGCCGACAACCCGGTGGCGTGGTGGCCGTGGGGCGAGGCGGCGCTGGCCGAGGCCAAGCGCAGCGAGCGGCCGATCCTGCTGTCGGTGGGCTACGCGGCCTGCCACTGGTGCCACGTCATGGCGCATGAAAGCTTCGAGGACGAGGCGACGGCTGCGGTGATGAACGAGCTGTTCGTCAACATCAAAGTCGATCGCGAGGAGCGGCCCGATATCGACCAGATCTACCAGCAGGCGCTGGCATTGCTGGGCGAGCAGGGCGGCTGGCCGTTGACCATGTTCCTGACCGCCAATGGCGAGCCGTTCTGGGGCGGCACCTATTTTCCCAACGAGCAGCGCTACGGCCGGCCAGCCTTCGTCGAGGTGCTGCGCACGGTGGCGCGGGTCCACAAGGAGGAGCCGGAAAAGGTCGGCAACAACGTATCGGCCCTGAAGGAGGCGCTGGCGAAGATGTCGAACCCGCAGGCCGGCGGCGGCATCGCGGCCGAAACGCTCGACCAGATCGCCGAGCGCCTGCTGCGCGAGATCGACATGGTGCATGGCGGCTTCGGCTCGGCGCCGAAATTCCCCTCGCCCTATATCCACGAATTGCTGTGGCGCGCCTGGCTGCGCGGCGGGCGATCAAACCAGCGTTATCGCGACGCCGTCGAGGTGACGCTCGACCGCATGAGCCAGGGCGGCATCTACGACCATCTCGGCGGCGGCTTCGCGCGCTATTCGACCGACGCTTTCTGGCTGGCGCCGCATTTCGAGAAGATGCTGTACGACAACGCGCAGCTGATCGACTTGTTGACGCTGGCCTGGCAGGAATCGGGCGCGCCGCTCTATCGCCAGCGGGTCGAGGAGACGGTCGACTGGGTCGAGCGCGAGATGATCGCCGGCGGCGGCGATCATGCGCGCGGCGGTTTCGCCGCCACCTTCGACGCCGATTCGGAAGGCGAAGAGGGGCGCTTCTACGTCTGGAGCGAGGCGGAGATCGACGCGGTGCTGGGCGAGGACGCCGAGCTGTTCAAGAAGCACTACGACGTCTCCGCCGAGGGCAACTGGGAGCATGCCAACATCCTCAATCGCAACAAGCTGCCCGGATTGCAGGACGCGCCGACCGAGGCGAAGCTCGCCGCGTCGCGGGCGAAGCTGAAGGCGGTGCGCGACAAGCGCGTCTGGCCGGGCTGGGACGACAAGGTGCTGGCCGACTGGAACGGGCTGATGATCGCCGCGCTCGCCAATGCCGGCCGCGCCTTCGGCCGGCCGCACTGGCTGGAACTGGCGCGCGATGCCTTCGCCTTCGTGCAGGAGAACATGACCGGCGCCGACGGCAGGCTGCGCCACGCCTGGCGGCAGGGCACGCTCAAGCATCGCGCCACGCTCGACGACTACGCCAACATGATCCGCGCCGCCCTGGCGCTGCACGAGGCGACCGGCGAGACGGCGTTTCTCAGCCAGGCCGAGGACTGGACCGCGACGGTCGACGCGCATTATCTCGACGCCGACAATGGCGGCTATTTCTTCACCGCCGACGATGCCGCCGACCTGATCCTGCGCGCCAAGAACGCCAACGACAACGCCGTGCCGTCGGGCAACGGCACCATGCTGGCCAATCTGGCGCGGCTGTTCCTGCTCACCGGGCAGGATGCCTATCGTCGGCGCGCCGAAACCCAGCGCCAGGCCTTCGCCGGCGAGTTGCAGCGCAACTTCTTTCCGCTCACCACCCTGCTCAACGCCAGCGATTTTCTCGATCGCGCCGTGCAGGTGGTGATCGCCGGCGAACCGGGCGCGGCCGACACCGAGGCGCTGGCCGACGCGGCCTATTCGGTCAGCCAGCCATGCCGGCTGATGCAATACGCCCCGCCGGGACGTTCGCTGCCGTCGCTGCACCCGGCCCAGGGCAAGGGCATGGTCGATGGCCGCGCCGCCGCCTATGTCTGCCGCGACCAGACCTGTTCGCTGCCCATCCTGGCGCCGGACGAGCTGCGGGCGGCGCTGCGCGAGGCCTAGCGCGGGAACCGCGGTATCGACCGGCCGTTTTCCTGCCATTGCGACGACAGAAAGCAGGAGCGAGCGATGGCCGAGAACAGCGGCAGGACCGGCAATGGCCTCTATTTCATCGTCGGCGGCCTCGTGGTCGCCGTGCTAGTGATCGGATTCGTGGCCTTCGGCGGCAGTTTCGGCGGCTCCGAGCGCAAGCTCGACGTCACCATCGAAGCCCCCAAGGTGCCCATTCCCAAGAACTGAGCCGGCATGCCGGGCCGTACCGTCCGGCCCGGCGCATGGCACATCGGCGCAAGCGGCGGATGGCCGCCGCGCCGCCTTTTTGGCAGGCTCGAGCCATGCCGCTGCGCAATCGCGTAACGCCCTTCAATGACATCGTGGCGCTCGCCGCCCGCGGTACGATGATGGGCAATCGCGGCCGGCTGCACGACGACAAGCGCCAGCTCGGCCGTCGCACCAGCACGACGCGCAGCTGGGTGACCTGCCTGCTTGAATTCAAGAACCGGCACCGGCCGGTGATGACGCCGGGGCGCTACACCGAACTCTTCTTTCTCGACGAGGCGACGGCGCTGGCGGCCGGGCATAGGCCCTGCGGCGAATGCCGGCGCGCCGATTACCGGCGCTTCGTCGACGCCTGGCGGGCCGGCAATGACGGCCGCGATGCGGCGCTGGTCGAAATCGACCGTCGCATGCAGGAGGATCGGCTCGACAGCGCCAGTCGGCGCCAGCGCCACTATGATTCAGAGATAGCCAACCTGCCGGATGGCTCGATGGTGGCGCTGCCGCTGGAGCCGGGCATCGCGCTGCTGGTCTGGGGCGAGCGGCTGCTGGAGTGGTCGCCGTCGGGCTACCATTCCTGTCGCCGCCGGCCGGCGCAGCTTCAGGTGCAGGTGCTGACGCCGCGCTGCACGGTCGCGGCGCTGGCCGCCGGATACAGGCCGATGCTGCACCCGACGGCCGAAGTTTTCCTCAATAGGTGAATTCGCCGATCACCAGCCGGTTCTCCGAAGCCGGCCAGCTGCGCACGGCGAAGGATTCCAGGTTGAAGCGTACCGGCACCGCGCGCGGCG
This sequence comes from Rhodospirillaceae bacterium, assembly GCA_040255215.1. Taxonomy (GTDB): domain Bacteria; phylum Pseudomonadota; class Alphaproteobacteria; order Reyranellales; family JAQSWP01; genus JAQSWP01. The sequence continues at coordinate 3,160 of JBDZUM010000058.1, forward strand.
CGCCAGCCGGCAGGACCAGCTTGCCGGTCGAGGCGCCGGGCACGCCTTCGTTGATGCCGCCCGGGGTTTTCCCATCGATGGTGAAGAGATCGCGGCCATGGCCGAAATAGCCGCGCGGGCGCGTTATCACGATCACGCTGCCGGCCGCCTCGTCGCCCTTGGCCATGCGGGCGGGGCGCAGATGCACCACGTTGGAGCCGCGCGGGAAAGGCGAGCGGTAGATGTGGGTGATCGCCTGACCGGGCGCGGCGATGACGAACTCGTACCAGGCGTCGGACTTGGCCTCGAACGGCCCCCAGGCGCCGTCGGCGCCGGTGGTCTTGCTGTGCGCCGCCGCGCCGAGCCGCTCGCCGCTCAGCGGATCGACTTCGAACACCTCGACCTTGGCGTTGGCGACGCCGACATTGTCGTAGGCGCCGCCGGTGATGCCGGTGACGTTGCCGTTCAGGATCGATTCCTTCTCGGGCAGGATCTCCAGCCGCGCCGGGATGCGCCCGGTGATGAAGCGGTAGGTCTCGACGAAGGAGGAGAGCGCGTAGGAAACCTCGCGATGGTCGAGGCCCGGCAGCACCATGTCGACCGCGCCTTTCAGCGCCGGCGCATCGTAGGAGATGCCGGTTTTCATCTCCGGCTTGCCGAGAAAGGCGCCGGTCGGCTGCGCGTACTTGTCGAAGCGGTCGGAGCGGATGGTCATGAACTTCACACCATCGACCACCTCGGTCTTGCCTGCGTTCAGTTTCTTCATGAACTCCGATGCGCCGTTGAACTCGCTGCCGACCAGGAAGGAATCGGACACCACGACGCCGTGATTGACGCCGCCGCCCAGCACGACATGCGAGACATGCGCCTTGCCGCCGCCGTTCTTGACGTAGTTGCGGATCGTGTTGGCGCCGCGCGAGTTGCCGACCAGCGCCACTTTCTGCGCCCCGGTCTGCTTTTTGACGTCGGCGACGAAGGCGGCGAGCTGCTTCATCACCTCTTCGGTCGAGGAGCGGCCTTCCTGCGGCGTGGCGTCGACCGAGCGCGCGTTGGGATTCTTCAGGTCGATGGCATAGAGCTGGTCGCGCCGGTAACCGTTGGATTCGAAGCGCCAGATCTGGGCGACCCACAATGCCGCTGTATCGCCGTTGCCGTGGACGAACACGATGGGCGGGTCGCGCGGCGGCGGCGCCTGCTGCGCCATCGCGGGCAGCGACAGCAGCGCCAGAGCGGCCAGCGACAGGAACAGGCGGCGGGTAAGAGCCAGCATGGTTTTCCTCCTTGTTTTCGTGGCGGAGCGATCGCGATGCGATCCTCGCGAGGCCGATCATCGCGTTTTCGCGCGTTCCCCGCCACGCGGTTCTTGGCGAAGACGTCGGCACCGTCATACCATTGCCGCATGACAGCAAAAGCACCGCTCGAATTCTATTTCGATTTCATCTCGCCCTTCGGCTATCTCGCAGCCGCGAAGATCGACGAGCTGGCGGCGAAATACGGCCGCGACACGCGCTGGCAGCCGATGATGCTGGGTGTGACGGTGATGAAGGTCATGGGGTTGAAGCCGCTGCTCGACACCCCGCTCAAGGGCGACTACGTGCGCCGCGACGTGCCGCGGCTGGCGCGTATTTTCGGCGTACCGTTGAAGATGATCGACGAGGTGCCGAGCCCGCTGGCGGCGGCCCGCGCGTTCTATTGGCTGGACGATCGCGATCCCGCTCTCGCCAAGCGGCTGGCGCAGCGCCTCTATCCGCGCCTGTTCGCCCGCGGCGAAGACATTTCAAAGCCGGAATCTGTGGCGGAAGAGGCCGAGGCGCTGGGCATTCCCCGGCAGGAGACGCTGGCGGCGCTGCAGGACGAGAAGGTCAAGCAGCGCCTGCACCAGGCGATGGAGGCGTCGCTGGCCAAGGGCGTGTTCGGCTCGCCCTTCTTCATCATCGACGGCGAGCCGATCTGGGGCTGCGACCGGCTGTGGATGGTCGAGAAGATGCTGGCCGAGGGCAGGCTGTAACGGTCAGGACTCCGCGGACGCTTCCGGCTCCTTCGCCAGCGCCGCCCTGATCTCCGTCCAGATCTGCGCCATTACCACGTTGGGAATCGAACGGCTGTCGCGACGCGTGCGATGGATCAGCGGCCGGCCCAGCGTGCCCAGCAGGGCGGCGCGGGCATCTTCGTTCTGCGCGAACTTGGCCTCGCAGGCGCGTCGCATCAATTGCCAGTGGTCCCAGCTGCCCCACCGAATGCTGACACCGCCATAGTCGAACAGTTCCGGCGGCGGCGCCGCGCCGGCGCTCTTTGCCTCGCGCCCCACCAGCATCGCGACTCGCGCCCGCTCGTCAGGATCGCTGAAGCGCCAGCACTGCCAGAACCCTTCGACGCTGCCGTAATGCGCGCCGTCGAGCACGAAGGGCGTGGCGGCGAAGTTGGAAATCAGGTCGATAGGCGGCGCGGCATGGGAGACGGCGTTGATCGGCGTCTGCCGCACCATCGCCTCTTCGCCGCAATCGTGCAGCACCACGCTCTGGCCGGTGCGCGTCAGCAGGAACATGTGCCGGTCGGTAAGGCCGGCCAGGGCTGCCTTTCCGGCATCGTCGTCGGCGCCGATCACGATGGCCTTGTCTATCAGCTTCACCCACATGCGCCACCTCCTGCCGAGAGCAAACCACGTTTCGCCGGATTGGCAAGCGACGCCTGCGCCAGCGATCGGCGGCAGGCGTTTGCGCTTCCCTCCCGCCGCGATCCGCTCTAGCGTCCGGCGAAGGATTTCGGGGGCAGGCGATGCGGGTTCTTTCGCTCGATGGCGGCGGTTCCTGGGCGCTGCTGCAGGTGCAGGCTCTGATGGACCTGTTTCCGCAGGCCAGGACCGGCCACGACGTGCTGCGCCAGTTCGACTACGCCGCCGCCAATTCGGGCGGCACCATCGTGCTGGCGGGGCTGATCGAGGACCTGCCGCTGACCACGGTCAGGGATTTCTTTTTCGAGGAGCGGGCGCGGCGGGAGGTGTTCAGCCTGCTGCCGTGGTGGCAGCGTCTGCTGCCGCGCTATCTCGGCATCGGCCCGCGCTACGACGTCAAGGCCAAGCTGGCCGGGCTGGCCGGACGGATGCCGGTGACCGGCCCGCAGCTGATCACCGATCTGGGCCGGCATGTCGGGCGGTCGACCGGGCGGAGTTTCGACTTCCTGATCGCCACCTTCGATTACGATCGCTGCCGCGCCGTGCTGCAGCGCTCCGATGCCGCCAGCCCAACCGCCAGCGGCGCCGCGCCGCACGTGCCGACCCTGCTGCAGGCGGTGCACGCGGCGACCAGCGCGCCGGTCAATTACTTCAACAGGCCGGCGGTCTTCGACCTCTACGACGGCAATCTGCCGGTTCCCGGCCCGCGCCGCCGGCGTTTTTGGGACGGCGCCATCGGCGGCTACAACAATCCGGCGCTGGCGGCGGTGGTGGAGATCCTGGCGAGCCCCAATCCTCCCGAGGCGGCCGATATCCGCATCCTCAGCATCGGCACCGGCACGGTGAACCTGCCGTTCTCGCGCTACTACCCCGATGCGCCCGCGCTGCTGGTTCGCGAGGAGCGCAAGGAAGGCCTGCTGCACGACATCAAGACGGTTGCCACCGCCATCATGGACGACCCGCCCGATGCGGCGAGCTTCATCGCCCATGTCTGGCTCGGCGGCCGCATGCCGAGCGCCGGCCGGAAAATCGTCGACTGCCCGCTGCTGCGCCTCAATCCGCTGGTGCAGCCGCAGCGCACCGCCGACGGCGGGCTGGCGCTGCCGCCGGGCCTGAATGCCGAACAGTTCGAGCGCCTGAGCACGATGGATGCCGATGCCGTGGCGCAGGCCGACATCGATCTGGTCAACCGGCTGGGCGAGCTGTGGCTGGCCGATCAGGTTGCCAACCAACCCGTGCGCGCCAACGGGCTGACCTTCGAGGCCGAGATCGGCTTCGACCGCTATTCGCAGGCGAAGGGGGCCTGGCTGGCCAGCAATCCCTGGCGCTAACGGCCGGCGACATCGGCATGGACGAGCGAAGGAGGATGACATGCGCATTCTGTCCCTCGACGGCGGCGGCTCCTGGGCGATCCTGCAGATCCAGGCGCTGATCGACCTCTATCCGCAGGCGCAGACCGGGCACGAGCTGCTGCGCCAGTTCGATTTCGTGGTCGCCAACTCGGGCGGCACCATCGTGCTGGCGGCGCTGATCGAGAACATGCCGCTGCCGCAGATCGAGGCGCTGTTCCTCGACGAGGTCGCGCGCAAGGAGATCTTCTTCAAGCTGCCGTGGTGGAAGCGCATTTCGCGCATCATCGGGCTCGGTCCGCGCTATGACGCTGAGGAGAAGATCAAGGGGCTCGCCGCGCGCATGCCCTTGCATGGCAACACGCCGATCAGCGATCTGGGCAGCATGGTCGCCGCCGCCAACGGCCGGCCGTTCGATTTCCTGATGATGACCTTCGACTACGATCGCCGGCGGGCGGTGTTCCAGCGCTCGGACGCCAATTCGATGGCCAGCAGCGGCAGTCCGCCGGCGGTGCCGCCGGGTCAGCGACTGGTCCCGACCCTGGCAGAAGCGGTGCATTCGGCGACCAACGCGCCGGTCGATTTCTTCGACAAGCCGGCCCGCTTCCTGCTGTGGGATTCGGCGCTCAATCCCGCCGCCAACCGGCACCGCCGCTTCTGGGATGGGGCGGTCGGCGGCTACAACAATCCTGCTTTGGCCGGGCTGGTGGAAATTCTGGCGCGGCCCAACCCGCCGGCGCCCGGTGCGATCTCCGTGCTCAGCATCGGCACGGCCTCGGTGGTGCTGCCCTATCGGCTGCATTACCCGCAGGCGCCGGGGCTGCTGGTGCAGGACCTGCCCGACCAGAGCCTGCTGCAGGACATCAAGGCGCTGGCCACCGCCATCCTCGACGACCCGCCCGATGCGGCAAGCTTCATCGCCCATGTCTGGCTGGGCGGCGCCTTGCCGGCGCGCACCGCACCGCCGGTGACGAACGGGCCGCTGGTGCGCATGAACCCGCTGGTGCAGCCGGTGCGCACGGTCAACGGCACCTTGGCGCTGCCCAACGGAGTGAGCGCCGAGGATTTCGAGACGCTGCGCAAAATGGAGATGGATGCCGTCGAGCAGGACGAGGTGCTGCTGATCCAGCGCTTCGGCCAGCGCTGGCTGGCCGACGACGTGACCAACCAGGCGATCCGCGCCAACAGTTTCACCCTGGAACCGCAGATCGGCTTCAATCGCTTCAGCGAAGCCAAGGCGGCGTGGCTGGCGCGCGCGCCGTTCCGCTAGGCCAGCATTACCAGATCGATCGGCTCGCCGATGCCGGCGACGCTGTGGGCCGGCAGCGGGCGCGCCTGGGGTTTTCCGTCATAGCCCTGCGTGCGGGCCAGCTCGAAGGTCGTCGCGTCGGTCAACGCGGTGGTGCCTTCGATCTTGTTGTGCGTCTCGAGCTTGGCGGCGCGGTTCACCGCATCGCCGATCACCGTGTATTCCAGCCGCGTGCCGTCGCCGATGACACCGAACAGCACCGGCCCGCTCGCCGCCGCCATGCCGATGGCGATTGGCGACAGGCCAGCGGCCTGGCGTTCGCGCGCCCAGGCGTCGCCGGCGGCGACCAGCGCCTCGATGGCGCGCAGCGCGTCGGCGGCATGGGTGGGCGAGCGCGCCACCGCGCCGAAGCTGGCGAGGATGCCGTCGCCCAGGAATTTGTCGATCGCGCCGCCATGGGCCTGGATGATCGGGCAGAGTCTGGCGTGATAGTCCTCCAGCAGGCGCACCACGTCGTCCGGTCCCATTTGCGTCGACAGACGCGTGAAGCCGCGAATGTCGGTGACCAGGATCGTGGCGTCGCGGGCTTCGCCATGGCCGGGGCGCAGGCTGGCATCGGCGCCGGTGATCTGCGAAACCACGCCGGGATCGAAGAACTGCGCCAGATCGCGCGCCGCCTGGCGTTCGGCGACCGAGCGCACCAGCAGGCGGCGGGCGCGGGCGATGGCCAGGGCGAGAATGGCCGTGACCGTCAGCATGGCGACGATGCGGTCGACTTCGGCGCCGATCAGCGTGGCATTCGACGTCATGTAGACCACGAAGTCGCGCGTCACGTTGGGATCGCCGCCGGTGCCCGACAGCACGAACAGCGTCAGCGCCGCCCAGCCGCAGGCGGCGGCGATGCCGGCCACGACGACGAAACGCGCCTCGAAGCGCAGCGCGCGCAGGGCGATGAAGATGAAGAAATAAAGCTGCGTCGGCGCCTTGAGGTAGAAACTGGCGGGCTGGGCGTACTGAAGATGGAAGCTCCAGATCGTCACGACGAGCAGCGCCATATCGACGATCGAGGAAAGATAGAGCAGCCAGTCGGGCAGCCAGTCGCGCCAGGCCAGCAACAGGCGCAGCAGGGTGAAGCCGATATAGATCGACAGCACCGAAGGCACGATGGCCAACATCTGCACCTGGCCCTGCGCCATCGGTACGCTGAGATAGAGTGTGCCGAAGCCGAGCACGACGGCGAGCTGCACGAGCGAGGTCAGGATTTCCGAGCGGCGCTGCTGGACGCGGATGGTCTCGGCGACGCGCGCCGGCACGGTCTCGGGCGCCGGCCCGCCCAGCAGCCAGTCGATCAGCCGGCTGGCGGGCCTTGCCATGTCAGGCCTTGCGCAGCCACAGGCTGGCGTCGACCGCCGCCGCATGCCGGGGCAGGCGCGCGACGACGCCGGCGGCGACCCGTGCCGCCAGGCGGCTGCGCGCGTAATGGCTGGCGAAGAGCGGCGTCCAGCCGCCGCCGGCCAGCATCGGCGCCACGCCCTGCTGCTCGTTGTAGTTCCGCCAGCCCCAGGCCTCGGGATAGTCGTCGGGCAGGAAGATGTCGTGGACATGCAGCAGCGTGCCGGAGGGGAGCAGCGGCAGGACGCGGTTGAACAGGTGGTCGCAATCGCTGCCGGGCATCAGGATATGGCTGGAATCGACGAACAGCAGATCGCCCGCCTGCAGCTCCCGGAAAGGCTGATCGCCGGCCTGCTGCACGGTGCGCCGGTCGAAGGAAACGCGCGGCGCCAGGCTTTCGATCGCCGCGCGCGGCGCGGGATCGATCGACAGGATCCTGCCGTCGCTGCCGGCATCGTGCAGGGCGCGGGCGAGAAAGCGCGTCGAGTGGCCGGAGCCGACTTCGACGATGCGTCGCGGCAGAAAGCGCCGGACCATGGCATAGGCGGCAGCGGCATCGAGCGTGGCGAACCAGCCCTGATCAAAGCGTGGGTTGGGAATACCCTTCGCCGGCCGGCCCGCCTCGGCGGCAATGCCTTCAAGCGCCGACGCGTGGCGATCGATCTCCGCCAGTATTTTGAGGAAGGCCGGCTGCGCGCGCTCGAAGATCGCTTCGATCGGCGCGTAGGCGGGGTTGCGTCCGGGCAGGGCCAGCGACTGGGCGTAGCGATGGGGGATGAACCAGCCGCGGCGGGCCAGCCCGCTCAGCGTCGCCAGGCCAAGGCCCAGCCGGCGCAGGGATTTCACGAGGCTGCGTTCATGGCTTCAGGACCATGCCCTCGCGCGCCACGACGCTGCCCGGCCGCGCCTTCTCGACCGCCCGCGCGACGCCGTCCATGAAGGCGTCGTTGTGGCCGGGATCGTGATGGAACACCACGAACTGCTTGACGCCGGCGGCCTCGGCCAGCTTGACGCCTTCCTGCCAGGTCGAGTGGCCCCAGCCGCGATAGGTCGGGTATTCCTCGTCGGTGTAGGTGGAGTCGTAGATCATGATATCGGCGCCGCGCACCAGCTCGACGATGGTCTCGTCGATGCGGTCGGGATAGTGCTCGGTGTCGGTGATGTAGCAGATCGACTTGCCGGCGAACTCGACGCGATAGCCGGTCGAGCCGTTGGGATGGTTGAGCAGGGCGGTGCGCAAGGTCACGCCCGGATGCGGCGTCAGCACCTGGCCGGCGCGGAAATCGTTGAAGCTGACCTTGGCCTGGAAGATCTCCAGCGACACCGGATAGAGCGGCGCCATCATCAGATTGGTCAGCACGCCGCGCAGCGTCATCTCGTCCTCGAGATGGCCGGCCCACATGCGCACGGTGCTGTCGGGGCAGAACAGCGACGAGAAGAACGTCAGCCCGCAGACGTGATCGAAATGCGTGTGGGTGAAGAAGATATCGAGGTCGTTGGGGCGGCACTGCGCCAGCTCGAGGCCGAGCGCGCGGATGCCGGTGCCCGCGTCGAAGATCAGGCGCTTGTCGCCGCAGGCGATCTCGAGACAGGAAGTGTTGCCGCCATAGCGAACGTAGTCCGGTCCCGGACAGGCGATCGAGCCGCGCACGCCCCAGAAACGGACCGAGAAATCGGTATTGCCCGTTGCCAATTCCAGCTCCTGCGTCCTTGGCATGAGGCCCGGGACGCGTTGCTCCCCCGAAACTTAGAATCGTTTCAGATATGTGATTCGTCAATATATCGAGTGGATATACATGACTCGTGTCTTTGCGCGGATTTCGGCCGTATAGTTCTCGGCAAGAAAAAATAAATCGCGGGATCGGCCCCGCGCCGGGGAGGACATGCGCACGCTGGTCATCGCCAATCCCATGGCGCGCAAGGGCGGCTGCGCTCGCGCCTGGCCCATGATCGAGGCGCGCCTGCGCCGGCATGTTCCCGAATTCGACGTGCGTTTCACCGAGCGTCCCGGTCACGGCATCGAGCTGGCGCGCGAAGGCGTCGCGGAAGGCTACGACGTCTTCGTCGCCGTCGGCGGCGACGGCACGGTCAACGAAGTGGTCAACGGCATGATCGAGAACGGCGCCATGGCGCGGCCAGGCATCGTGCTGTGCCCGATCCCCGCCGGCACGGCCAACGAGCTGTGCCTGGCGCTCGGCCTGCTGGTGGACGAGGACGCGCCCTATCGCAACGTCGCCGAAGGCAGGATCCGGCAGATCGATCTGATCGACGTGCGCTGCGCGGGCATCGCGGGCGGCGAAGCGCAGCGCTACGGCTACGCCATCGCCTGCTTCGGCGCCGCGGCGGAGATTTCCTACCGCACGTCGGCCTCGCGCTTCCTGAAGAAACTCGGCGGCCGCTTCTCCTACTACTACCAAACCCTGCTGGTGACGCTGACCTATCCCTACTGGCAGGCCAGTTTGCGCGTCGACGATCAGCCGGCGCGTTCGGTTGCCGTCTATACCGGCCTGGCCTGCAATACGCCCAATGGCGGCGGCGGCATGAAGCTGGCGCCCGGCGCCTCGTTCGAGGACGGCGTGCTCGACCTGGTGCTGTTCCGCGAGATCACGCGGCGCGACATCATCTTCCAGAAGCCGAGCTGGCTCTACGAAGGCCGCCACGTCGAGCACCCGCAGGTCGAGGTGGTGCGCGGTCGCGACATCCGGGTCGAAGGGCCGAGCATGGCGCTGGTCGATCTCGACGGCGAGACGGTTGGTCGCCTGCCGATGGCCGCGACGGTGATCCCGATGGCGCTGACGGTCAGGTCCCTGGTCTGACGCTTTCGTCTCGGCGCTGGTCGGTTGCACTGGAACGACGGACGATGCAAAGTTCGCGAGCAATATCCTCGGGGGAGCACTACCGTATGTTGATGAGAATTCTGGGCGCGGCCGTCCTGGCCGGCGCGTTGGCGGCGTGCGGCACGCCCGCGAAGATCGATCACAAGGGCGATCCGTCCATCAAGCAGGCCGAATCGGCCAAGACCATCGACCTCAAGCGCATCGTGAGCAAGCAGGGTGCCGGCCAGCATGTCGGGCAGTTGCGCGCCGGTCTGCTCTGCGCCGGCCAGGGCGACCTGACGACCAGGGGAGTCAATATCGACATCGCCGATCGCGATACGTTGCGCGTGATCTACGACGAGCTGAAGACCGCCAACTACAACATGGTGGGCACGCCGGACGACCTGTTCGATAATCCGGCACGCGAACGAGCCGACTTCCAGCTCGCCGGCGTCGTGTCGAACGTGCGCGGCAACATCTGCTTCCCGATGGCGGGGTTCGGCAATCTGCGCAGCGCCAAGGGGGAGTATGCCGCAACCGTGGACTGGCAGCTCTATGATCGGCATGCGAGCAAAGTCGTCTATGCCCTATCGACCGAAGGCACGTCGCAGGTGAAGGAGGCCAGCGAAGATGGATTCCGCCAGCTCCAGACCGGTGCGCTGCGTCAGGCCACTAAGGCGCTGCTGGCCGACCCGGGCTTCCGCGATGCCATCGCCAAGGGTGGCGTGGCGAAGCCGGCGGCAGCCGCGCGTCCGGGTTCCTGAAGCCGATGGAGCGAGAGCTGGCGACGCTGGAGGCGAAGTCACCGACCAGGTGAGTTCGCCGCAGCGTCAGCGAAGTCGACTGGCCGCCGCCAGGACGAGCTCGTGCAGGCCCGACTCGTCGGCCGCCAGCATCTCCGCCAGCTCCGCCCGCATGCGCGGGTCCCAGAATTTCGTGATGTGATCGGCGACGCCGGCGATCGCTTCCTCGCGCGGATAGGCCGCGAAGTATTTCGCGATCTCGTTGGCGTCGTGGGTCAGCCTTGCGCGGTTCATCGCCGGTCTCCCGTGTGAAGCCGCTGCGCGCCAGAAAAGACGAGCATCGAATCGGCGCGCGCCAGCGCGATCAGACTTAATCCGCAGGCGCGCGCCAGCGTCACCGCCCGCGACGTGGGGGCGGAGACGGCGACCAGCACCGGCATGCCGACGCTGGCCGCCTTCATCACCAGCTCGACGCTGCAGCGGCTGGTCATCAGTGCCGCGCCGGAAGAGAAATCGTCGCCGGCCCGGGCCAGGGCGCCGATCAGCTTGTCGAGCGCGTTGTGCCGGCCGACATCCTCCCGCAAGGCGACGAGCCGGCCCTCGGCATCGATCCAGCCGGCGGCGTGGACCGCGCCCGTCCGTTCGTTCAACGTCTGCGCCCGCGGCAGGGCGTCGAGCCCGTTGCGGATGGCGCGTTCGGAAATCGCGAAGTCGCTGGTCACGGTTGGCGGCTGCCGGTTGGCCTGGGCCAGGCTGTCGACGCCGCACAGCCCGCAGCCCGTCGGTCCCGCCAGCGTGCGCCGGCGTTCGGCGAGCGCCGCCGCGCGCCGCGCCGTCAGGCGCATGGCGATCTCGATGCCGTCCTTCTGGGGCGTGATCTCCAGATCGAGTATCTCGCCCGCATTGGCGACGATGGCTTCGCTCAAGGCGAAGCCGGTGGCGAAATCCTCCAGATCGCCCGGCGTCGCCAGCATCACGGCATGGGTGATACCATTGAAGGACAGGGCGACCGGCATTTCCTCCGGCAGGGTCCGGCCGGCATCGACGAAGGCGCCGCCGCCGGCATCGAGACGGCTTGCGACCGCTTCCTGCGCCAGCGCCGCCGGCGCCTCGGGACGGCGGCTATTCCGCTGCGTCGACATGGGCCCGGGCCAAGGCCGGCGTGCGACCGCCGCCCAGCGTGTCCAGCTCGCCGTCGCGCGCCAGCTGCCACTCGGATCGGGCATTGGCCAGCCGCACTTCGACCGCCGTCACCTTGTACTCGGGGCAGTTGGTGGCCCAGTCGGAGAATTCGGTGGTGACGACGTTGGCGCCGGTCTCCGGGTGGTGGAAGGTCGTATAGACCACGCCGGGCTGCACGCGATCGGTGATTTCGGCGCGCAAGGTCGTGGCGCCGGCGCGGCTGGCCAGCGACACCAGATCGCCATCGGCGATGCCGCGCTGCTCGGCGTCGTGCGGATGGATCTCCAGCAGGTCCTCGCCGTGCCAGGCGACGTTGGCGGTGCGCCGCGTCTGCTGGCCGACATTGTACTGCGAGAGGATGCGGCCGGTGGTCAGCAGCAGGGGAAAGCGCGGGCCCGAGCGCTCCTCGGTGGCGACGAAGGCGGTGAGCGCGAAATACCCCTTGCCGCGCACGAACTTGTCGACGTGCATGACCGGCGTTCCCTCGGGCATGGCGTCGGTGCAGGGCCATTGCACGCTGCCCAGCCGGTCGATCTTCTCGTAGCTGACGCCGGCGAAGGTCGGCGTCAGCCGCGCGATCTCGTCCATGATCTGCGAGGGGTGTTCGTAGGCCATGTCGTAGCCCAGCGCCTGCGCCAGCTTCGCCGTCACCTGCCATTCCGCCAGCCCGGCCAGCGGTTCGATGGCGCGGCGCACGCGGCTGATGCGGCGTTCGGCGTTGGTAAAGGTGCCGTCCTTCTCGAGGAAGGAGGCGCCGGGCAGGAAGACATGGGCGTAGCGCGCCGTCTCGGTCATGAAAAGATCGTTGACCACGACGCATTCCATCGCCGCCAAACCGGCCGCGACGTGCTGGGTGTTGGGATCGGACTGCGCCAGATCCTCGCCCTGCACGAACAGACCCTTGAAGCTGCCGTCGATGGCGGCATCGAGCATGTTGGGGATGCGCAGGCCCGGTTCGCGATCGAGCCGCGCGCCCCAGGCGCCTTCCAGCAGATCGAGCGTGGCGGCGTCGGAAACGTGGCGATAGCCCGGCACCTCGTGCGGGAAGGAGCCCATGTCGCAAGCGCCCTGGACGTTGTTCTGGCCGCGCAGCGGGTTCACCCCCACCCCCGGCCGGCCGAGATTACCGGTCGCCATGGCGAGATTGGCCATGCCCATCACCATGGTCGAGCCCTGGCTGTGCTCGGTGACTCCCAGCCCGTAATAGATCGCTGCGTTGCCGCCCGTGGCGTAGAGCCGTGCGGCGGCGCGGATCGTCGCGGCCGGCACGCCGGTGATGCTTTCGACGGCTTCCGGCGCGTTGCGCGGATCGGCGATGAAGTCGCGCCAGCGGGCGAAGCTCGGGCCGTCGCAGCGTTCGGCGACGAAGGCCTTGTCGGTCAGGCCTTCCGTCACCACCACATGCGCCAGCGCGTTGATGACCGCGACGTTGGTGCCGGGCTTCAGTTGCAGGTGATGCGCTGCGGCAACATGCGGGGTCTGCACCAGATCGATGCGGCGCGGGTCGATGACGATGAGCCGGGCGCCCTCGCGCAGGCGGCGCTTCATGTGCGAGCCGAACACCGGATGCGCCTCGGTGACGTTGGCGCCGATCACCATGACGACGTCGGTGTGCTCGATCGAATCGAAATCCTGCGTGCCGGCCGACGTGCCGAAGGCGGTCTTCAGCCCGTAGCCGGTCGGCGAATGGCAGACGCGGGCGCAGGTGTCGACGTTGTTGTTGCCGAAGGCGGTGCGCACCAGCTTCTGCAGCAGATAGGTCTCCTCGTTGGTGCAGCGCGAGGAGGTGATGGCGCCGATGGCGCCGCGCCCGTGCCGCGCCTGGATATCGCGAAAACGCGACGCCACATGGGCGATGGCCTCGTCCCAGCTCGCCTCGCGCCAGGGGTCGGTGATCTTCTCGCGAACGAGGGGCGTGGTGATGCGGTCGGCATGGGTGGCATAGCCCCAGGCGAAGCGGCCCTTGACGCAGGAATGGCCGTGATTGGCCTTGCCGTCCTTGTGCGGCGTCATGCGCACCACCTGATCGCCCTGCAGTTCGGCCTTGAACGAGCAGCCGACGCCGCAATAGGCGCAGGTGGTCAGCACCGTGCGCTCGGGCAGGCCCATGTCGATGACCGTCTTCTCGTTGAGCGTCGCGGTGGGGCAGGCCTCGACGCAGGCGCCGCAGGAAACGCATTCGGATGCGAGGAACCCTTCGTCCTGTCCGGCGGCGATCAGCGAATTGAGCCCGCGCCCGTCGACCGTCAGCGCGAATGTGCCCTGCACCTCCTCGCAGGCCCGCACGCAGCGCGAGCAGACGATGCACTTGTCGGGTTCGAAGGCGAAATAGGGATTGGAAACATCGTCGGCGTGGCTGCGGTGGCGGGCGCCATCGTAGCCGTAGCGCACCTCGAGCAGCCCCACCGCCGCCGCCATGTCCTGCAATTCGCAGTCGCCGTTGGCCGAACAGGTCAGGCAGTCGAGCGGATGGTCGGAGATATAGAGCTCCATGACGTTGCGTCGCAGCCGGCGCAGCCTATCCGTCTGGGTGCGCACCACCATGCCGTTCTCCGCCGGCGTGGTGCAGGAAGCGGGCGTGCCCTTGCGGCCGTCGATCTCGACCAGGCACAGGCGGCAGGAGCCGAAGGCCTCCATTGTGTCGGTGGCGCAAAGCTTCGGTACCTCGATGCCGGCCAGGCGGGCGGCATGCATCACCGAACTGCCGGCCGGCACGGCGATTTCGTTGCCGTCGACGATCAGGCGCACCGTTTCGCCGCCCTTGCCGGCCGGCGTGCCGAGATCGCGTTCCTTCAGGATCGGCATGGCACCCTCACGACGCCGCACTGGCCGCAGCGGCCGGTCGCGTGAAATCCTCGGGGAAATGGCGCAATGCGCTCTGCACCGGCAGCGGCGTCAGACCGCCCAGCGCGCAGAGCGAACCGTCGGTCAGGGTCTCGCACAATTCGTCGATCAGCTCGCGCGTCTGTTGCGGGCGGATGCCGGCCAGCAGCCGGTCGATCATCTCGACCCCGCGCGTCGAGCCGATGCGGCAGGGCGTACACTTGCCGCAGCTTTCGATGGCGCAGAACTCGAAGGCGAAACGCGCCTGCGCCGCCATGTCGACAGCATCGTCGAACACCACGATGCCGCCATGGCCCAGCATGCCCTGCGCCTGCGCCAGCGCTTCGTAGTCGAGCGGCAGGTCGAGCAGGCTGTCGGGCAGATAGGCGCCCAGCGGGCCGCCGATCTGCACCGCCCGCACCGGCCGGCCGGTTTCGGTGCCGCCGCCGATCTCCTCGATCAGCTGGCGCAGGCTGATGCCGAAGGGCACTTCGATCAGACCGCCGCGCACGACGTTGCCGGCGAGCTGCACCGCGATCGTGCCGCGCGAGCGCTCAATGCCCATGCCGGCATAGGCAGCGCCGCCATCGGCCAGGATGTCCGGCGCGGCGGCGAGCGTGAGCACGTTGTGGATCAGGGTCGGCCTGCCGAACAGCCCGGCGACGGCCGGCAGCGGCGGCTTGAAGCGCACCTGGCCGCGCTTGCCTTCCAGGCTGTCGAGCAGCGAGGTTTCCTCGCCGCAGATATAGGCGCCGGCGCCGATGCGCAGCTCGATGTCGAAGGCGCGGCCGGAACCCAGAACATCGCTGCCCAGCATTTTGCCGGCACGGGCGACGGCAAGCGCGTCGGTCAGCACTCGCGCGGCATCGGGATATTCCGAGCGCAGATAGACGAAGCCCTTGATGGCGCCGACCGCGATCCCGGCGATCGCCATGCCTTCGATCAGCAGCAGCGGATCGCCTTCGATCAGCAGCCGGTCGGCGAAAGTGCCCGAATCGCCTTCGTCGGCGTTGCAGACGATGTATTTCGTCTCGCCCGGCGTTTCCAGGACCGTGCGCCATTTGCGCCCGGCGGGGAAGCCGGCGCCGCCGCGGCCGCGCAGGCCGGAGGCTTCGACCTCGCCGACGATGCCGTCGCCCGTCAGCCTCAGCGCTCGCCGCAGCCCGCGCAGCCCGCCCATCGCTTCGTAGTCGAACAGCGATCGCGGATCGATTTCGCCGCAGCGCGCGAAAGTCAGCCGCTTCTGCACGGCAAGGAAGGGGTGCAGCATCGGATCGTCGATGCATTTCGCATGCGCGCCACCCTGCAGGAACCCGGCATCGAACAGGTCCGGCACGTCTTCTTCCTGGATGCCGGCATAGCCGATGCGCCCGTCCGGCAGGTCGATCTCGACCAGCGGCTCGAGGAAGAACGCGCCGCGCGATCCGGTGCGCTTGATCCGCACGTCGATACCTCGCTGGCGGGCCTCGGCGGCGATGGCCGCCGCAACCTTGTCGGCCCCGAAGGAGCGGGCGGTGGCTTCGCCCGGCACGCAGACGAGGACACCACGATCGGCTGGGCTGGGCTGAATTTCCACCTGTGCCTCGCCTGCCCGCAGATCGCCCAGCAGCGCATCGAAATGCGCGCCGTCGACCAGGCTGTGCAACTGCCCGTCGGCCAGCAGCGCGGGGCCAGTAGCACAGTTCCCCAGGCAATAGACCGGTTCGAGCGTGTAGGCGCCGTTGGCGGTGGTGCCGCCCATGTCGATGCCAAGCTTGCGAAGTGCATGCGTCTCGAGTTCGCGGGCGCCGCGCGCCTGGCAGGCTTCGGCGCGGCACAGCTTGAGCACGTGGCGGCCGGCCGGGGCGCGGCGGAAGTCGTGATAGAAGGTCAGAACGCCATGCACTTCGGCACGGCTGAGATTGAGTGCCTTGGCGATCAGCGACACGGCAGCGTCCGGCACGTGGCCGAACGTATCGTTGAGCGCATGCAGGATCGGCAGCAGGGCGCCATCGAGGCCGGCGCGTTCGCCGATCAGGGCCAGCGCGCGCGCCTCGTTCCAGAGCTCAGGGCTTGCGGCCTGACGGGCCACAGCATCCTCCCTCTCAACCTTTGACTTGGGCCGATTATAGGCCCTTGGCGGGGACCGAGGCGACCCGGAATTTCCAAGGAAATCCGGTACTTGCGAGGCCTATTTGCCGAACCGGTCCTGCCGCCAGATGTCGAGCTTCTCCTGGATGGGGCGGTCGGAGAAGGAAAACAGCACCGCATCGCTCGAGGCTTCGTGGACGATGCTGTGCCAGCTCGGCGCCACGAAGATGTCGCGCTTGCCCCAGGCGAACTCGCGATCGCCGATGCGCGTTCTGCCCGTCCCCTCGACGACGCTGAATATCGTGCCGTCGGTCGAGCGGTAGGGCGCCGATTTGAATCCCTTGGGCAGCAGCTGCATGTAGGTGCCGATGGTCGGCATGGCCGACTCGCCGGTGGCGGGATTGACGTAGCGCAGTTTCAGCCCGTGGCAGGGATCCCAGGCCTCGCCGCGGCGCATCGTCTCCAGCGCCTCGCGGGTGCGCGCGTAGGGATAGTTGAACACCGGCGAAGTGCGCGAGTGCGGCTTCCAGTCGACCGGCAGCAGCCCCGCGCCGTAGCGCGCCTGCGCATCGCCCTCGGGCCGCGTCAGGGCCTGCTCTTCCTTTTCGTCGGTCTCGGCGAAGCCGGCGTTGAACATCTGGATCAACGGAATGTCGAGCCCGTCGAGCCAGACCATCGGCTCGGCGCTGTCGTTGCCGTGGTCGTGCCACGTCCAGCTCGGGGTGATGACGAAATCGCCTTCGCGCATGGTGGTGCGCTCGCCGTCGACGGCCGTGTAGGCGCCATTGCCCTCGACGATGAAGCGCAGTGCGGACTGGGTGTGGCGGTGGCTGGGCGCGACCTCGCCCGGCAGGATGAGCTGCAGCCCGGCATAGAGGCTGGGCGTGATGCAGGCCTTGCCCTGCAAAGCCGGGTTCTCGAGGATCAGCACCCGCCGCACCGCCTCGCGGGCGGTGATCAGCGCGCCCGATTCCATCAGGTAGGGCCGCACGTCATCGTAGTGCCACAGCGTCGCCTCGTAGGGCGCATTGGGTTGCGGCGGCACGAGCTGGTGCAGGCTCTCCCACAGCGGCGCCATGTTGAGCGGTCCGAGCCGTCCGTAGAAATCCTTGCGCCGGTTGTCGCCCGGCTTGCTGGCGGCGGTCTGCATGTCGTTTCCTCCGCTTTCCGAAGCGGGATTGTTTGAGGGCCAAACTATACGCCCTGGCTTTTTCGCCGTCATCGCCCGGCTTGACCGAGCGATCCGCGCCGATCCCAGTAAAATTCCTCACCCTGAGCTTGTCGAAGGGTGAGGGCTCACAGGTTCCCTGTGCAACTCGTCCTTCGACGGGCTCAGGACGAGGAAGAGAGTGCCCAGGCTAACAATCTAAGCCGCCGCGTTCAGGCGGCGGCGGGCGGCGCGGTCGCGGGCGGCGTCGCCGAAGGCCTGGAACAGCACGACCGACACCGGATCCTCGGTGGCGCGGTACTCGGGGTGCCATTGCAGGCCGAGCACGAAGCCTGGCGCGGTCGGCGCATGCACCGCTTCGATGGTGCCGTCCTCGGCGGTCGCCTCGACCACGAGGCCGGGCGCCAGTCGGTCGATGCCCTGGGCGTGCAGCGAATTGACCACGATCTGATTACAGCCCAGGCGCTGCGCCAGCCAGCCGTCGCCGGTCAGCGCCACCGGATGGGCCGGCGCGTAGCGCTCGGCCAGAGGCCGGTCGCGGGCGGCGCGCGAGCGATGGTCGAAACGGCCGGGCACTTCCTGCACGCGCTGATGCAGGGAGCCGCCCAGGGCGACGTTGAGCTCCTGGATGCCGCGGCAGATCGCCAGCAGCGGCACGCCGCGCTGCACGGCGCGACGGATCAGCGGCAGCGTCGTGGCGTCGCGCTGCGCGTCGTGCTCGGTGCCGGGCACGCTGGCATGGCCGTCATAGTGATGCGGTTCGACGTTGGAGGGGCTGCCGGTCAGCAGCACGCCGTCGAGCATGTCGAGCAGCGGGTCGAGCGCCAACCCCAGCCCGTCCGGATCGCTGTCGCCGCGCCAGCCCAGTGCGGGCAGGATCAGCGGCGCGCCCTGGGCGGCATGGCGGATGGCGGTCAGGTATTTTTCCTGCACCGCATGGAAGGGCGATTCGTTGATCGGCTTGACGCAGGCCGGCACGCCGATCAGCGGCAGGCTGGCGGTTGTGGCATTGGCTGGCGGGTTCATGTCGCGCTCCTGGCGCCCTGCAGGCCGGCTCTCGCGCCTTCACGCAAACTTTTGCGCCGGACGGGCGGCCGCTTCGTATGATGCGGCATGGACGATCTGCTCGCAATGTCGCCGACCGTGAAGGCCGTCACCGTCGGCCTGTGGTTCGCCGCCCTGCTGGTGGCGGAAAGACTGTGGCCGGCGGCCACCCCGCCCGAGGCGGCGCGATTTCCCGGCGGGCCGGGCTGGCGCCGGCTGGCGGCCAATGGCGGCTTCTGGCTGCTCAATATCGGACTGTCGCTGGCGGTCGTGCTGCCGCTGACCCAGGCCGCCGCCGCGGCATTTCCGGCGCTGGGCGGATGGCGGCCGGGCTGGTGGAGCGGGCTGCCCGGGCTGGCGCTCGATCTGCTGCTGCTGGATTTCCTGATCTACTGGTGGCATCGCGCCAATCACGTCGTGCCTTTCCTGTGGCGGTTCCACGAGGTGCATCACCGCGACGAGTTCCTCGACGCCAGCTCGGCCGTGCGCTTCCATTTCGGCGAGGTGGCGTTGAGCGCCCTGGCGCGGGCGGCGATCATGATCCCGCTGGGCCTGCCGCTAGCCTCGATCCTGGCCTTCGAAACGCTGGTGCTGGTCTCGACCCTGTTCCACCACTCCAATCTGCGCCTGCCGTCGGCACTCGAGCGGGCGCTGTCGTGGATCGTGGTGACGCCCTCGATCCACTGGGTGCACCATCACGCGCTGCGCGCCGATACCGATTCGAACTACGCCACGGTGCTGTCGCTGTGGGATCGGCTCTTCGCCAGCCGCAGCCGCCATGCGAGGACGCCGGAGATGAAGATCGGCGTCGAGGGATTGCCGGAGGAGAGTTTCGGCCGGCTGTTTGCCCTGCCGTTCCGTCCGCGTCAGTAGGTCTGGCGCGGCGAAACGTGCGGGTTGGAATAGACGAAGGTCTTGGGATCGATCTTCACGCCGGTCTCGACGTCGAACAGGCCGACGGTGACGGTGCGGCCGTTCTTGTAGGTGATGGCCCAGCGCTTGAGCTGCAGCGGCCGGTCGCCGAACACGATCTGCAGCTTCTCGCCGTCCGGGCTCTTCTTCTGCGCCAGGTTGACCGCCAGGAACCCGCCCTCGCGCTGGATGCCGGTGACGATCAGCCGATCGTCGAAGCTTATGTCCTTGGCCACCAGCACCGACAGCGGCGTGGCGTCGAGCGACACCTGGGTCAGCGCGCCGCCGCCGATGTAGTTGAGCTGGTTGCCGTCGGCGATGATCTCGTACGGTCCCTTGGGCACGAACTGGAAGCGCAGCTTGCCCGGCCGCTGCAGATGCAGCACGCCCTCGAGCTGCCGGCCGTCCTCCTCGGTCTGCACGAATTTGGCGCGCAGCGTGTCGATGCCGTTGAGATACTTCTCGATGCGCGCGATGTCGGCCCTGTCGCGTTCGCTCAGCGCCTTGCCCTGGGCCATCGCGCTGCCTGCAGCCAGCGCCAATGCGCCGCCGAGCAGCAGCGCGCGTCTGGTTATCACCTGGATCGCCAAGGGAAGGCTCCGGATAGGTTCTAGGGACGGAAACGCCGGTTGGGGTCGGGATCGACGAAGACGAAGAGATCGTCCTTCAACGCGCCGCCGACTTTAAGATTGGTCAACGTCACGCTGATCGCCCGGTTCCGTCCATCGACCACCGTCCAGCGCCGCAGCTGCAGGGGTTTGTCGCCGAAGGTCAACACGACATGACCCTCGCCGGGAGAGCGCGCCTGCACGGCAGTGATCTGCAGCACGCCGGCGTCGCGCTCGACCTTGGTGACGCTGAGATCGCCGGTCAGGCTGATCTTGGGCGCCACCAGGAACTTGGCGACGGTCAGGCCGGTCGGCAGCTGGCTGATCTGGTCGGTGTCGGCGTCGTAGTAGGTGACCTGCTTGCCGTCGGCGATGATCTGGATGCGCGCGGGCGGGTCGTACTGGAAGCGCAGCCGGCCGGGCCGCTTGATGTAGAACTCGCCGCCCAGCGGTGCGCCGCGATCGGCGACCTGCAGGAAGCGGGCCTC
>JBDZUM010000059.1:0-23574 GCA_040255215.1 Rhodospirillaceae bacterium
GTGCATCGCATCGAATCGCTCAACGCCTTCGTCGGCTGCGCCCATCCCGGCGAGGCGCATCGCGGCCTGTTCCTGATCTGCACGTCGTGCCGCAACGCCATCGAGATCGACGATCCGCGCATCGCCCGCGCCCTGACCGGCGCCGCCAGCGATCGCGGCTTCTCGGTCGAGCATGCGACAGTCGAGGTCGCCGGCACCTGCCCCAACTGCAAGCGCGCGGCGGCGGAGTAGATCCAAACTCGTCATCCCCGCGCAAGCGGGGATCTCTCGCAAGCAATCTCTCAGTGTCGATCGCGGTGCGCCTCGACGGCTCAGGCTCGCCCGGCCGGGATCCCCGCTTGCGCGGGGATGACGTAATGGGAGGTGTGAATCCGATACGGAAAACGCGCCGACGCTTATGCCGCCTTGCTGGCGGCTTTTTCCATGCGCTCGAAGCCCGCGGCGAGATCGGCCTTGATGTCGTCGACATCGTCCAGGCCGATATGGACGCGGATGGTGGTCTTTTCCTTGGGCCAGGGCGTGGCGGTGCGGAAGACTTCCGGGTGAGCGTGGATCATCAGGCTTTCGTAGCCGCCCCAGCTGTAGCCGATGCCGAACAGCTTCATGTGATCGACCATGGCGGCGATGGCGTGCTTGGGATAGCCATCCTTGAGCACGAAGGCGAACAGGCCGGACGAGCCGGTGAAATCGCGCTTCCAGATCTCGTGGCCGGGGCAATCGGGCAGAGCGGGGTGCAGCACCTGCGCCACTTCCGGCCGCGTCTTCAGCCATTTGGCGATCTCCAGCGCGCTCTGCTCGTGGCGGCGCAGACGCACGGCAAGGGTGCGCAGGCCGCGCAGCGCCAGGTAGGAATCGTCGGGCGCGGCATGGAAACCCAGCATCGCCGAGTGGTTCTTGACGATGGCGTATTGCTCAGGCGTGGCGCAGCAGATCAGCCCCATCATGGCGTCGGAATGGCCGACGACGTATTTGGTGCCGGCATGGACGACGATGTCGGCGCCGAGCTTCAGCGGCTGGCAGTAGAGCGGCGTCGCCCAGGTGTTGTCGGCGACGACGATGGCGCCGTGGGCGTGCGCGACTTTCGACAGGGCGGGAATGTCCTGCACCTCGAAGGTCAGCGAGCCCGGCGCCTCGACGTAGAACAGCTTCGTGTTGGGCCGCACCAGGCGTTCGACCTCGGCGCCCATCATGGGATCGAAAAAGGTGGTCTCGACGCCGAAGCGCTTGAGGATGTTGAGGGCGAAGCGGCGGGTCGGGCCATAGGCGCTGTCGGAGACCAACATGTGGTCGCCGGCCGAGACGAAGCCGACGATGGCGCCGGTGATGGCGGCGAGGCCCGACGGCACGGCGACGGTGCGATGCGCGCCCTCGAGCTGGGACATGGTGTCTTCCAGCGCCTGCTGCGTCGGCGTGCCGGAGCGGCCATAGGTGATGTGGTTGAGCGGATCGTGCGAGGCCTCTTCCTGCGCCGCCAGCGAGGGGAAGATGATGGTCGAGGCGTGGTAGACCGGCGGATTGACGACGCCGTAGTTGGACGCGGGATCGCGGCCGGCGACGGTCAGGATGGTGTCGATCTTGTCGGAGACGTTCTTGTCGGAAGACATGGAGCCTGCTTGCACGGTGGGTTGGCCAAGGCGGCCATCCTGCCATCGCGGCCGGCAGGTGCCAATTGCATCCCGCTCAGGCCAGACCCTTTAGATAAGCCCGGTCACATCAGGCCAGTCAGGCGCGGATCGTCGAACTCGTGCAGCGCGCGGCGCACGGGCACGAAGCCGGCGCGGCGGTAGTTGGCCAGCGCCCGCGGGTGGTCGAGGCTGTTGGTGTTGACGCTCAGCAGGCGGGGCTTCTCGGTCCAGGCCGCGTCGACGGCGCGGCGCAGGAACCATTGGCCCAGCCGGCGGCCGACGTAGTCGGGCAGCAGGCCGAAATAGGCGAGATCGATGTCGGTCGGGTGGCGGCGATCGAGTTCGAAGAAGCCGGCCGGCGTCTGGCCCTCGAAGGCGACGTGCACCGACACGGCCGGGTCGGCCAGCAGGGCGGCCAGTGCCGTATCGTCGAGCTGGCGGCGCTCGTACCAGAGATAGTCGGCGCCGACCGTGTCGTAGAGGAAGCGGTAGAAGGCGACCGATACGTCGCGCACCCGCTCGATCCGGAAGCCGGGTGGGTCGGGCGGCGCCGGTTCGGCCGGTGGCGCTGCCATCTCCAGCCAGGTGATGGTGGTGCGCAGCCTGCCTTGCGGCGCACCGCTCACTTGGCCCCGCTCACTTTGTCCCGGTGACGATCGGCGTGTCGGGGCGCGATCCCCATTCGGCCCAGGAGCCGTCATAGACGGACACGTCTTTCGCGCCGACCAGATGCAGGCCCAGCGCCAGGATGCAGGCGGAGATGCCCGAGCCGCAGGAGGTGACGATAGGACGGGAGATGTCGATGCCGGCCGCCTCGATCTTCGATTTCAGCGTCTCGGCCGGCAGCATGGTGCCGCGCTGCGGGTCGATCAGGTTTTCCCAGGGCAGGTTCAGCGCGCCCGGCATGTGGCCGGCGCGCAGGCCGGGCCGCGGTTCGGGCGCTTCGCCGCTGAAACGATTGGCGGCGCGCACGTCGACCACCTGCTCCTTGCCGGAAAGCGCTTCCTTGACGCCCTCGGCGTCGCGCACCAGCGTCGTGTCCATGCGGGCGGAGAAATGGCGCTGGCGCGGCATCGGCGGCAGATCCTCCAGCGGTCGGCCCTCGGCCTTCCACTTGGTCAGCCCGCCATCGAGCACGGCGACGTCCTTGTGGCCGAAATGGCGGAACATCCACCACACGCGCGGCGCCGACAGCATCGGATGGGCGTCGTAGACGACGATGCGGTTGCCGTCGCCGAGACCGAGTTTCTGCACGCGCGAGGTGAACTTGATCGACGACGGCAGCATGTGCGGGTAGGGCGAGGCGTCGTCGGAAATCTCGTCGATGTCGAAGAACACCGCGCCGGGAATGTGGCCGGCGGCGTACTCGGCCTTGGGATCGCGGTTCATCGCCGGCAGGTACCAGGAGGCGTCGACCACGCGCACGTCGGGAGCGTCTAGATGGGCGGCCAGCCATTCGGTGCTGACCAGCGCGTCGGGATTGGCGTAGGACATGGATCTCTTCTCTATGAGGCGAAGCGCAGGTTGACGCGGCGGTTCTGGCGGCCCTTGTTCTCGATCTTGGCGACTTCGATGGCGCCGATCTCGGAGGTGCGGGCGACATGCGTGCCGCCGCAGGGCTGCAGGTCGACGCCCTCGATGTCGAGCAGGCGCACCTTACCCTGGCCGGACGGCGGCTTGACGCTCATGGTGCGCACCAGCTCGGGCCGCTGCTCGAGTTCGGCGTCGTCGATCCAGCGCGGCTGCACCGGTTTGTCTTCCGCCACCAGCCGCGCCAGTTCGCGGTTGATGTGGTCCTTGTCGAGCGCCTCGCCGGGCACGTTGAAGTCGAGCCGGCTCTTGTCGGCGCCGATCTGGCCGCCGGTGACGTCGCCCGTCACCACCGCGCAGAGCAGGTGCAGGGCCGAATGCATGCGCATGTGCTTGTAGCGGCGGTCCCAGTCGATGCGGGCGGTGACGGCCGTGCCCGGGGCCGGCAGCGCCTGGCCGGGGGCGGGGACGTGAACGATGCCCGTGTCGCCCTTGATGGTGTCGGCGACGGCGATCTCGCCGCCGTCGGACAGCGCCAGCACGCCGCTGTCGCCGGGCTGGCCGCCGCCATTGGGGTAGAAGACGGTGCGGTCGAGCACGATGCCGCGCTCGTCGGCGCCGACCACGGTGGCTGCGCACTCCTTGAGATAGGAATCGGCGCGGAACAGTTCTTCGGTGGACATGCCGCCAGTCTACGCGAGCCAGGCCGGAACGGGGAGGTTCTTGGCGCGCAGGAATTCGGGGTTGAAGAGCTTGGACTGATAGCGGGTGCCCGAATCGCACAGCACGGTGACGACTGTGTGGCCCGGCCCCAGCTCCTTCGCCAGCCGGATGGCGCCGGCGACGTTGATGGCGGAGGAGCCGCCCAGGCACAGGCCCTCGTGCTGCAGCAGATCGTAGAGGATGGGCAATGCCTCCTCGTCGCTGATGCGATAGGCATCGTCGATCGGCGCGCCTTCGAGGTTCTTGGTCACGCGGCCCTGGCCGATGCCTTCGGTGATCGACGAGCCCTCGGCCTTGAGCTGGCCGTTCTTGTAGTGGCCGAACAGGGCCGAACCCATCGGGTCCGACAGCACGATGCGCACGTTCCTGTTGCGCTCCTTCAGCGCCAGACCGACGCCACCCAGGGTGCCGCCGGAGCCGACGCTGCAGGTGAAGCCCGCCACCTTGCCATCGGTCTGCTCCCAGATCTCGGGGCCGGTGGTGCGATAGTGGCCGTCGCGATTGGCGACGTTGTCGAACTGGTTGGCCCAGATGGCGCCGTTCGGCTCGCTCTGCGCGATCTCCTCGGCCAGGCGGCCGGAATAGCGCACGTAATTGTCGGGATTGGCGTAGGGCACGGCCGGCACCAGGCGCAGATCGGCGCCGCACAGGCGCAGCATGTCCTTCTTTTCCTGGCTCTGGGTCTCGGGCATGACGATGACAGTGCGATAGCCGCGCGCATTGCCGACCAGCGACAGGCCGATGCCGGTGTTGCCGGCGGTGCCCTCGACGATGACGCCGCCGGGCCGCAACAGGCCCTTCTCCTCGGCGTCCTCGATGATGGCCAGCGCGGCGCGGTCCTTGACCGAGCCGCCGGGATTGAGGAATTCGGCCTTGCCGTAGATGTCGCAGCCGGTCGCTTCGGAGGCGGCGCGCAGTTTGATCAGGGGCGTGTTGCCGACGGTGCCGACGAATCCGTTCTTTGTGTCCATGTTCCTGTGAAATCCTCGATTTTCACAACAGTAGCGAGGTAATGCGCGGCGGCGCAAGACGATGAGGCAAGCGTCGGGCGTAACTCAGGACCAGCGTTTGCGCAAAGCGGTCCGATTGAGCGCCAGCCATTGCAGGCCGATGATGGTCTTGGCGTTGTTCAACAAGTCGCCCTCCAGCAGTTCCATGACCTTTCCGAACGGCATCGCCTCGACATGGATATCCTCTTGCTCGCTGGCCAGCCCATGCGTGCCGCCGGCCCGCGAGGAATCGGTGCGGGCGCCGAACAGGGTGCAGACTTCGGAGGTGCCGCCGGGGCTGACCAGGTATTCGCAGATGCGGATCGGGTCGCCGATTTCGATGGCGGCTTCCTCGCGCGCCTCGCGGCGCACGACGCTTTCGGGCGTCTCGCCAGGTTCGATAATGCCGGCGACGATCTCCCACAGCCACGGGTCCATGCCGGCGGCATAGGCGCCGGGCCGGAACTGGCGGATCATCACGACCTCGTCGCGCAGCGGATCGTAAGGGACGACGGCGGCGGCGCGGCCGCGCTCGAACACCTCGCGCTCGATCGGCGCGCTCCAGCTGCCGTCGAAGCGCCGGTAGCGCAGGCGGTAGACGTCCATGCGGTAATGGCCCTGCCAGGCCGTTCTGCGTTCGATCAGATCGACGTCGTCGCGTGTCATGAAACCCCGTGCGCTGAAGGACCGCGACGATAGCCTCACAGGTCGAGAGTGAACAGTCGTTCGCCGCGCGGCGTCAGGGCGCCGGCCATCCAGCCCTGGCGGCGATAGAAGCGCTCGGCGCGGGAGCCGGGCTCGGTCGAGAGCGTCGCCTGACGCCAGCCCGCGGCGCGCAGATCGTCCAGTGCGCGCGGCAGGAGCGCGCGGGCGATGCCGCGGCCTTCTTGGGCGGGGTCGACGAACAGCGCCCAGAGGCTGCCGTCGCGCGTGTCGGCGGCGGCGAAGCCCAGCACGCCGTCATCGTCCTGCCACAGCCAGATGGCTGAGCGGGCGATGAATTCCTCGACCAGCGAGGCGGGCACGCGGGCCGGATCGGACAGCACGTTCTCGCGCACCGCGGCGCGAATGCGCATCAGGGCGGGAACGTCGGCGGGGCGGGCCTGGCGGATCATGGCGAGACCATAGCGCCGCGCGCGGCGTTCCTGATAGGGTCCGGCCATGCACGCCGTACCCGATCGCAAGCTGACGACAATCCTGTCCGCCGACGTCGCCGGCTACAGCCGCCTGATGGAGCGCGACGAGCGCGGCACCTTCGCCCGGCTCAAGGCCTGCCGCGAGGCGCTGCTGGCCCTGATCGCCAGCCATCGCGGGCGCGTGGTCAACACGGCCGGCGACAGCGTGCTGGCCGAATTTTCCAGCGTGGTGAACGCGGTCGACTGCGCGGTTTGCTTCCAGCGCGAGAACGCCGAGCGCAACGCCAGCCTGCCCGAACAGGATCGCATGAGCTTTCGCATCGGGGTCAATCTCGGCGACGTCATGGTCGACGGCGACGATCTGTTCGGCGCCGGCGTCAACATCGCCGCGCGACTGCAGTCGCTGGCCGAAGCCGGCGGCGTGCTGATTTCGGGCTCGGTGTTCGAGCAGGTGCGCAACAAGCTGTCGCTGGGCTTCGACTTCCTGGGCGTGCAGGAGGTGAAGAACATCTCCGAAGCCGTTCCGGCCTATCGCGTGGTGCTGGGCGGATCGGGTCAGCCGCCGGCCGCTGCCGCGTCGCCATCGCCGCCGCCGATACCCTCGGTCGGCGAGGATCCGCCGACCACGGCCTGGCCGCGCGGCTTCAAGCGCCGGGCAGCACTTGGCGGCTTCGCCATCGCCGTCTGTTTCGTCGTCAACATGCTGACCTGGGGCGGCTATCCGTGGTTCATCTGGCCGACATTGGGCATCGGCGCCGGCCTGGTCCTGCAATGGATTCTGCTGCGCTGGCGGTAGGCAACAGATAGCTGGGGCGCGCCGACGTCAGTCGTGCTGCGGCTCGTGCACGCCCTGTGCGCCGCGCCGCCAGTAGCCGGCGGCGCGGATGCAGGATTTGTCCAGTCCCTTGTCCTCGACGAACACGCGCCGCAGCGCGCGGGCGACGAGCGATTCGCAGGCAGCCCAGACATAAGTGTCCCGTCCGTCGAGACGCAGATCCCTGGCAGCGGCGAGCAGGCCATCGGCATTGCCGGCCGGTAGCGCGCCGCGATGCAGCCAGCGCAACTCGACCCGTCCGGGGCTCGGCAGCGGTAGCTCGTCTGCCGCGCTTTCGACTTCGAGGATCGCCGAGGCGCGCACGCCGGACGGCAGTTCCTCGAGGCGGCGAGCGATGGCGGGCAGGGCGGTCTCGTCGCCGATCAACACGTGATGGTCGTAGTCGAGCGGCACGACGATCGAACCGCGCGGACCGGCAATGGCGAGTTCGTCGCCGGGCCGCGCGTGACGCGCCCATGTCGTCGCCGGGCCGGTATCGTGCAGGGCGAAGTCGAGATCGAGCGTGCCGGCGGCGATATTCCAGGCGCGCGGCGTGTAGTCGCGCACGATCGGGCGCTGGCCGTCGGGAAAGCTGGCGCCCTGATCGGTGAAGACGGGTTCGGCGACCTGCGCCTGGCCGGGCAGGGGCAGCAGCACCTTGAGGTGATCGTCGAAGCCGAGGCTGGCGAAGCCGGTCATGTCGCCGTTGAGGCGAATGCGCAGCATCGATGGGCTGAGGCGCTCGGCCGCCGCGACAAGCAGGCGGCGAAAGCGGATTTCGTGGCGCACGCGTCGCGCGGCGCCGATGGGCATGTCATGCATGCCTCAGCTTGTGGCATAAATGCGAATGGTTCGCAATCGCATTTATGAAGATGCTCTCGAGCGCAGCGCTTACGCTACGGCATGTCGTCCCGTCTCGAGATCCAGTTCGCGGATGGCCCGATCGCGCAGCATCACGCGCTGGACCTTGCCGGACGCGGTCATCGGCAGGGTCGTCACCGGCACGACGTGGTGCGGGATCTTGAAGCTGGCGATCTTGCCCTTGCAGAGGCGCTTGACCTCCTCGACCGTACAGGTCGTGCCGGGCTTCAGCACCACATAGGCGCAGGGGACTTCCATCAGCCGCGGATGGGGAACGCCGACCACCGCGACCTGCTCGATGGCGGGCACCAGCGCCATGAGTTCGGTCTCCAGCGCGGCGGGCGACACGTTCTCGCCGCCGACCTTCAGCATCTCCTTGTAGCGGCCGAGGAACTGCAGGAACCCGTCGGGCCGCAGGTAGCCGCGGTCGCCGGTGTGCAGCCAGCCGTCCTTGCTGGTCGCCGCCGTCGCAGCCGGGTCGCGGAAATAGCCGCGCATCGTTGTGTAGCCGCGCCACAGGATCTCACCCTCGACGCCGGCCGGCTGCTCTTTGCCGGTGGCCGGATCGACGATCTTCACTTCGAGCCCGTTCATTGGGCGACCGGAAGTCGTGCAGCGCTGCTCGTCGGTATCGTCGAGGGAGCTGAGGCACACGTAGCACCCGGCCTCCGACATGCCCCAGCCGGTGGCGGTCGGACACAGGGTCTTCTGGACCTGCAGGGCGACGGCGTTGGAGCTCTCCATGCCGGCTGGCAGGCCGCCGAAGCGCAGGCTCGACAGATCGGCCTTGATCTGCGCCTGGGCCCGCATGATGTCGGCATAGTGCGTTTCGAAGCCGTAGAGCCCGTTGACGCGCTCGCGTTCGATCAGGCGCACGGCTTCTTCCGGGTCCCAGGCGTCCATCACCACCTGGCGCGCGCCGGTGTGCATGCAGGCGAACACCATCTCGGCCATGCTGAACAGATGGAACATCGGCAGGTAGTTCAGCACGACGCTGCCTGCCTTCAGCGGCCAGAGGTCGTGGCGTTCGCAGATGCTGCGCAGCAGCGTGTGGTCGTGCATCACGCCCTTGGGGTTGCCGGTGGTGCCGGACGTGAAGACGATCAACGCGATGTCGTCCATCTTCACGGCAGCGGCGGTCCGCTCGAGCTCGTCGGTCGAAACCCGCTCGGCCCCGTCGAGAAACCGCTCCCAGGACAGCGGCATGTCCGTGGGCGCATCGGCGATGACGACGATGTCCCTCAGATGCGGGAAGGCGGCCGCACCATCGAAGCGCCGGCCGTCGAAACCGGGAAGCACGGCCTTCAGCATCTCAAGGTAGTCGACCGGGCCCGAGCGCTCGACGACGAACAGCAGCTTGCATTCGGCCAGCTTCAGCGCATAGGCGACGTCGTGCTCGCGATAGCGGGTGTTCAGCGGCGCGGCGATGGCGCCGATGCGCAGGGCCGCGTAGAAGGCGACCGTGAACTCGATGCGGTTGGTCACCCAAAGCCCGACCACGTCGCCCTTGCGCACGCCGCGCGCCAGCAATGCGCGCGCCGCGCGGTCGATTTCGTCGTTCAGTTCGCCGAAGGTCAGCCGGGTGTCGCGAAAGGCGATCGCCTGCTCGCCACCCCAACGCCGCGCCGCCGTGCCGGGAAGGTCGCCAAATCTCAGTTCGGTTGCGGGCATCGCGTTTACTCCCTTCCTGCATTTCATTCCGCCATCGGCCGATGAGATCGCGTTTCGCGGTATCGACGGAGACAACGGCGCATGGTTCTTGCGACGGTCGGCAAACGGTTGGCGACAGTCAAGAGGCGGGAGCCTATCGGTTCGGCATGCGGGGGCTGAAAACGAAAACGGCGGGACATCGTCCCGCCGCCTCGTTTCAACTGGCTCCGGAGGAGGGATTCGAACCCCCGGCCAAGCGATTAACAGTCGCTTGCTCTACCACTGAGCTACTCCGGATCGAGGCACCGCTGGCGAGCGGGGCCCGAAATCAGGCCGGCTTTTTGGCAGACGACTGCCGCCGGTGCAACATTCTTTTGCGCTGCCGCGTCGGGCGGCCACCCGGGCCGCGCCACCCGTTTTCCGTCGCCTGCGCGATGGAGGCCCGGGCCGGAATCGAACCGACGTACGAGGATTTGCAGTCCTCTGCATGGCCACTCTGCCACCGGGCCGCTTCTGGTCCTGTCGGGCCGGCAAAGCGTGGCGCCGATATAGATGTTTGGCCATTGAGGGTCAAGGCGTTAGCCCGGTTTTGCACAACCCGGCGCGGTTTGACGCTGCGCTGCGGTGACCGTATAAACGCCCGGCGGAACCCATCGCGAGTCCAGTACCCAATGTTCGATTTCGCCCAAGCCCGTCAGAACATGATCGACGGCCAGCTGCGCCCCAATCGGGTCACCAGCCCGGCGGTGCTCGACGCCGTTTCGGCGCTGCCGCGCGAACGCTTCCTGCCCGAGGCGCTGCGCCATATCGCCTATATCGACGACGACATTCCGCTGCCCAACGGGCGGGCGATGATGGAGCCGCTGGTGATCTGCCGCATGATCCAGGCGGCCGATCCCAAACCGACCGACGTCGCGCTCGATGTCGGCTGCGGCACCGGCTACACCACGGCGCTGCTGTCGAAGCTGGCGACGACGGTGTTCGGCATCGACAGCGATGCCGAGCTGGTGCGCCAGGCGACGGCCAATCTTGCGGCGCTGTCGGTCGACAATGCGGTGATCGCCGAGCGTCCGATGGCCGATGGCTGGGCCGAGCATCAGCCCTACGACGTGATCGTGGTGGGCGGCGCGGTCGAAATCGTGCCGCAGCAATTGTTCGACCAGCTGGCCGAAGGCGGCCGGCTGGTGGCCGTCGTCGCCGACCGCGGCCCGGTGGGCGCGGCGCATATCTATCGCAAGGTGAGCGGCGCGATCTCCGGCCGGCCGTTATTCGACGCCGGCTGCCGCCTGCTGCCGGGCTTCGCCAAACCACAGAAATTCGTGTTCTGAGGCGCCGTCTCGTGCCCCAGGTGCCCGAGATCGATGTCGGCGAGCTGCAGCGTCGGCGCGTGCAGGCCGAACCGCTGGCCATTCTCGACGTGCGCGAGGAATGGGAGCGCGATATCTGCCGTATCGATACAGCAATATCGCTGCCGCTCAACGAGTTGCCGGCGAACGTTGAAAAGTTGCCCAAAGACCGTCCCTTAGTGGTATTATGCCACCACGGGATGCGCAGTCTGCGCGCCGCCGCATGGCTGCGCGCCAATGGATTCGACAACGCCGTCAATCTGGCCGGGGGGATCGATGCCTGGGCCAGACAGATCGACCGGCAGATGAAGGTGTACTGATGTCGCAGCGTGGGGTTGGCTCGCGATACTTTATTTCGGGCGTGATCGCGGCGGTCTTGGCGCTTGGCGCGCCGTCCGCCATGGCCGAGAACATCACCGACGCGCTGTCGGCGGCCTACAACACCAATCCGGATCTCGCCGCGCAGCGCGCCAGGCTGCGGCAGGCGGACGAGAACGTGGCGCAGGCGCTGTCGAACTGGCGGCCGACCATTCGCGTCACCGGCGAATACGGCCGCAGCTGGTTCCGCAACAACACCACGATCCTGCAATGGCAGCGCCTGAAGTCGAAGGCGGTGCAGGGGCAGATCGTGCAGCCGATCTTCCGCGGCGGGCGCACCGTCGCCGAGACGCGCGCCACCAACCAGGAAGTGCTGGCCGAACGCGCCCTGCTGCATGCGCAGGAACAGTCCGTGCTGCTCAACGCCGCCACGGCCTATGCCGACGTCGTGTCGCTGGAGGCGGTGGTCAAGCTGCGCGCCAACAACGTGCGCGTGCTGGGACAGCAGCAGACGGCGACCAATGCGCGTTTCCGGGTCGGCGAGCTGACCCGCACCGACGTGTCGCAGGCCGACGCGCGACTGGCCGGCGCCCAGGCCGATCTCAGCCTGTCGCAGGCCAATCTGGCGGCGGCGCGGGCCAACTATCTGCAGGTCGTCGGCGTGCCGCCGGGCACGCTGGTCGAGCCGGTGGCGCTGGGCCAGATCCCGAAGACCGAGGAAGAGACGATCGTCGTCGCCGGCGAGCGCAACCCGAACGTCCGGGCCGCCGACTACCGCGTCAAGGCGTCGCGCTACCGCGTCGATCTGGCGATCGGCGAATTGCTGCCGACCGTCAGCATCATCGGCCAGGCGGCGCGGCTCTACGATTCGAACATCGCCGGCGACCGGTCGGATCGCGCCGAGATCATCGGCCAGATCAGCATTCCGCTGTACCAGGGCGGCGCCGAGCATTCGCGGGTGCGCGAAGCCAAGCAGCTGGTCGGCCAGCGCAAGCTCGAGCTCGACGGCGAGCGGCGGCGGGCGATCGAAACGGCGACCCGCGTGTGGCGTCGCCTCGAGGCCGAGCGCGCGCGCGTCAAGTCGATCTCCTCGCAGATCAACGCCGCCGGCGTCGCCCTCGAGGGCGTGCGTCAGGAGGCGCAGGTCGGTTCGCGCACCACGCTCGACGTGCTCGACGCCGAGCAGGAACTGCTCAACGCCCGCGTTACCCTGGTGCAGGCGCAGCGCGACGCGCTGGTGCAGCATTACAACCTGCTGGCCGCGATCGGCTCGCTGTCGGCCCAGGCGCTGGCGCTTCCCGTCGAAATCTACGACGAGGAGGAATACTACAAGAGCAACAGCGGCCGGTGGATCGGGCTTGGCGGCAGCATCGACAAGTAGACGGATGCAGTTGCGCGCCGCCGTTGCTTTCCGGCCGCGCCTTTGTAAGATTCCCGTCACCTGCAGGTTTCCCGTCATGCGGGCCGCGCTGATCGTCGAAGGATCGCCATGAGCAAGGACTCGGACAAAGCCGAACCGTCGATGGACGACATTCTGGCGTCGATCCGACGTATCATCGACGAGGACGGCAGCAAGACGCGCAAGACGCCGCCGGCCCCGGCGGCCGGTAAGCCGGCGGGCGAGGTGCTCGAACTGACCGAGATGGTCAACGACGATGGCAGCGTCACCTCGCTGCAGCAGCACGCGCCGCCGCCGATGCGGACGATGGACGACGACGAGCCGCCGATCTACGCCGATCGCGGCAACGACCGGTCCGATCCGCCGCCGTTCACCGCGGCCGAGCGCCCGACCCTGGCGGGCGATCCGCGGCCGGCCGAGCGGCCGATGCCGCAGGACGCGCCGCAGCCCAAGATCACGCCGCCGCCCCAGGCCAGCCAGCCGGCGCAGCAGCCGCCGTCACCGCCGCCCGCGCCGCCGCCGGCCGCGACGCAGCGGCCGCAATCGCCGCCGCCGACCAACCGGGTGCAACCGGGTCCGACGGTGGCCGGATCGCAGTTTTCCCTGACGCCGGTCGGCGCCGGCGGCACCCAGCCGCAGCCGGGCATCGTGTCGGGCCAGGCGGCCTCGGCGGCAGCCGCCGCCTTCGATCGGCTGGCGCAGGCCGCCCTGCAGCAGAACCAGCCGCCGGCCGCGCCGCCGCAGCCGCCGCGAGCGCCGTCGCCGACCATCGGCGGGCGGTCGCTGGAGGACATGGTGGGCGAGATGCTGAAGCCGATGCTGCGGCAATGGATGGACGCCAACCTGCCGGCCATCGTCGAGCGCCTGGTGCAGCAGGAAATCCAGAAGATGTCCAAGCGCTGAGGCGCGCCGGATCGGGCACCCATCGGAGGGCGGCAGGAAGCGATTGATTTCCGCCGCCGCTTGCCGCAAACAATCCGTCCGAATTTTCCGCCGTTCCGTGCGGCGCGCCGGGCGCGCGCCTGCCATGCCGGGTTTCCGACGTCATGCTCGAAAAGACCTACAATCCCGCCGAGATCGAGGCCAGGCACTACCGCCGCTGGGAGGAGGGCAACGCCTTCGCCGCGCGCCCTGAGTCCAACCGCAAGCCGTACACCATCGTCATCCCGCCGCCCAACGTGACGGGCAGCCTGCATATGGGCCATGCGCTCAACAACACGCTGCAGGACGTG
Source organism: Rhodospirillaceae bacterium (assembly GCA_040255215.1). Taxonomy (GTDB): domain Bacteria; phylum Pseudomonadota; class Alphaproteobacteria; order Reyranellales; family JAQSWP01; genus JAQSWP01. The sequence goes on from JBDZUM010000059.1 coordinate 13,624, forward strand.
CTGATCCGCTTCGAGCGCATGCGCGGGCGCGACGCGCTGTGGCAGCCGGGCACCGACCATGCCGGCATCGCCACGCAGATGGTGGTGGAGCGCCAGCTCGACGCCCAGGGCATCTCGCGTCACGACCTGGGCCGCGAGGAATTCATCCGCCGCGTCTGGGAATGGAAGGCGCAGTCGGGCGGCACCATCATCGGCCAGCTGCGCCGGCTGGGCGCATCCTGCGACTGGGCGCGGGAGCGCTTCACCATGGACGAGGGCCTGTCGGCGGCGGTGATCAAGACCTTCGTCGAACTGCATCGCCAGGGCCTGATCTTCAAGGACAAGCGGCTGGTCAACTGGGACAGCAAGCTGCTGACGGCGATTTCCGACCTCGAGGTCGAGTCGCGCGAGGTCAAGGGCTTCCTGTGGTATTTCCGCTATCCGATCGACGGCATGCCCGAGCGCCACATCGTCGTGGCGACGACGCGGCCGGAGACCATGCTGGGCGATACCGGCGTCGCGGTGCATCCGGACGATCCGCGTTTCGCCGATCTGATCGGCAAGCACGTGTTGCTGCCGATCGTGAACCGGCGCATTCCGATCGTCGCCGACGAATACTCCGACCCCGAGAAGGGCAGCGGCGCGGTGAAGATCACGCCGGCACACGATTTCAACGATTTCGAGGTCGGCCGCCGGCACGATCTCGAAGTCATCAACGTGTTCGACCAGCACGCCAGCATCAACGACAACGCGCCGGTCGAATATCGCGGCCTCGACCGCTACGCGGCGCGCGAGAAGGTGGTCGCCGCTTTCGAGCATCTGGGGCTGGTCGAGAAGATCGAGCCGCACACCCACACCGTTCCCTACGGCGACCGCTCCGGCGTGGCGATCGAGCCCTGGCTGACCGAGCAATGGTACGTCGACGCCAAGACGCTGGCGCAGAAGCCGATCGAGGCGGTGCGTTCGGGCAGCATCCGGATCATTCCGGAGACCGAGAAGCGCACTTTCTTCCAGTGGATGGACAACATCCAGCCATGGTGCGTGTCGCGCCAGCTGTGGTGGGGCCACCAGATCCCGGCCTGGTACGGTCCGGACGGGCATTACTTCGTCGAGCTCGACGAAGCGGCGGCGCAGGCGGCGGCGAAAGCGCATTACGGCCGCGACGTCGAACTGACGCGCGACGCCGACGTGCTCGACACCTGGTTCTCCTCGGCGCTGTGGCCGTTCTCGACCCTGGGCTGGCCGGAGCAGACGGCCGACCTGAAGCGCTACTACCCGACCGACGTGCTGATCACCGGCAAGGACATCCTGTTCTTCTGGGTGGCGCGCATGATGATGATGGGCCTGCATTTCATGCAGGAGATCCCCTTCCACACCGTCTACCTGCACGGGCTGGTGACGGACGAGAAGGGGCAGAAGATGTCCAAGTCCAAGGGCAACATCATCGACCCCTTGGACCTGATCGACAAATACGGCGCCGACGCGCTGCGCTTCACCATGGCGTCGATCGCCGCCCAGGGCCGGCAGATCAAGCTCTCGACCCAGCGCGTCGAAGGCAACCGCAATTTCGCGACCAAGCTGTGGAACGCGACGCGCTTCTGCGAGGTCAATGGCTGCCATCCGGTGCCGGGCTTCGATCCGGCTTCCTGCAAGCTGACCTTGAGCAAGTGGCTGATCGGCGAACTGGCGCAGACGGCGGCGTCGGTCACCGAGGCGGCCGAGCAGTTCCGCTTCAACGACATGGCCAATACGCTCTACGGCTTCATCTGGGGCACGTATTGCGACTGGTTCCTCGAATTCGCCAAGCCGGTGCTGCAGGGCGAGGACCAGGAAGCGGCGGCGGAGATCCGCGCCGTGACGGCCTGGGGCATCGACCGGCTGCTGCATCTGCTGCATCCGATCATGCCGTTCCTGACCGAGGAGCTTTACGAGAAGTTCATCGGCGGCCGCAGCATGCTGATCGGCGAAGCCTGGCCGCAACTGCCAGCCTCGCTGGTCGATGCCGGGGCGCAGGCCGAGATCGGCTGGCTGGTGCGGCTGATCTCCGACATCCGCGCCGTGCGGTCGGAGATGAATGTCCCGGCCGGCGCCACCCTGCCGCTGCTGGTGCGCGAGGCCAATGCGGAGACCAGGGCGCGGCTAAACCGGTACGGGGCGTTGATCAAGCGACTGGCGCGCATCGGCGACATCGATGCCGCCGTCGCTACCGTGCCGACCGGTTCGGTGCAGATCGTGCTGGAGGAGGCGACTTTCGCCCTGCCGCTGGCCGACATCATCGACTTCGCCGCCGAACGGGCGCGGCTGAAGAAGGAGATCGGCAAGCTCGACGGGGAGATCGGCAAGATCGACGGCAAGCTCAACAACGCCGCCTTCATCGCCAAGGCGCCGGCGGAGGTCGTCGACGAGCAGCGCGAGCGGCGCGAGGAAGCGGTCGCGACCAAGGCGCGGCTGGGCCGGGCGCTGCAGCAACTGGCGGGATAGTCCGGCGGTAAAGCCCGCTCAAGATCGGGTGAGGACGCTGGCTGGGCCGGCCCGGCCTGCGTATGTTGGGTCATGTCCATCCGTACCGCGACCCCGTCGCCGCTCTCGGGCTGGCTGAAGCCCGCATTGTGGATTCCCTGGCAGGACCGCACCGGCCGTTTCTCGCCGATGCATGGTCTCGTATTTTTCGCGCTGTTGCTGCCGGCGGCGATCATCGCGGTGCGCTGGTCGCTGGGCGAGTACCAGCCGCGGCCGGTCAACGAAGTCGTGCACCAGACCGGGCTGTGGGCGATCCGCATCCTGTTCGTATCGCTGGCGGTCACGCCGTTGCGCGCCATGCTGGGCATGCCGAAGCTGATCGCCGTGCGACGCATGATCGGCGTCACCGCCTTCGCTTACGTGCTGGTCCATCTGCTGCTCTATGCGCTGGACGAGAATTTCCGCCTGCTCAAAGTCGCGACCGAGATTCTGGTCCGCTACTACCTGCTGATCGGCTTCTGCGCGCTGATGCTGCTGGCGACGCTGGCCTGGACGTCGACCGGGGCGGCGATACGGCGACTGGGCGGGCGGCACTGGCAGAACGTGCATCGTCTGGTCTACATCGCCGCCGTGCTGGGCGTGGCGCATCATTTCATGCAGTCCAAGGTCGACGTCGCCGAGCCGACGATCATGACCGGGCTGCTGGTCTGGCTGATGCTCTACCGGCTGGCGTCCAAGCGGCCGACCACGCCGCCGTCGCTTGTCGTGCTGCTGGGCATGGCCGTGATCGCGGCGCTGCTGACCGTGGCGGCCGAGGCGGCCTATTACGAGCTCTTCACCGGCATCGACGGCACGCGCGTGCTGGAGGCCAATCTCATTCCGCCCTGGGAGCAGGCGCGGCCGGCCTGGAAGGTGCTGGCGATTCTCGCGGGCTCGGTGGTCGGTGCGGCGCTGTGGCGGCGCTTCGTCACGCGCCGCAAGCGCGCGCCGTCAGGCGCCGCGCAGCAATAGCAGGACGACGCCAGCGACCACCAGCACGGCGCCGAGGATCTCGCCCCAGAGCGGTTCCTCCTTCAGCAGATAGCGCGAGGCGATGAAGGTGAACACGAGTTCGACCTGACCCAGGGCGCGCACATGGGCGGCGTTCTCCAGGGTCATGGCCAGCGCCCAGCAGGCCGAGCCGAACACGCTCAGCAGCCCGACGATGGCGGAGGATTTCCACGTCAGCACCACGCGCACCAGTTGTTCGCGCTCGCGCAACGCCAGCCAGACGCCGAGCATGACGACCTGCAAGGTGTTCATCACCGCCAGGGTCAGGATGGCGCGGACGACGAAGTCGCCTTCGGGCAGCGACAGCGAGGCGACGCGAATTGAGATGGCGGCGACGGCGAAGCAGCCGCCGGCGGCGATGCCGACCAGCGCCGATTTCTGCGTCCAGCCGAACAGGATATTGCGCAGGCCCCTGGTGTCGCCGCGGATCGACAGGACCCAGACGCCGAACAGGCTGACGCCGATGCCGATCCAGGCCCAGAAGCTCAGCGGCTCGGCCAGCAGCAGGGTGGCGAACAGCGCCGTCTGCACCGTCTCGGTCTTGGAATAGGCGGTGCCGACGGCGAAGTTGCGCAGGCTGAAGGCGTAGATCAGCAGCGAGGTGGCGACGATCTGCGCCAGGCCGCCCAGCGCCGTCATGGCGAGAAACTCCAGGTGCGGCGCCGGCAGCGAATAGCCGGCCGCCACCAGCCCGCCCAGCATCGCCAGCGAAACCGGCGCGCCGTAGAGATAGCGCACGAAATTGGCGCCGTTGGTCGACAGCAGCGCCTTGAGCTTCTGCTGCAGGGCGGTGCGCACGCATTGCAGCAACGCTGCGGCGACGGTTATCGGGATCCAGAGTTCCACGGAAGGCCAGAGGCTGGGAGGGCGGGCGGCAGACTGTAGCGGCGGGCCCGTGCCGGGGGCAATTGCGTCCAGCGCATTGTTGCCATCCGTTGCGCGAAAAATCGCCGCTGCTCGGGCCGGCAAAATCGACACCGGCCTGTCGTCTGCTATAGTCCCGGCCGTTTTCGGTCTGGTTCATTCGGGGTAAACGTCATGGCTGGCAAGAAGAAGGCGGCGGGCAAGAAGGCCCGGGCGCTGCATCCCAATCCCACGCTCGACAAGGCGAAGATGCCGAGCCGCTACGTAACGGTCGGCCCGGAGCGTGCGCCGCACCGTTCGTATCTCTACGCCATGGGGCTGAACGAGAAGCAGGTCGCCCAGCCGCTGGTCGGCGTGGCGACGTGCTGGAACGAGGCCGCGCCCTGCAACATCGCGCTGAACCGGCAGGCGCAGGCGGTGAAGAAGGGCGTCGATACCGCCGGCGGCACGCCGCGCGAGTTCACCACCATCACCGTCACCGACGGCATCGCCATGGGCCACCAGGGCATGAAGTCGTCGCTGGCCAGCCGCGACCTGATCGCCGATTCGGTCGAGCTGACGATGCGCGGGCACTGCTACGACGCGATGGTGACGCTGGCGGGCTGCGACAAGTCGCTGCCGGGCATGATGATGTCGATGCTGCGGCTCAACGTGCCGTCGGTGTTCATGTATGGCGGTTCGATCCTGCCGGGCAAGTTCCGCGGCAAGGACGTCACCGTAGTCGACGTGTTCGAAGGCGTCGGCATGCACGCCGCCGGCAAGTTCAGCGACAAGGATCTGCACGAGCTGGAATGCGCGGCCTGTCCGTCGGCCGGTTCCTGCGGCGGCCAGTTCACCGCCAACACGATGGCCTGCGTCTCCGAGGCGATCGGTCTGGCGCTGCCGGGCTCGGCCGGCTCGCCGGCGCCGTACGAATCGCGCGACCAGTACGCCGAGGCGTCGGGCGAGGCGGTGATGAAGCTGCTGAAGCTCGGCATCCGCCCGCGCGATATCGTCACGCGCGAGGCGCTGGAGAACGCCGCCACCGTCGTCGCCGCCACCGGCGGCTCGACCAATGCCGCGTTGCATCTGCCGGCGATGGCGCATGAATGCGGCATCAAGTTCGACCTGTTCGACGTCGCCAAGATCTTCAAGAAGACGCCGTACATCGCCGACCTCAAGCCGGGCGGCAAGTACGTGGCGCTCGACATGTTCCGCATCGGCGGCATTCCGGTCGTCATCAAGGAGCTGCTCGACAACGGGCTGCTGCACGGCCACTGCCTGACCGTCACCGGCAAGACGCTGGCGGAGAACCACAAGGACGTGAAGTGGCCGGAAAACCAGGACGTGGTCTATCGCGTGAAGAACTGCATCACGCCGACCGGCGGCGTGGTCGGGCTCAAGGGCAACCTGGCGCCCGACGGCGCGATCGTGAAAGTCGCCGGCATGGAGCAGGACAAGCTGGTGTTCCGCGGCAAGGCGCGCTGCTTCGACAGCGAGGAAGCGGCCTTCGACGCGGTGGTCAAGGGCAAGTTCAAGGAAGGCGATGTTCTCGTCATCCGCTACGAGGGCCCCAAGGGCGGACCGGGCATGCGCGAGATGCTGTCGACGACGGCCGCGCTCTACGGCCTGGGCGTCGGCGACAAGGTGGCGCTGATCACCGACGGTCGCTTCTCCGGTGGCACGCGCGGCTTCTGCATCGGCCATGTCGGGCCGGAAGCGGCGGTGGGCGGGCCGATCGGCCTGCTGAAGAACGGCGACATCATCGTCATCGACGCCAAGAAGGGCGTTCTCAACGTCGAGCTGTCGGAAAAGGAACTGAAGGCGCGACGCAAGAAATGGAAGCCGCGCAAGACCGACTACCAGTCGGGCGCGCTGTGGAAATACGCGCAGCTCGTCGGACCGGCTGTCGATGGTGCGGTGACGCATCCCGGCGGCAAGGCCGAGACGCATACCTTCGTCGATATCTAGAAGGAACGCCCCGCTTCAGCGGGGCTTTTTCTTTCAGGGACGCAATTCGCACCAGACCGGCGTGTGGTCGGAAGCCTCGGGCCGGGCGCGCGGGGCGCGATCGATGTCGCACGCTTCGAGCCGGTCGGCGGCCTGCGGCGAGAGCAGCAGGTGGTCGATGCGCCAGCCATTGTCCTTCTGCCAGGCGCCGGCCTGATAGTCCCAGAAGCTGTAGGCGATGCGGCCCGGGTGCAGCGTGCGGAAGGCCTCGGTGTAGCCGAGATTGAGCATGGCGCGGAAGGCTTGGCGGGTTTCGGGCCGGCACAGCGCGTCGTCGGCCATGCGCACCGGATCGAACACGTCGATGTCGGTCGGCGCGACGTTGTAGTCGCCGCCCAGTACCACCGGCGCCTCGAGCTCGAGCAGCTCGGCGGCGCGCGTCTTCAGGCGACGCATGAAGCGCAGCTTGTAGTCGAATTTTTCGCCCGGCGCGGGATTGCCGTTGGGCAAATAGATCGAGGCGACGCGGATCTTCCCGCCGGGCCCTTCGATGTCGGCCTCGATGTAGCGCGCCTGTTCGTCGGTCTCTTCGCCGGGCAGGGCGCGATGGACCACCGACATCGGATGGCGCGAGACGATGGCGACGCCGTTATAGGCCTTCTGGCCGACCGCCTCGACGCGATAACCCAGCGCCTCGATCTCGGCCGCCGGCACCTGCTCGAGCTGGGCCTTCAGTTCCTGCAGCAGCACGACGTCGGGCGATGCCTCCTGCAGCCACTGGCACAGGGCGCCGACGCGGCGGCGGATGGAATTGACGTTGAATGTCGCGATCTTCATGGGGCGGGATTGTGGGCCGGGCGATAGCCGGCGAACAAGCAAAACAAAAGGCCGGACGAGCCGGCCTTTCACGGACGAACGCGTGCGGCGTCAGACGCTGAAGGAATTGCCGCAGCCGCAGCTCGAGGAGGCGTTGGGATTACGCACCGCGAAGGCCGAGCCGACCATGTCCTCGACGAAGTCGATCTCAGAGCCGCGCAGCAGATCGAGCGACGTGCTGTCGATCACCACCACCGCGCCGTCCTTGGCGATGACGAGATCGTCGTCGGTGCGGGCGTCGTCGAAATTGAACGAGTACTGGAAGCCCGAGCAGCCGCCGCCGAGCACGGCGACGCGCAGGAAGACGTCGGGATTGGTTTCCCGGCTCATCAGCACGGCGATGCGGCGGGCGGCGTTGTCGGTGACGACCACCTGCGGCGCGTTGGGCGGCGGGGGCGGCGGCGTCTGTTCGAGGGAAGCCATTGCGGTACTCCACTGGGCCGGACGGGACCGGCGCGTTTATCGACAATGATTTAGGCGCTTTGGCTCAGGTGTCAATCCATGCCCGATTCTGCCTGATTTTCCTTGACCATGCGGGAGGGGGCGGGGCCATATGGCAGCCATCGCGCCCATGCCAGGCAGGGCGTTGCCGGAATTGCGCCTGGCGCGCGACCGGGGGAAATCCAGCAGGGAGCGACGATCAGGCCATGGCCAAAGGCAAGGGGAAAGACGAAATGGCGAAGGACGACAAGCGGACCGCGGCGCCACAGCAGGGCGGCGCGCTGCCGTTGTTCTACCGCAAGCCGCGCCCGCTGGACGTGCGCGCCCATACCGGCAAGAAGCTCAAGCGCGAGGCCAATTTCAGCTTCGCCTCCGGCACCAACTCGGTGCCGATCAACGCCGTCGAGTTTCCGCTGATCCAGCGCTCCTATCCGATCGTGTTCTCCGGCGAGGCCGTGCCGGTGCCGCTGGCCGTGATGGGCCTGCGCAACAGCGAGAACCTGTTCGTCGACGAGAAGGGCGCCTGGGCGCCGAACGCCTATGTGCCGGCCTATGTGCGCCGCTATCCCTTCATCTTCATGGAGGGCAAGGACGGGCTGCAGTTCATCCTTTGCATCGACGAGGACAGCGGCTTCCTGACCGAAGGCGAGGGCAACATCCTGTTCGAGCCGGACGGCAAGGCCTCGGCTCTGGTGCAGAACGCGCTGAATTTCTGCTCGGCCTTCCAGGGCAATCACGTGCAGACGCGCGAATTCGGCGAAGCGCTGAAGAAGCACAACCTGCTGGTCGAGAACCAGGCCAACGCCACGATCGCCGGCATCGAGAAGGTGTCGCTGGGCGGCTTCAAGATCATCGACGAGCAGCGCTTCAACTCGCTGCCCAACGAGGTCTTCCTCGAGTGGCGCTCCAAGGGCTGGCTGCATCTGGTCTATTCGCATCTGATGTCGATGGCCAACTGGGCCGGGCTGGTCGATCAGGCGGCGCGGCGCAAGAAGGCGGCCTGAGCGCCGGCCGATGGCGGAGCGACGGCACGATCTGACCCTGGCGATCGCTGCGGCGGTCGTCCTGACGATCGCGACGTCGCTCGCGCCGGCCTGGGCGCAGTCGCAATCGGCGCCACCTTCGGCCGCCGGCAAACAGGCGGCGCCGCTGCCCGAACAGGTCACGGCCGAGGTCACGGGCTTCCGCTCGGCGCGCTTCGGCATGACCATGGAGCAGGTGCAGGAAGCGATCCGCCAGGATTTCGATATCGCCGCCAAGGATATCGGACGGCAACGCAACGAATTGCAGAAGACCGAGGTGCTGTCGGTCGATATCGACAATCTGGTGCCCGGCAGCGGCCGCGCCACGGTGTTCTATCTGTTCGGCTACGCCTCGAAGAAGCTGATCCACGTCAACGTCGTCTGGGGCCGACAGGCGCGGCACGACGCAGCGCCGGCGACGCTGGTCAATACCGGACGCATCCTGCAGCAGTATTTCGTCGGCCAGGGCTTCGCGCGCGAAGGCCGGCTGGTCAACAAGGCGGCCAATGCCGGGCAGATCGTGCTGTTCCAGGGCTTCGACGACCGGAAGCGGGCGGTGCAGCTGATCCTCGAAATGAGCGAAGTGCCAGTACCCAAGCAGGCCGATGCGCGACAGAGTTCGGGCAAGCCGCCGAGCAAGACGGACGCCGCCAAGCCGGCGGAAAAGCAGGTCGTGGCCAGCACGCTGCGTTTGTCCTACATAGAAAACGTCACGAATCCAGATATTTACCGGGTTCCAAAAGGAAAATTCTGAGGGCTGTCCGCCGCAGACTGGAAGTCAGTGGCGTTTGCACACTTCCATCGCGAATTTCATCCATCCATTGCTGCATCGCAGCATGATCCGACCGTCAGGAATCTTTCACCCCAAGGGATGGTAGATTTCGGGCGAAAACCATTGACTGTGCACAACTTTTTGCGCGAAGTTTCATTGTCGCACCGGGTGTAAATCCGGCGCGCGTCCGTTGCTGTGGAGCCGCGTTTTCGGCCCGCAACCCGACAACGGAAAACAAGGGAGACTGAAGGGGGGCTTCAGACGTGATTCGGCCGCACGCCATCGCCAACGATGTCGACCAGCCGATTTCGCCTGCTTGGGCATCGTCCGATGTCCGCGCGCGCTGCACAGCGCGTGTCCGCTTCCCGACCGAAGTCACCCTTACCGAACTCTCAAGCAAGACCGTCTCCGCCCGTGACGGCCATCCTCTGAGGTAGATCATGACTGCGTTCAGCAATCGCAATCGCAAGGCCCGCGCCGTCGCTCGCTTCGAGCGCAAGGAACGCTGGAGCCGGACGCGTCTGATGGCGACGACGGGTCTTGGGGGGGCGCTTGCGA
>JBDZUM010000060.1:0-13911 GCA_040255215.1 Rhodospirillaceae bacterium
GGCGGTGCCGGCGGCGGCGGCGGCGTCACGGCGGCGGGCGCCGGCGGCGTCGGGGTGATCGCCTGCCGCTCGGGCGGCGCACTCGGCGGTGCGCTGGGCGGCGCAGCCGGCCTGGCCATCGGCTTGGGTTCGGGCTTCGGCTCGGGCCGCGCTTCGGCGCGGGGCGCTGGCTGCGGCGTCGGGCGCGGGGCCGGCGCGACTCTCTCATTCGCCGCCGTGTTGACGACGATGCGGCTGCCGATCTGCGGCGTCGCCCGGCCAGGCAAGGCCGGCACGGCGAGCAGCCGGCTGGGCGGTACGGAGGCCGAGCCGCGCGGTGCCGCCTCGGAGGCCGGTCGCGTCGTGCGCACCACGACGCCGGGACCGAAGCGGTTGGCGGTGGCGGCGCTGCTGGCGGTGCCGATATTGTTGGGCGGGCCAAGCTCGTCGAGCACGCTGGTGTCGACCACCACGGCCGGTCCGGCCTGGCCGATGACGTTGTAGTGCTGGGCGGCGGCGGGCAGGGCGGTCAGCGCCGTCGCCGACAAGGCCATCAGACCGCAGGCGGCGCCGCAGCTTGCAGCGGCGAAACCGGTGCGCGGCGCTGCGCCAACGAGGTTCTTGTGTCGGGTACCCATCGTCATCCTGTCCAGGTTGCCCCACAGCGAGCGAGTGGCTGAAGCAAAACCTAGGATACTCCGTCCGCCGCGGTGCCAGCAACCCTTTGCCGAACAATTACTTGCGGGAAATTCCGGATTTCCGGCGGCGGCTTTCGCCGCAGCGCAAACCCGGTGCGGCGCGCTAGCCCCTGCCGGCCTCGCGCAGCAGCCGGTCGAGCGCCGGCCCGGCATGGCCGTTGGACGCGAGCACCGTCTTGCTCTCCAGCGTGTGGGCGCGGCCGCCGATTTCGCTGTCCATGCCGCCGGCCTCGCGCACCAGCAGCACGCCCGCCGCCACGTCCCAGGGCTTCAGCCCGCTCTCCCAGAAGCCGTCGAGCCGGCCAGCGGCGACGAAGGCCAGGTCGAGCGAGGCGACGCCCAGCCGCCGGATGCCGGCGGTCTCCGCCATCACCGCCGCCAGCTCCTTGACGAAGCCCGGATGGTCGCCGCGGCCGCGGAAGGGAATGCCGGTGCCGATCAGGCAGTCGCCCAGCCGGCGGCGGCCCGACACGCGCAGACGGCGCGACTTGGCGAAGGCGGTGTCGAGGAAGGCGCCGGCGCCTTTCTCGGCCCAGAACAGCTCGTCGCCGACCGGCTCGTAGACGACGCCGGCCACGATCTCGCCCTCGCGCTCGAGCGCGATGGAGATGGCGAAATGCGGAATGCCGTGCAGGAAATTGGTGGTGCCGTCGAGCGGGTCGACGATGAAGCGATGCTTGCCGTCGCCTTCGACCGCGGTGCCTTCCTCGCCGACGAAGCCGTAGCCCGGCCGCACCTTCATCAGCTCTTCGCGCAGCAGCTCCTCGACCCGCAGGTCGGCCTGTGACACGAAATCGGACGGGCCCTTCTCCGACACCTGCAGGTTCTCGATCTCGCCGAAGTCGCGGCGCAGGCTGCGCGCGGCCTTCATGGCGGCGTTTATCATCACCGTGATGGCGGGCGAACGGCCGGACAGCGCGCTGCGATGGCGTGGCGTGGAGTTCTCGCGCTGGCGGCCGCTCGAGGCCGGCGCGCGACCGACGCGCGCGGCGCGCGGCGGGAAGCGGTCGCCGCCGCCGGAGGAGCCTCCGGAGCCGGCGGGGCTCAATCCTTGGCCCGTTCGACGTAGGTGGCGTCGGCGACGTTTACGACGATGCGCGTGCCGGTGCCGACATGCGGCGGCACCATGACGCGCACGCCGTTCTCGAGGATCGCCGGCTTGTAGGACGAGGAGGCGGTCTGGCCCTTCACCACGGCATCGGCCTCGGTGATCTCCAGCGTCACGGTCGCCGGCAGCTCGACGCCGACCGGCTTGCCCTCGTACAGCGACACCGTCACTTCCATGCCGTCCTGCAGGAACTTGCCCTGGTCGCCTTCGAACATGTCCTCCGGCACCGCGAGCTGGTCGAAGGTCTCCTTGTCCATGAACGTGTACCCGGAGGCGTCGTGGAACAGAAAGGTGCACTCGCGCTCGTCGATATGGACCTTCTCGATGGTCTCGGCGGTCCGGAAGCGGTCCTGCAGCTTGTTGCCGTCGAGCAGCGACTTGGCCTCGAGCTGCACGAAGGCGCCGCCCTTGCCGGGGTTGATGTGCTGGACCTTGGACGCCACCCACAGCTTGCCCTTGTATTCGATGACGTTGCCGGCGCGGATCGTGTTGACGGGTACTTTCATGGGAAGCCTGTGTCGCAGTTGGGGGCGGTCAAAGAGCGAGGACCGCGCGGACGCGCCGCCGGTCCCGGAAAGCGCGCGGAAGCTAGCAAACGGGTCGGCCGGTGGCAACCGGCGGGAAATGCGGCGTTCTAGGCCACGTCCTCAAGCTCGATATGCAGCTTGAAACCGGCGGCGGCAGCTACATTGACCAGCGCGTCGAGAGAGAACTTCTCCAGCTTGCCCCGCATCAGATCGTTGAGACGCGGCCGCGTCAGCCCGAGGCGTGCGGCGGCATCTTCCTGCGTAACCTTCCACCCTCGCACACGCTCGCGGATCGCCAGCAGCAGATCGGCGCGCGCTGTCATGTTTGCCGCTTCCGCCGGCGTGTTTGCCAGGGCATCGAAAACGCTTTTGAAAGCCTTCGTCTTCATCGCTGAGCCTTCCATTCCCGCAACCGTTTCGCTGCCAGTTCGATGTCCTTCCGTGGCGTCTTCTGCGTCCTCTTCTGGAATGCATGCAGGACGAGAACCCGATCCGCTAGCGTTGCCAGATAGACGATCCGAAACGCTCCGGCTTTTTCCCTGATCCTGATTTCCCGGACGCCGGGTCCGACAGTCTTCATCGGTTTCCAGTCGTCCGGTTCCAGCCCGTTCTGTACGGCGCGCAATTCGACGCCGGCCCGGTAGCGCGGGGCATCGGGAAAGTCGCGGATCATTTCGCGACTATCGCCGAGAAAGGAAATCGGTTTCACAAGACTTTATGTATCAAAATCGATACAATTGCAAGAGTTGGCGTGAGAGGTTTCGCCGCTAACGATATACTTCGCGCCATGTCACAGAAAACGAAGGCCATTCCTGCCTGGCGGCCTGACCGGCTGGCCGAGCGGCTGCCCTTCCTGCGCGCGCGCGGGCGGATCGAGGCGGCCCTGCGCGACTGGTTCGAGCGGCGCGGCTTCGTCGAGGTGCAGACGCCGGCGCTGCAGGTGTCGCCTGGCATGGAGCCGCATCTCAAGGCCTTCGCCACCAGCCTTGAAACGCCGTCCCGCGAACGTCTGCCGCGCTATCTGCACACGTCGCCCGAATTCGCCATGAAAAAGCTTCTGGCCGGCGGCGTGCCGCGCCTCTTCCAGTTCGCCCGCGCCTTCCGCAACGGCGAGCGGTCGGCCCTGCACCATCCCGAATTCACCATGCTGGAATGGTATCGCGCCCATGAAAGCTACGACACGATCATGGCCGATTGCGCCAGCCTGCTGCATGTCGCGGCGCAGGCGGCCGGCCGCCCGTTGCTGAACTGGAACGGCGAGGCCTGTGATCCGGCGGCCGATATCGAGATGCTCACGGTGGCGGAAGCGTTCGCGCGATACGCCGGCATCGATCTGCTCGCCGCCACGCGCGCCGATCCCGCCGATCCCGATCTTGCTGCCCTGGCGGCGGCGGCCGCGCCGCTCGGCATTGCGCCGCATGAGGGCGATCGCTGGGAGGATCTGTTCTTCCGCATCATGTTCGAGCGCATCGAGCCCCGACTAGGCTTCGGCGCGCCGACATTGCTCTACGAATATCCCGTGTCGATGGCCGCTCTGGCCCGCGCCAAGCCTGGCGACGCGCTGGTCGCCGAGCGCTTCGAGCTTTATGCCTGCGGCGTCGAACTGGCCAACGGCTACGGCGAACTGACCGACGCCACCGCCCAGCGCGCCCGCTTCGAGGCCGACATGGCGCTCAAGCAGCGGCTCTACGGCGAGCGCTATCCGGTGGACGAGGATTTCCTCGCGGCGCTCGAACACGGTCTGCCCGAGTGCAGCGGCGTGGCGCTGGGCTTCGACCGGCTGGCGATGCTGGCCAGCGGCGCCTCGCGGATCGAGGACGTGTTGTGGCTGCCGGTGGCTGAATAATCACATTGAAGCCACTTGATCTGCTCCCCTGAAAAGATCGAGAGAACGACACGGCGCCGCCTCAATTGGAGGCGGATACTCGTAGTCATGAAAAGGATCGTCCGCACTGTAGTGATGACGCTTGGCATCGTGCTTTCGAGCGAGGCCGTTGCCTGCTCCTTTGCGGCGGGGGCGAAGCTCGATGCGGAACTTGTCGCGGACGTGCTGCCTAGGGCTGATCTGGCGGCGGAAATATTTCTGATCGGTGAGCGGCAAGACGCCTACGTGGGCGTTGTGCGCTTTGATGCGCGCGTCGAAAGAGTGTGGAAGGGCGACGTTGCAACAGGCGAAATAATCGCCATTACAGCGCGCGAACCGCAAACATCTTGCGACGAACGTATCCATCCGCGCACTCGAATGGTCGTATTCCTGAAGAAAGACGGCTTCGGTTACCGGCTCGATAATTCCACCGGGCTGCCAAATTTCCGCGCTGACTGGACGCAGGAATACGCACAGACGATCGAAGCCCTCGACCGCCTGACCAAAATCCCACGCTGAACCTCAGCGCACCGTGCTGATCGATGTGCTTCGGGCCTCCTGGTCTCCTTGGTCGGCAGGTATTCAGTTGCGCTTGTTGAAGGCGAAGATCATGCCGCCGGGCGCGTCGCGATAATGGTCGAGCGAGCTTCCGGTGGCGTTGACCACATGCACCGTCTCGAACGCCGCGCGCAGCAGGTCGATGTCGTTGAACAGCGAATAGCTGTACCACAGCCCGTCGTTTTCGGTGACGTGATAGCCCTTGCCGCCGGTGCGCAGCAGATCGACGACGCGCCACAGGCCCAGCGCCTTCAGCATCTGCTTGACCCGTCGCGCCGGTTTCGAGCCCTGGCCGAAATTGTTGACGTCGGCCACCACCACAGCATGGCGGGCGACGCGGATCATCTCCTGCAGCGCCAGGCGCGGCTGGCGGACGTGATGCAGGGTGGCGAATTCCGCGACGACGTCGAACTCGCGATCGGGAAAGGGAAGGGCAGTGGCGTCGCCGTCGACGAAATCCTCATCGCTGAAACCGTAATGCCGGCACGCCAGGGCGCGCATTTCGGCCGATGGTTCGAGTCCGACCATGCGCTTGAGTGGCGCGTGACGGTTAATCATCGCCAGGGCGCGCCCCATGCCAGCGCCG
This sequence comes from Rhodospirillaceae bacterium, assembly GCA_040255215.1. Lineage (GTDB taxonomy): Bacteria > Pseudomonadota > Alphaproteobacteria > Reyranellales > JAQSWP01 > JAQSWP01. The sequence continues at coordinate 5,321 of JBDZUM010000060.1, forward strand.
ACGTCGAGCATGCTTTCGTAGCCACGCATGCGGATCTGTCCGACGACGAAGGGCAAGGCGAAATCCGCTTCGCACGGGCCGAACGGCACGTCGACGAAGCCGTCGGCCTGTCTGGCGTAGAAATCGAGCTGGACCCTGGCTTCTGCTTGCGGCTTGTCCATGAAACGCTGCGGCGTGTGGCGGGGCCGCCATTGTCGGAGCGCGGCCGCCTTTTGGCAACCGCGACGCCGTCGCGCGCGTTCAGAAGCCGACGCTGAAGGTCAGCGCGCCATACTGGTCCATGCCCTTCTGGCCCTTGTACTCCTTGGTGCGCAGCACATGGGTGTAGGCCAGCCGGGTGCGGCCGAGGAAGATCGCCGCGCCGGCCAGGAAGTCGGCGACGAACACGTTCTTGTCGACGCTGTGGCTGTCGCGGAACGTGTTGCCGTCGAGCGCGATGTTGCGCGCCACCGCCGAGCCTTCGACGCCGGCGAACAGGTACCAGCCGAACGGATCCTCGAGATCGAACGTCTCCGAGCCGGGCAGCGAGGGGCGGATGCGCGGCGGGCCGAAATCGTTGCCGAGATCCTGGCCGATGCGCACGATGCCGCCGGCCGCGGCATAGGTGTTCACGTTGCCCAGCGACAGCCCGACCATCGGGATCATGTCGACGCGCAGCTTGATGGGATCGTCCAGCAGCTTGGTGCGGCCGATGCGCCATTTGCGCTCGAAGGTCAGGTTGACGCCCGGTTCGTTCTTCAGCTGGTTGTCCCAGCCCTGGCTCTGCTCGACGCCGATCACCTTGTGCCAGTCGTTCTGCACCTGTCGGCCCAGCGCCGCTGGTCCAATCATGCCGACATCGAGCTGCCAGGTATCCTGGCGGATCGCGTCCTGCCGCTTGTCGGGCTTCTCCGCGTCGTAGCGGATGGTCTGCAGCGAGAACCCGACATAAAGCCAGGCGGCATAGGGCCGCTCGTCCTTGAGCAGCGTGGTGGCCTGCTTGTTCTCCGGCGTGTAGAGCGACTGGCCGACCGACAGGCCGTAGCGCCGCTTGACCTTGCCGGCCGGGCGGGAGTCGAGAAACGACAGGAACGATTCCGGCAGATCGGTGAAGTCGCGCAACCACATCGGAGCGTCGTACAGCGTCGGCGACATCCAGTTGGCGCGCAGGCCGGTGGAATAGTGGCGGTCCTTGTTGGCGGGCCCGCCGAACCAGTCGTTTTCGATCTGGATGGTGAGCACGCCGCCGTCCCAGGCGCCGGCCAGTTCGTCCTCGCGGTCCTGCGCCGCCGCGTTCGTGCCGGCCAGGCACAGCGCGACGGCCACTGCCGCACCGCCAAACGGGCGCAGGGACGGGCGCCAGGCGGCGCGGAAGCGGATCGGCATGCGGCTTACCCCAATTGCATGAGCTCGGCGAACCGGCCTACGGCAACGTCCGGGCCGCCCTCGTGGTTCCACACGCCGGCGGAAACGGCGAGGAAATCGGCGCCGGCGGCGATCAGCGCCGGGCAGTTCTCTGTCGTGATGCCGCCGATCGCCACGCAGGGCACGGTCATCAGCTCCGACCACCAGCGCAGCAGCTCGGGATCGGCGCGCGTGCGCGCCTCCTTGGTGGCGGTGGGGAAGAAGGCGCCGAACGCCACGTAGTCGGCGCCGGCCTCGGCCGCCTCCATGGCGAGATGACGCGAATCGTGACAGGTGACACCGACGGTGCAGTCCGGCCCCATCAGGCGGCGCGCCTCGCGATAGGGCGTGTCGTCCTGGCCGACATGCACCCCGTCGCAGCCCAGCTCGGCGGCAAGGTCGGGCCGATCGTTGAGGATCACCGCCACGCCCTTGTCGTGGCACAGCGGCGTCAGCGCCCGCACCGCCGCCCGCACCGCCTCGTCGGTGGCGTCCTTCAGCCTGATCTGGAGGGCGGCGACCGGTCCGCCGGACAACGCGCGCGCCAGTTGAGGCGCGAACGCCGCCGGTTCGAAAGCCGGCGGCGTTATCAGATAGAGTTGAGTGCCATCCAAAACGCGATCCCCCAGACGATCAGAATTGCCCCGACATAACCGCCGAAGAAATATTCCCACGTTATATCGCCGAAGACGAGGCACAGGACGGCCGTAAGAATACTGCCGAGCAGGACAGCGATGATCGAACGAAAGGCGAAAAAAAGAAGCGCTTCAGCGGCCCATGCCCTGAAGCGCTCCTTGAATCGAAACCAGCGGCTCGGAAGCGTCGATTCCATTGCCGCTATCGCTTGGAACTACTCTTTGCCCTGATAGATCTTGATGATGCCGTCGAGCAGGGCCAGCGCGTCTTCGCGCGGGCGCTGGAAGGTGTTGCGGCCGATGATCGAGCCGTTGGCGCCGCCGTCGCGCAGGGCGCGCACTTCGTTGTAGAGGCCCGCGGTGTCCTTGGCCTCGCCGCCGGAGAACACCACGATGCGTCGACCGTTGAAGGCGCTCTGGATGACGTGCGCGATGCGCTTGGCCTGGGTCGACAGATCGACCTTGTTCTTCTCGTAAGCCGCCTTGGCTTCGGGCTGCCACAGCACGTCGGTCGGCGGCTTGACCTTGATGATGTGGGCGCCCAGCAGCGCCGCCATGTGGCAGGCATAGGCGCAGACGTCGAGTGCGGTCTCGCCCGCCTTGTCGAGCTTGCCGCCGCGCGGATAGGACCACATGACGACGGCGAGACCGACCGACTTGGCTTCCTCGGCCAGCTCGCGGATCTCTTCCATCATCGCGAACTGGTCTTCCGAGCCCGGATAGATGGTGAAGCCGATCGCCGAGCAGCCCAGCCGCAGCGCGTCCATGACGCTGCCCGTCACGGCCTGGTCCTTGTTGGTCGACAGGCTGTTGGCCGAGTTCAGCTTCAGGATGGTCGGGATGGCGCCGGCATAGGTTCCGGCGCCGGCTTCCAGCATGCCGAGCGGCGCGGCATAGGCGTTGAGCCCGGCATCGACGGCGAGCTGGAAATGGTACTGCGGATCGTAGGCGTCGGGATTGGGGGCGAAGGAGCGGGCCGGGCCGTGCTCGAAGCCCTGGTCGACGGGCAGGATCACCATCTTGCCGGTGCCGCCCAGCTTGCCATGCATCAGGATGCGGGCAAGGTTGGTCTTGGTGCCCGGATTGTCGCTTTCGTAGTTGTCGAGGATGCGTTTGACGGCCTTGGAAATCTTCATTCTGGGCTCCCGGGATGCTGGCGGCCTGTGCCGGCCTGATGGCTGGATTCGGGCGGTTGGATAGCGTCTGCCCGCGGTTTTGGCAATTGCCGGTGGCCGTTTTATGGCGTCGAGGGCGATCGCACCTCGACCCCGGCCTGGGCCGCCATGTCCTGCAGCCGGGCCAGGGTGGGGGCCGCGCCGCGAAACAGGCTGACCGCGACGCCCGCCCGGATCGCCGCCATGGCATCGCCGGCGTTCTCGCCGCAATCCAGGGCGAGAACGAAATCGACGTCGGAAAATTCCGCCCGCGCCTTTTCCTGCAGCGCCGCCCAGTAGCCGGCGCCCAGCCACGCCGCGGCGCCGGGCGGGCTGCAAAGAAAAACGGCGCGAGCTTGCGATCGCGCCGTCTCCAGGGCGACCCGCGTTTCGGTCCAGTCGCGGACCTCGATCGCGGGCGGTTCGGCCATTATCCCAGCTTGCTCATGGCGATGGCGGTGTCCGACATGCGGTTGGAGAAGCCCCACTCGTTATCGTACCACGACAGCACGCGCACCAGCCGCTTGCCGACGATCTGCGTCTGGCCGACGTCGAAGGTCGAGGAGGCCGGGTTGTGGTTGAAGTCGCTCGACACCAGCGGATCGGCGTTGATCGCCAGGATGCCCTTGAGCGGGCCCGACGCGGCCGCCTTCTTCATCGCCTCGTTGATCTCGTCGACCGACGTGTCGCGCCCGGCGGTGAACACCAGGTCGATCATCGACACGTTGGGAGTGGGCACGCGTACCGCCGTGCCATCCAGCTTGCCGACCAGTTCGGGGATCACCAGGCCCAGCGCCTTGGCCGCACCCGTCGAGGTCGGGATGATCGACAGGGCTGCGGCGCGGGCGCGATGCAGGTCCTTGTGCATGGTGTCCAGCGTCGGCTGGTCGCCGGTATAGGCATGCACCGTCGTCATGTAGCCGAATTCGATGCCGACCGTGTCGTTCAGCACCTTGGCGACCGGCGCCAGGCAGTTGGTGGTGCAGGACCCGTTCGACACCACGACATGCTCCTTGGCGAGCTTCTCGTGGTTGACGCCGTAGACCACGGTCAGGTCCGCCTTGTCGGCCGGCGCCGAGACCAGCACGCGCTTGGCGCCGGCCGTCAGATGCGCCGAAGCCTTGTCCTTGCTGGCGAAGATGCCGGTGCATTCCATGGCGATGTCGACGCCCAGATCCTTCCACGGCAGCTTGGCGGGATCGCGCTCGGCCGTGACCCTGATCTTGCCGCGGCCGATGTCGATGGCGTCGCCCTCGACCTTCACCTCGCCGGGGAAGCGGCCATGCACGGAGTCGTAGCGCAGCAGATGGGCGTTGGTCTTCACGTCGCCCAGATCGTTGATGCCCACGACCTCGATGTCCTTGCGGCCCGATTCGTAGATCGCGCGCAGGATGTTGCGACCGATGCGGCCGAAGCCGTTGATGCCAACCCGTACAGCCATGTCGTCCTTCTCCAGTCCTTTACCTTAAGTCTCAGGCCTTGCCGGCCAGCTTCGCCTTCGCCGCCGCCGCCACAGCCTCGGCGGTGATGCCGAAATGCTTGTAGAGGGCCGGCGCCGGCGCCGAGGCGCCGAAACCCGTCATGCCGACGAACGCGCCGTCCGTCCCCAGATGGCGCTCCCAGCCGAAGCCGATGGCGGCTTCGACCGCCACCCGCGCCACGCCAGGCCCGCCCAGCACGCTCTCGCGATAGGCAGCGTCCTGCTCGGCGAACAGTTCCCAGCTCGGCAGCGACACGACCGCGGTCGGCACGCCCTCGTTCTGCAGCAGGCTGCGCGCGGCCAGCGCCACCGACACTTCCGAGCCGGTGGCCATGATATGGGCCTGCGCCGTGCCGTTGGCCGCCGCCAGGACGTAGCCGCCTTTGGCGCAGAGATTGCCGCCATCGGCATCGTGGCGGACGGTCGGCAGGTTCTGGCGTGACAAGGCGATGACCGAGGGCCGCGCCTTCGACTGCAGCGCCAGCTGCCAGCATTCGGCCGTCTCGATGGCGTCGGCCGGGCGGAACACCAGCAGATTGGGAATGGCGCGCAGCGCGGCCAGATGCTCGACCGGCTGATGCGTCGGGCCGTCCTCGCCCAGGCCGATGGAATCGTGCGTCATGACGTAGATCACGCGCTGGCCCATCAGGGCGGAGAGGCGGATCGAGGGCCGGCAATAATCGGTGAACACCAGAAAGGTGCCGCCATAGGGAATGACGCCGCCATGCAGCGCCATGCCGTTCATCGCCGCCGCCATCGCGTGCTCGCGAATGCCGTAATACATGTAGCGGCCGGAATAGTCGGCCTTGCTGATCGGCTTCAGCCCCGCGGTCTTGGTGTTGTTAGAGCCGGTCAGGTCGGCCGAACCGCCGATCGTCTCGACCACCAGCGGGTTGACGACTTCCAGAACCTCCTGGCTCGACTTGCGCGTCGCCCAGCTCGGCTTGTCGGCCCGCATCTTTTCCTTGAAGCCGGCGATGGCCGCGTCCAGTCCATCCGGCAATTCGCCGCGCAGGCGGCGGACGAACTCGGCGCGCTGCTGCGATGGCGCCTCGGCCAGGCGTTTCTCCCAGGCGGCGCGGATCGAGGCGCCGCGGCCGCCGGCATGGCGCCACGCCTTCAGCACCGGCTCGGGAATGTCGAAGGCGGCATGCGGCCACGACAGCTTCTCGCGCGCCCCGGCGATCTCGTCCTTGCCCAGCGGCGAGCCGTGCGTCGAGGCGGTGCCGGCCTTGGTCGGCGCGCCGTAGCCGATCACCGTCTTGCAGGCGATCATCGAGGGCTTGTCGGCGACGCGGGCGCGGGCGATGGCGGCCTCGATGGCGGCCGGATCGTGGCCGTCGATCTGCTGCACGTCCCAGCCGGCGGCGGCGAAGCGGGCGGCATGGTCCTCGCTGGTCGATAGCGAGGTCGGCCCGTCGATCGAAATGCCGTTGTCGTCGAACAGCACGATCAGCTTGGAGAGCCCGAGATGGCCCGCCAGCGAGATCGCCTCCTGGCCGACGCCTTCCATCAGGCAGCCGTCGCCGGCAATGACGTAGGTGTGGTGGTCGACCAGCCCGTCGAACTGCGCCGCGAGATGCCGTTCCGCCAGCGCCATGCCGACGGCGTTGGCGATGCCTTGGCCCAGCGGCCCGGTGGTGGTCTCGATGCCGGCGGCGTGGCCGTGCTCGGGATGGCCCGCCGTTTTGGCGCCGAGCTGGCGGAAGTTGCGGATCTGCTCTAGCGTCATGTCCGGATAGCCGGTCAGATGCAGCAGCGCATAGAGCAGCATCGAGCCGTGGCCGGCCGACAGCACGAAGCGGTCGCGATCGGCCCAGTCGGGTGCGGCCGGATCGAATTTCAGGAACCGGGTGAACAGCACCGTGGCGACGTCGGCCATGCCCATCGGCATGCCGGGATGGCCCGAATCGGCCTGCTGCACGGCGTCCATGGCCAGCGCGCGGATGGCGTTGGCGAGGTCGCGGTCGGTGACGGTGTCGGCGGGGTTGCGGGGGGCGTTCATCGGCTCCGAGGGACGTTGAATTGCGCGGAAATCCGGCCGGGACAGCCCGGCGGCGCCGCCCCGGGCCGTTATGCGCGCGCACCATGCCCACGAGCATGGCTTCCGTCAATCGGGATAACGGGTTATCGGCATGATCCACAGGCGGGCAGGGTTGCGTCCGATGCGGCCCGCCAACTAATGTGCCAGCGACGCTGTGCAGCCCGCCCTCAGGCGCGATTGCCACAGGACGGCCATGAAAATAATGCAGAGGGTTCGGCATGTCGTCGGCGGAGACCGTGCATGATCGGATTGAGGGGGCGCTGTCGAAGCTGGAAACGGCGATCGACGAGCGGGTGCGCAGCGAGGGAGAGCGCGTGCGCAGCCTGACGTCGGAGGTCAGCCAGCTGCGGGCCGAGAACGCCCGCCTGCAGCGGGTTTCCGACCAGATCGCCGCCCGCCTCGAGGCCGCCATCGCGCGGCTGAAGACCGTCCTCGAAAGCTGAAGCCGCATTGGCCCGCAAGGCGGGCGGAGAAACGTCCATGGCGCAGGTCAATATCCGCATCAACGGCCGGGCCTACGAGGTCAATTGCGAGGACGGCCAGGAACAGCACGTCCAGCGCCTGGCCAACGCGCTGGCCAATACCGTCGGCGAGCTGGTCAAGCAGGTCGGCCAGGTGGGCGATGCGCGGCTGCTGGTGATGGCGGGCCTGGTCGCTGCCGACGAGATGGTCGAACTCAAGGACGAGCTGGCCGGCGCGAAAAAGCGCATCGATCTGCTGGAGAAGCAGCTGCTCGACAAGGATCGCGCCCGCGCCGCCGCCGAGGAGGCCGCCCAGGCCTCGCTGCGCCGCGCCGAGGCCTTCAGCAATCGCCTGGACGGCATTGCCCGGCGGCTCTCTGCGTCCTAAGTATGGGGCCGGAGCGGTTCCTGCCTGGTGCGTGAGGCCGCTAAACCCTGGGGCCAATGCTCACCTCTAGGGAGCTGTCCCTGCCGGAGCCCTGGTTTCGGTACATGGCGCCCACCTGCTGTTGCAGGCCACAGAGGTTGTGCTCGAGCCTACGGCCAAGGCGGTGCCGCTCCACCCGCTCTCCCGCAACGCTTCCCGAACGGCCAGTGACCGACGAGCTTTCCGACGCCAGGCAGGCGCTGCGCAGATCCATGGCGACCCGCCGCGACGCGATCGACTGGCACGAGCGCCAGCGCGCCGCCGCCGTGGTCGCCAGCCTGCTGCCGTCGCAGGCGCCGATGGCGCGCGATGCCGTGGTCGGCGGCTATTTCCCGTTCCGCAGCGAGTTCGACGTGCAGCCGCTGCTGCGCGTGCTGGCCGAGACCGGCTGCGCGCTGGCGCTGCCCAGGATCGCCTCCTCGCGGGCGCCGCTGTCGTTCCGCCATTACGAGCAGGGCGACACGCTGGTCCTCAATCGCTTCGGCATTCCCGAGCCCGGCCCCGCCGCGCCGGCGGTGACGCCCACCCATCTGCTGGTGCCGCTGCTGGCCTTCGACGAACTCGGCTATCGCCTGGGCTATGGCGGGGGGTACTATGACCGCACATTGGCGGCGATGCGCGGCGCCGGCCATGCCGTGCTCGCCATCGGCATCGGCTACGATTTCCAGCGCCTGCCTTACGTGCCGCGCCAGCCGAACGACGAGCCGCTGGAGCTGATCGCCACCGAATGCGGCCTCTACGGGCCGCAGGCCGGCGAGCGGCGATGAAAGAAGTGAGGACGATTTGAAACTGTTCTTCTGTGGCGACGTGGTGGGCAAGGCGGGTCGCGAGGCGGTGACCGCCCATGTCCCCGGCCTGCGCGCCGAGCTCGGTCTGGATTTCGTTTGCGTCAATGGCGAGAACGCCGCCGCCGGCTTCGGCATCACCGGCAAGATCTGCGACGAGCTCTACGCCGCCGGCGTCGACTGCATCACCACCGGCAACCACGCCTGGGACCAGCGCGAGAC
>JBDZUM010000060.1:14011-23422 GCA_040255215.1 Rhodospirillaceae bacterium
CCGACCGCCGATGGCTGGGTGCTGCCCGGCGGCACGGCGTACCAGACCGATGCCGGCATGTGCGGCGATTACGATTCGATCATCGGCATGAAGAAGGAAGCGCCGATCCTGCGCTTCACCCGCAAAATCCCGGGCGACCGGCTGGCGTCGGCCGAGGGCGAGGGCACGCTGTGCGGCGTCTATGTCGAGACCGACGACACCACCGGCCTGGCGATCCACACCGAGCCCGTGCGGCTGGGCGGAAAGCTGTCGCAGACCAAGCCGCGTGGCCGCGTCCGCGCTGCCGTCGCCGAATAGCGGCTGCCGAAGTCGATGGCCGCATCACGCCCCAGGCCGATCGCGCCCCTGGTCGATCTGCGCCTTCGCCTGCGTCTGGGCGAAGACATCGCCATGGGGCCGGGCAAGGCCGATCTGCTGGAGGCGATCGACGCGACGGGCTCGATCTCCGCCGCCGCCAAGTCGCTTGGCATGTCCTATCGCCGCGCCTGGCTGCTGGTCGAAACCATGAACAAGTGCTTTCGCACGCCGCTGGTGCAGGCCAAGACCGGCGGCAAAAGCGGCGGCGGTGCCGAAATCACGCCGCTCGGCCGCGACGCCGTCCGCGCCTATCGCGCCATGCAGGCCGCCGCCGACAAGGCGACGGCGAAAGCGCTGCCGAAGCTTGCGGTATTGCTGCGCTGACATCAGCGCTCGAGCCGTTCGACAAAACATCGTTGTCATCCCGGGCGAGCGCAGCGAGACCCGGGATCCATAACCACGTTGCAACCACCTGATTAAGGTGATTGCCCGCCGCCTCTACTTCTCTCGCACGAACACGTTGGTGCTGACGGTCTTCTTGCCAGGATAGAGGCTGCCCTGCTGCACGCCCGACTTGATGGTCAGGTTGTCGCCGTCGACCGTGTAGTAGCGCGTCTGCTTCTCGCCGATATAGGAGCCGCTGGCGGTGACGTCGGGCGTGGTGACGAATTTCTCCTCGTCGATCTCGAAGCGTCCCGAATAGCCGATCAGGCTGCGCAGCAGCGCCGCCGCCTCGGCATCGTTGCCGGCAGGCTTGCGCGGATCGCCGGAGGTGATCAGCGCGATGATGCGATGATTGGCGGTGATGACCACGAAGCCCTGCGGGTTGCGGCCCACCGGGTAGCGCGGCTCGGCTTCGCCCTCGACCTGGGCCGAACAGCTCACCATCTTCCACGCTCCGACCAGCTCGGCGCCGATCTCCTTCTTCTGTGACATGCTTTCCTCCCGATTGCGCGATCAGGCGACGGTGCCGGGCGCGAGGAGAGCGGTCAATCGGAGGTTGGCGTCGGTTTGCTCATGGCTGCGTGCAGCCGGAGCATGGGAGAGGGCGGGCTATTCCTCTATGCGGTGGTCCGGTGGCAGCGTCGGGATGTCGTTCGGTCCCTTGTCCCGCCGCTCGATCACGGAGCTGTGGATGCGGGCGTCGGACGGAATGGCGCGGCCGCGGAACAGCGGGATGGTGAGGCCGAACAGGTTGAAGCTGTTCGAAATCGGCGACCACAGTCGCGGGATGAACTCGATGACGAACCACAGCGGGTTCATGCAGCTATGCCGTTGCGCGGTGGCGTCGGGTGCGACGTACTTCTTCTCCGGGTTGGTGCCCAGCACCAGCTCGTTGACCGTGCGCGTGACGTAATGCGGCCCTGTGGGCCGCGTCTGTTCGATCATCCAGTGCAGCGGGATCTTGGCGAGCGCGCTTTCGCTTTCCGGCTGACCGCCGCCGATATCGGTATGGACGCCGGCGAACCAGACCTCGCGCACATCCTGCGGAACGGCGGCGGCGCGATTGAACGGGTTACCCTGGTATTGCTGGTTTTCGGGCCACAGTTTCGGAAGATACATGGAGCGCCAGTCGTGGATGGCCACGGCGTGGCGCACGCTTTCGACGCTGCTGTTGGTTTTGGTGAAGGCGTGCGACCGCAGCCGCGGCAGGAAGTACCCGTACTCGATGATCGAGGCCACCGTGTCGAAAAGGCCGAGCAGACGGATGGGCGGCCTGTCCGGCGCCAGAATGCGCTCATGCAGGCGGATCCGGGCGAAGCTCTTGTTGCTCTCCTCGTCGCCCGCGCGTTCTCCGTCGCCGTCGATGTCCTTGTAGGCGCGATAGACGTAGTCGAGCAGGTTGAGGTTGCGCTTCTCCATCAGGCCGAAGGCGTGGATGAAACCGGCCAGTACGCGCGCCGAATAGGCGCCGCGGCTGAAGCCGAACAGGTAGATGCGGTCGCGCTCCGCGCCGCCGTCGCCGCGCTCGTAGTTCTCGACCAGGAAGCGATACGCTTCCTTGACGTTGTGGTCGAGACCCCAGCCCGTCATCTGGCCGAAGAACTCGACCAGCCAGCGCCACATTCTGAAGAAAGTGCTCTCGGCGCCGAAGGTGCCGACGCCGGGATCGTAGTAGACGAGCTGGCGGTCGCTTTTTTCGAGCGTGCCGTAGAGGCGCAGCACGTTGGTCCGCTTCTCCGATATCCGGTTCGACGTGCCGTCCAGCAGGATGACGATGTTCTTCGGCATGACGGTCTCCGGCATGGCGGCCGTAGCGCGGTTCGGAAGCACAAGCACTTCGCCCGACGCCAGCCGGCACATTCTGCGCCTAACTGGTCCGGAGTTTCAGTGCGAGGTGTGGACGAGGGAACGTCGTCGAAATGCCTTGCCGAGCGGAAGCCATCCGACTACGGTTATATTCCGTCGGATATAACGGAGTTCCGCCATGCGTTTCGTCGCCGGGTTTCTCGTCGCCCTGTCTTTGCTGTTTCCCGGCGCTGCGTCGGCGCAGGAGGTGCGCGTCGGCGCTGCGGCCAGCCTGACCAACGTGATCGACGCGCTGGGCAAGGCGTGGAGCGCGGAGAGCGGCGGCCGCTTCGTCGGCAACTACGCCGCTTCTTCGGCGCTGGCGCGCCAGATCGAACAGGGGGCGCCGGTCGACGTGTTCCTGTCGGCCGATCTCGCCTGGATGGATTTCCTCGAGGGCAAGGAGCTGATCGAGGCCGGCACGCGCCGCGTCGTCGCCGCCAACACGCTGGTGCTGATCGCGCCCGCCGCCTCGACCGGCAGCGTCGTGCTGCGCCAGGGCATGGACTTCAAGGCCGAGCTCAGGGGCGGGCGGCTGGCCGTCGCCAATCCCGATGCGGTTCCGGCCGGCAAGTATGCGAAGGACGCGCTGACCTCGCTGGGCCTGTGGAGCCAGATCGAGTCCAGTCTCGCGCCGGCGGAGAACGTGCGCGCCACGCTTGCGCTGGTGGCGCGGGGCGAGACGCCGCTGGGCATCGTCTACGGCACTGACGCCAAGGTCGAGCCCAGGGTCAGGGTCGTGGCCGTGTTTCCCGCCGGCAGCCACAAGCCGATCGTCTATCCGGCGGCGGCGATCAAGGGCAAGGCGTCGCCGGCGACACTCTCCTTCCTGAAATTCCTCGAGACCGAGAAGGCGCGCGCCATCTTCCGCGAGGCCGGCTTCACGACCGGCGGATGATCCTTTCCGCCGAAGAAGTCGACGTCGTCCTGCTCAGCCTGAAGGTCGCCTTCTGGAGCATGGTGCTGACCTTGCCGGTCGCCATCGCGCTGGCCTGGCTGCTGTCGCGCCGCGAGTTCTGGGGCAAGTCGCTGCTCGACGCCGTGGTGCACCTGCCGCTGGTGTTGCCGCCGGTCGTGGTCGGCTACGCACTGCTGCTGCTGTTCGGCCGCAACGGGCCGCTCGGCCGGCTGCTCGATCAATTGTTCGGCGTCTCCATCGCCTTCGCTTGGGAGGGCGCTGCCGTCGCCGCCGCCGTGATGGGCCTGCCGCTGGCGGTGCGCACCATCCGCCTGTCCTTCGACGCTATCGACCGCCGCCTCGAGCATGCCGCGCGCACTTTGGGTGCCACACGCTGGGACACGTTCCTCAGCGTCACCCTGCCGCTGGCGCTGCCGGGCATTCTCGCCGGGCTGGTGCTGTCCTTCGCCCGCGGTCTGGGCGAGTTCGGCGCCACCATCACCTTCGTCTCCAACATTCCGGGCGAGACCCGCACCCTGCCGCTGGCCGAATACACCTATCTGCAGCAGCCGGGCAGCGAGGAGCCGGCGCTGCGTCTGGCGGTGCTGTCGGTGATCCTGGCGTTCGCCGCCCTGCTGGCGGCCGAGCACGTCAACCGCGCCCTGGCGCGCCGGCTGGGCGTGGCGAAATGATCACCATCGGCGCGCGCCTGCAACGCGGCGGCTTTGGGCTCGACGTCGACGTCGAACTGCCCGGCAGCGGCGTCAGCGCGCTGTTCGGCGCCTCCGGTGCGGGCAAGTCGACCGTCATCGATATCGTCGCCGGCCTGGCGACGCCACAGGCCGGCCGTATCGTCGTCAACGATATCGTCTATTTCGATTCCGCCGCCGGCATCGACCTGCCGCCCGAGCGTCGCAGAGTGGGATACGTGTTTCAGGACGCGCGGCTGTTTCCGCATGTCGACGTCGCCGCCAACCTGCATTTCGGCGAGAGGCGTCGCGCCGCCGCCGATCGCATCGCCAGCCTGGAGGAAATCGTCGAGCTGCTCGGCATCGGCGCTCTGCTGAAGCGCCGGCCGGCCACCTTGTCGGGCGGCGAGAAGCAGCGCGTCGCCATCGGCCGCGCCCTGCTGTCGGGCCCGCGCCTGCTGCTGCTCGACGAACCGCTGGCCAGCCTCGACGCGCCGCGCAAGGCGGAGATCCTGCCCTACCTGCAGCGCCTGCGCGCCCGCTTCGCCCTGCCGATGCTCTATGTCAGCCACGCCTGGGACGAGGTGGCGCCGCTCGCCGACCACGTCGTGCGGCTGCAGGCGGGCAGGGTGACCGCCCAGGGCGGCCCCGCCGCCATGGCCCCGGAGCCGTTGACCGGCTGACACCGCTTAATGTGGCCAGTGGCCAAAAGACCCCGAGATATGGTATGGATTTCGCTCAATCCTGCCGCTATACCGGGCGCCCGCACGGAACAGGAACGGGCCGATTTTTCGCCATGGCTGGTCATTCGCAATTCAAGAACATCATGCACCGCAAGGGCGCGCAGGACGCCCGGCGCGGCAAGGTCTTTACCAAGCTGATCCGCGAGCTGACGACGGCCGCCCGCATGGGCCTGCCCGACCCGGCCGCCAATCCCCGCCTGCGCGCCGCCGTCATTGCCGCGCGCGACGCCAACATGCCCAAGGACACGATCGAGCGCGCCATCAAGCGCGGCGCCGGCGGCGACGACGGCGCCAACTACGAAGAGGTGCGCTACGAGGGCTACGGGCCGGGCGGCGTGGCGTTGATCGTCGAAGCGCTGACCGACAATCGCAACCGCACCGCCTCCGACGTGCGCTCGGCCTTCGCCAAACATGGCGGCGCGCTGGGCGAGACCAACTCGGTCTCCTTCATGTTCGAGCGCATCGGGCTGATCGTCTATGCGCTGGACGCCGGCTCCGCCGACGCCGTGTTCGAGCAGGGGCTGGAAGCGGGCGCGTCCGACGTGCAGACCGGCGAGGAGAGCCACGAGATCGTCTGCGCCGTCGAGGATTTCAACGCCGTGCGCGAGGCGCTCGAGAAGAGCCTGGGCGCGGCGCAAAGTGCCAAGCTCGTCTGGCGGCCGGTGACCACCGCCGCCGTCGACCAGGCCCAGGCCGAGCAGCTCTTCAAGCTGATCGAGACGCTCGACGACAACGACGACGTGCAGACGGTGACGGCCAATTTCGAAATCTCCGACGCCGTGCTGGCGCGGCTGACGGCCTGAGCCCATGCGCCTGATCGGTCTCGATCCCGGCCTGCGCATCACCGGATGGGGCGTGATCGACTCCGAAGGCAATCGCCTGCGCCACGTGGCGCACGGCACGGTGAAATCGGACGAAAGCCTGACTCTGGCCGAACGTCTCGACCAGCTCTTCGTCGGCATCACCGAGGTGCTGCAGGCGCAGATGCCCGAGCACGCCGCCGTCGAGGAAACCTTCGTCAACAAGAACGCGTCCTCGACGCTCAAGCTCGGCTACGCCCGCGGCGTCGTGCTGCTGGCGCCGGCCCGGCTCGGCCTGCCGGTGCACGAATACGGCGCCAACCAGGTCAAGAAGGCGGTGGTCGGCGTCGGCCATGCCGACAAGACCCAGGTGGCGATGATGGTGCGCCGCCTGCTGCCCGGCTGCTCGGCCTCGGCCGACGCCGCCGACGCGCTGGCGGTGGCGATCTGCATGGCGCACTTCATCGGCACGCAGAAGGCCTGGGGCCGCCAGGCCGTCATTGCCGCGGGGGCGCGATGATCGCCCTGCTGCGCGGCCTGCTCGACAGCGTCGGCGACGACTGGGCGGTGATCGACGTCAACGGCGTCGGCTACCACGTCTTCGCCTCCGCCCGCACCTTGCGCGCCCTGCCGCCGACCGGCCAGAGCGTGCGCCTGCATATCGAGACCCAGGTGCGGGAGGACCACATCCATCTCTTCGCCTTCGCCGAAGCGAACGAGCGCGACTGGTTCCGCCTGCTGCTGACCGTGCAGGGCGTCGGCGCCAAGGTGGCGCTGGCCATTCTCTCGGCCCTGACGCCCGATCGCCTCGCCGCCGCCATCGCCGCCCAGGACCGCACCGCCCTGTCGCAGGCGCAGGGCGTCGGGCCGAAGCTGGCCGGCCGGCTGGCGGCCGAACTCAAGGACAAGGTATCGGCCATGGCCTTCCCCGGCCAGGCGCTGAAGGCCAGAGCCATCGCCGATGCCGGCGCGCCGTCGATCAGCGAGGATGCCGTCTCCGCCCTGGTCAATCTCGGCTACAAGCGCGCCGAGGCGTTCGGCGCGGTGGCGCGCGCCACGCAGCGGCTTGGTGACGGCGGCGACGTCGAGGCGCTGATCCGCGCCGGGCTCAAGGAGCTCGCGCCATGAGCCGCAAGCCGCGCGGAGCCGATCTCGACGAGAGCCGCATGGTGGCGCCCGCGCGCGCCGCCGACGACGGCGCCGAAGCCTCGCTGCGGCCGCTGCAATTGTCCGAGTTCGTCGGCCAGCGCCAGGTGCGCGAGAACCTGCGCATCTTCATCGATGCGGCCAAGACCCGCGGCGAGGCGCTCGATCACGTGCTGTTCCACGGGCCGCCCGGCCTCGGCAAGACCACCCTGGCGCAGATCGTGGCGCGCGAATTGGGCGCGGGTTTCCGCGCCACCTCGGGGCCGGTGATCCAGAAGGCCGGCGATCTCGCCGCGCTGCTGACCAATCTGGAGGCGCGCGACGTTCTCTTCATCGACGAGATCCATCGCCTCAATCCCGCGATCGAGGAGATCCTCTATCCGGCGATGGAGGATTTCCAGCTCGACATCATGATCGGCGAAGGCCCGGCGGCGCGTTCGATCCGCATCGACCTGCCGCCCTTCACCCTGGTCGGCGCGACGACGCGCTCGGGCCTGATGACGACGCCGCTGCGCGAGCGCTTCGGCATTCCCCTGCGCATGATCTTCTACACCCCGGCCGAGCTCGAACTGATCGTGCGCCGCGCCGCCTCGGTGCTCAACGTCGAGATGAGCGACGACGGCGCCGCCGAGATCGCGCGCCGTTCGCGCGGCACGCCGCGCGTCGCCAATCGCCTGCTGCGCCGCGTGCGCGACTTCGCCACCGTCGGCGGCGCTTCCCGCGTCGATGCCGCGGTGGCCGATGCCGGGTTGCAGCGGCTGGAAGTCGACCGCGCCGGCCTCGACGCCATGGATCGCCGCTATCTCTTCTGCATCGCCGAGAAATACGGCGGCGGCCCGGTCGGCGTCGAAACCCTCTCGGCCGCGCTCAGCGAGCAGCGCGACGTGCTGGAGGACGTCATCGAGCCCTATCTGATGCAGCAGGGCTTCGTTCTCCGCACCCCGCGCGGGCGCATGCTGGCCGAACTCGGCTATCGCCATATCGGCCTCGCCGTGCCGCGCGGCGCCCAGGCGCAGATCGACCTGCTGCGCTCGGACGATGCCGATGACCGCTGATGCAATTTTGCAACGGCTGCCGGAAATCGCGCGATCGCCCTCGGGGCTGATCGCCGAAGGCCGGCACTGGTACGCCGTGCGCGTGTTCTACGAGGACACCGACGCGGCCGGCATCGTCTATTACGCCAACTACCTGCGCTTCGTCGAACGCGCCCGCACCGAGATGATGCGGCTGCTGGGCTACGAGCATTCCGCCCTGCGCGATTCCACAGGCGTCAACTGGACCGTAAGGCATTGCGCCGTCGACTACCGACGGCCTGCCCGGCTCGACGATCTGCTGCTGGTCGACAGCGCCATCACTGCCCTCGGCGGCGCCTCGCTCGACATCGCGCAGACCGTCCGCAAGGGTTCCGAAATTCTCGTGATCGCCACGCTCAAGCTCGCCTGCATGCGGCCGGACGGCCGCCCGGCGCGGCTTCCCGCCGGCCTGCGCGAGAGTCTTTCGCGGGTTGCCGACGCCCCGTTAACGCCACAATCAACGCGCAAAAGCCAAGCGCAGTAGGAGTTTTTCGGACCATGGACCAGACCGTCAACGCGCAAGCACTACCCGGATCGGTGCCGCCGATCGACATGTCCATCGTCGGCATGTTCATGAATGCCGACTGGATCGTGAAGATCGTCGTCATCGTGCTGATCCTCGCCTCGTTCTGGTCGTGGGCCATCATCTTCGACAAGCTGCTGCGCCTGCGCGGCCTGCGCGCCAAGGCCAACCAGTTCGAGGAAACCTTCTGGTCCGGCATCTCGCTCGAGGATCTCTACGATCGCGTCGGCACCAAGCCAGATGATCCGATGTCGACCGTGTTCTCCGGCGCCATGCGCGAATGGCGCCGCACCGTCTCCAAGGGCCTGGCGCTGACCGGCGCCGCTCGCGCCGGCCTGCAGCAGCGCATCGAGCAGGTCATGGGCGTCACCGTCAGCCGCGAGATGGAAGCGCTCGAGAAGCGCATGATCTTCCTCGCCTCGGTCGGTTCGACGGCGCCGTTCATCGGCCTGTTCGGCACGGTCTGGGGCATCATGAATTCCTTCCAGTCGATCGCGGTCAGCAAGAACACCTCGCTGGCCGTCGTGGCGCCGGGCATCGCCGAGGCGCTGTTCGCCACCGCGCTGGGCCTCGTCGCCGCGGTGCCGGCGGTGATCGCCTATAACAAGCTCTCGACCGAGATCTCGCGCTACGCCCAGCGCCTCGACGGCTTCGCCGCCGAGTTCATGACCATCCTGTCGCGCCAGCTCGAGGAGGCGCGCTGATGGGCGCGACGCTCAATGGCGGCAATGGCGGCGGCGGCGGTCGCTACAAGGGCCGCTTCGCGCGCAGCCGCTACGTGCCGATGGCCGAGATCAACGTCACGCCCTTCGTCGACGTCATGCTGGTGCTGTTGATCATCTTCATGGTCGCCGCCCCGCTGCTCAATGTCGGCGTCCAGGTCGACCTGCCCAAGACGGAAGCCAAGCCGCTCGCCGGCCAGGACGAGCCGCTGGTGGTCAGCGTCGACGCCA
>JBDZUM010000061.1:0-23159 GCA_040255215.1 Rhodospirillaceae bacterium
CGGCCGGGCAATTACCTCGGCCTGTGCGCGCTCAGCCTGCCGGCGGGATTGTCGGGCGGATTGCCGGTCGGGGTGCAGATCGTCGGGCGGCCGTTCGACGAGGCTGGCGTGCTGCGTATCGGCCGGGCCTACGAGAAGGTCACGGATTTCGTCGCGGCAAGACCGGATCTCAAGGCGCTGGGTCTTTAGCGCGTCGGGTTTCGCGCCAGACGATGAAGATGCCGCTGGCGACGATGATGGCCGAGCCGACCCAGACCCACAGATCGGGAAAGGTCGTGAACACCACGAAATCGAAGATCGCCGCGCCGAGGATCTGGGCGTAGTTGAACGGCGAGACGATGCTGGCCGGCGCCAGCGCCAGCGCATGCGCGATGCAATAATGGCTGAAGCCGCCGATGACGCCCATGCCGCAGAACATCAGCACGTCGATCAGAGACATCGGCGTGATCCAGAAGAACGGCACGATCAGGCTCATCACGGCGGTGCTCAGCACGACGCTGTAGACGGCGGTGGTCTCCGGCGTGTCGCTGCCGGAGATGCGACGCATGACGATCTGGTAGAGCGCGTAGGTCGTCGCACTGCCCAGCACCAGCAGCACCGCGGGATGGAACAGCGCGCTGCCGGGACGCATGACGATCAGCATGCCGATGAAGCCGGCGACGACGGCGGCCCAGCGCGGCAGGCCGACCTTCTCCCCAAGCAGCACCGCCGACAGCAGCGTGACGATCAGTGGCGCGGTGAAGATGATGGCCGACGCATTGGCCAGCGGAATGAATTCGAGCGCGACGAACATCATGGCCGTCGAGACCAGCAGCAGCAGCGAGATGCTCATCTGGCTCCACGGCCGGCGGCAGCGCAGCAGCGGCACCAGCCCGACGCGCGGCACCAGCAGCGCCAGCAGGAACACCAGATGGCTGGCGTTGCGCGCCCAGACGATCTGCGTCGGGTGGTAGTCGACGATCAGGACCTTGGCGAAGCCGTTCATGACGGGAAACAGCATCGCCGCCAGGCACATCAGCAGCACCCCGCGCAGGATCCGCTTGCGATGTTCGGCATCGGAGAAGGGCTGCGGGGCAGCGCCGGATAAACGCTCGTTCACGGCGTCAGTATAGGTGGCCGCCGCGGCCTGTCGACCGGCGCCGACGCCTTGGCCGCATGCCGGAACGGCAGGGCTCGGCCGATCCGTCAGGCGGCCAGTCAGTCGGTTCGACCCGGCAGCATGTCCTGGATGGCGTCGTGCGTGTCGGGATCGAACGGATTGAGCCGCGGCTTGTCGGTGTCGGTGCGCCCGGCCCGTGCCTGCTCGCGCGCGAGATGGGCGAGCTTGCTGTAATGGGCATGCACCGTCTCGATCTCCTCCTCCGTCAGCTCCTGCAGGTCGAGCATGGCGTTGTGCGCGCCCCTGGTGGCGCGGATCAGTTCGTCGAGCTTGAGCTGCAGGGCGGCGGTGTCGCGGTTCTGGGTGGCCTGGATGAGGAACACCATCAGGAAAGTTACGATGGTGGTGCCGGTGTTGATGACCAGCTGCCAGGTGTCGGAGAAGCCGAAAAGCGGGCCGCTGACCGCCCAGGCCACGATGATGCCGACGGCGATGCAGAAGGTCAGCGGCCGGCCGCTGAGCTGAGCCACCTTGCGCGTCGCGCGCGCGAAAAGACCTGCCGCCATCGCCATTGAATGCCTCCCGACAAGCGTTTGCCGAACGGCCGGTCGCGCCGGCGGTTCCCTGGAAACTAGATGGGCGGGCCTTCGAGTGCTGCAACCAGCATCAACGTGCCGACGACGGAGACCAGCAGACCGCCCGCCACGGTCAGGCCGCGCTGCAGCCAGGCCGGGGAGCCGCGATCGACGAAGCGCAGGCGCAACGCCACGGCCGCGAAACCCAGCGCAATGAGTGTCAGTGCCATGCCCACCGCGATCGACAGCGTCGCCGCCAGACCGACCAGCAGCACGCCATTGGCAAGGGCGAACAGCAGCAGGATCATCGAACCGCTGCAGGGCACCGCACCGGCCACGGTCAGCATGCCTAGCATGGCGTCGGGCTTCAGGAACTGGCGCAGCCGCCCGGTCCAGCCCGTCGCGGCGGCCGGATGAGCATGGTCGTGGTGATCGTGCGCATGTCCATGATCGTGATCATGGGCATGGCAATGCGGATCGCCGCGCAGACCGGCGATCAGCCGCCACAGGCCGATGGCGACGATCAGGCCGTAGGCGATGACCTCGACCGTGCGCGCCTGGCCGACGATCTCCATCGAGGCGCCGCCCAGCACGAAGGCCAGCACCAGCACGATGAGAACGGCGGAAATCGTGTGGCCGAGAGCGATCCAGCTGCCGGCAAAGATCGCCGCCGACCAGTGGCGCGAACGGTCCATGAAATAGGCGGCGACGACGGCCTTGCCGTGGCCCGGGCCGAGCGCGTGCAGCACGCCGTAGCCGAACCCCAGGGCGAGCAGCGCCAGCACCGCCGGCAGACCTTCCCCGCGCCTGATGTTGCGCACCTCGGTCGACAAGGCGCGGTTGATGCGGCTCTGCCAGCGGGCGACCTGGGCGACCACGGCATCGATCGTCTCGCCGACGGCCAGCGGCGCGCCGCCGGTCGGCGCCGCTCGCGCGTCGCCTTGCGACAACAGGCCGCCGCACAGCAGGAGCACGGCCAGCAGGATCGCCCGCAGCGTCATTGCGAGGCCACCTGGCAGAACACGACGTCGCGCATGTAGTCGCCCCAGGTCTTGTCCTTGACCGTTTCCGGCTTGCCGATGCGGCACGCGACGGCGCCTTTGGCCGCCTCGGGCTGTTTCGGATCGGCTTCCATGGCGATGTAGTATTGCGGATCGTGCGCCGAGGCCTCGAGGATGCGCACCGGCTTCGGCAGGACGATGGTGAATTCGTAGGTGACGATCTCGTCGGCGGCGCTGGCGGTGAAGCCGTCGGCTTTCGGCGCCCGCCACTCGACGCCGTCGAGCTTGAAGGTGGTGTAGAAACCGCTGTCGGCGGTGTTGGTCAGGACGCGCTTGGCCAGCTCGTCGATTT
This sequence comes from Rhodospirillaceae bacterium, assembly GCA_040255215.1. Classification (GTDB taxonomy): domain Bacteria; phylum Pseudomonadota; class Alphaproteobacteria; order Reyranellales; family JAQSWP01; genus JAQSWP01. The sequence continues at coordinate 3,028 of JBDZUM010000061.1, forward strand.
CCGGCTGTGATAGCTTGCCGTTGTGGTCGCGATCGATCGTGCCCAGCACCAGCGAACTGTAGAGATCGTCGAAGCGCCAGTGCAGCACCACCGAGGCGATCGCGCCGTCCTTGAGCTGCGGCACGATCAGGTACTGGATGAAGACGTGCGGATGGGCCTGGGCCCGCCATGGCAGTGCGGCCAGCAGCAATGCCAGGAGGACCGCCGCGCGCATCTAGCTTCCCCTGGCCGCCGTCGCGGGCCGTTTGCCGCCGGGTTTGGGAATGGGCCGCGGCCGGCCCTCCTTGTCGATGGCGACGAACACGAAGGTGCCTTCGGTGACCTTGATCGGCTCGGGATCGAGGCGGCGCTGCACGATGGTTTCGAGCTTCACCGTCACCGACGTGTTGCCCAGCCGCTCGATGTCGCAATAGATGCTGACCACGTCGCCGACCTTGATCGGCTTGTTGAAGGTCATGCCGGCGACCGCGACGGTGGCGACACGGCCCTGGGCGGCGCGCGCGGCGGTGATGCCGCCGGCGATGTCCATCTGCGCCATGACCCAGCCGCCGAAGATGTCGCCATTGCCGTTCATGTCGGCCGGCGACGGGGCGGTGCGGATGACCGGATCGCGGCCGGGCTTGATTTCCTCGACCTCAGTCTTGGTTTCGGCCGGTTTGCGGGCGGAACGGGCCATGCGGCTTCCCCTTTGCCTTCATCTTGTGATACGACCGGCCAACACCTACCATATAAGCCGAAATACGGCCAGTTTTCGCGGATTCGCAGGGGTTAGCAGCAGTAATGGCGGGCAAGGCGAAGGATCTGTTCTCGGACGCCCCCAAGGGCAAGAACGCGGCCTATACGGCGCGCGACATCGAGGTGCTGGAAGGGCTGGAGCCGGTGCGCCGGCGGCCGGGCATGTATATCGGCGGCACCGACGAGCGGGCCATGCACCATCTGGTCGCCGAGGTCCTCGACAACGCCATGGACGAGGCGGTGGCCGGCCATGCGAGCGTCATCGAATTGACGCTCGAAAAGGGCAACTGGGTCACCGTCACCGACAACGGCCGCGGCATCCCGACCGACCCGCATCCGAAGTTCAAGAGCAAGTCGGCGCTGGAAGTCATCATGACCACGCTGCATTCCGGCGGGAAGTTCGGCGGCAAGGCCTATTCGACCTCGGGCGGCCTGCATGGCGTCGGCGTCTCGGTGGTCAACGCGCTGTCGGACGAACTGGTGGTGGAAGTCGCGCGCGACCGGCAGCTCTGGGAACAGCGCTTCAGCCGCGGCGCGGCCAAGTCCAAGCTCAAGAACATGGGCGCCGCGCGCAACCGGCGCGGCACGTCGGTGCGGTTCCACCCCGATGAGCAGATCTTCGGCGACAAGGCGGAGTTCTCGCCGGCCCGGCTTTACAGCATGGCGCGCTCGAAGGCCTATCTGTTCCGCGGCGTCGAGATCCGCTGGCAATGCGATGCCGCGTTGCTCGGCAGGAAAGACGACACGCCGGAGAAAGAGAGCTTCCATTTCGAAGGCGGCCTGACCGATTACCTGAAGAGCGAAATCGGCGAGCGCCCCACGCTGACGCCCGCGCCCTTCCATGGCGAAGCTGCGACGGATCAGGACGGCAAGGTCGAATGGGCGGTGTGGTGGCCGACCGACGGCGAAGGCTTCATCCGCTCCTACGCCAACACGGTGCATACGCCGGAAGGCGGCACGCACGAGGCGGGATTGCGGGCGGCGCTGACCAAGGGGCTGAAGCGCTATGGCGAGCTGACCGGCAACCGCAAGGCGGCGCAGATCACCGCCGACGATGTGATGGAAGGCTCGGCCGGGCTGCTGTCGCTGTTCATCCGCGAGCCGCAATTCCAGGGCCAGACCAAGGAGAAGCTGGTGACGGTCGATGCCGCGCGCATGGTCGAGGGCGTGGTCGGCGACCATTTCGATCACTGGCTGGGCGGCGATCCGGAAAGCGCCAACGCGCTGCTCGAGGCCATCATCGACCGGCTCGAGGAGAGGCTGCGGCGCAAGCAGGACAAGGAACAGCAACGCAAGACGGCGACACGCAAGCTGCGCCTGCCGGGCAAGCTGGCCGACTGCACCGCCTCCTCGTCCAAGGGTACGGAGATATTCCTGGTCGAGGGCGATTCGGCCGGCGGCTCGGCCAAGCAGGCGCGCAACCGCAATACCCAGGCCGTGCTGCCGCTGCGCGGCAAGATCCTCAACGTCGCCTCCGCCTCGGCCGAAAAGCTGCGCGAGAACCAGGAGGTCGCCGACCTGATCCTGGCGCTGGGCTGCGGCACGGGCGCCAACTACAACGACGAGAAGCTGCGCTACGAGCGGGTGGTGATCATGACCGACGCCGACGTCGACGGCGCGCATATCGCCTCGCTGCTGATGACGTTCTTCTATCGCGCGATGCCGAAGCTGATCGAGAACGGCCATCTCTATCTCGCCCAGCCGCCGCTCTACCGGCTGGTGCGCGGCGCCAACTCGGTCTACGCGCGCGACGACAAGCATCGCGAGGAGCTGATGGCGACGACGTTTAAGGGCAACGGCAAGGTCGAGGTCAGCCGCTTCAAAGGCCTGGGCGAAATGCTGCCCAACCAGTTGCGCGACACGACCATGGACCCGGCCAAACGCAGCCTGCTGCGGGTCGGCATCCCGCAGGCCAAGGACGAGGCCGAACGCCGGGAAAGCATGCGCACGGCCCGGCTGGTCGAGGACCTGATGGGCCGCAAGCCGGAGAAGCGCTTCGCTTTCATCCAGGAAAACGCCCAGTTCGCCCGGGATCTGGACGTCTGACCGGTCGTTATCGAGGAAGCCTTATTTCCGCCGCCAAGCGGCAGGTAGAATCGATCATGAGCCTGAAAAAGACCCTGTTCCACGTGGCCTTCGCGGCCGGCCTGGCGATGGCGGCAGCCACGGCATCGGCCGCCGTCATCACGCATGAGGAAGTCCATATCCGCTACACCTGGGAGGAGTTCTTCGCCGCCGCCGACGGCAAGGAGTTCCTGGTCCAGATCCGCGGCAATCCCTTCGCCATGCCGCAGGAGGCCTTCGAGAAGGCCCTGCTGGCCAAGTTGCAGGCCCGCTCGGTCGGTCCCAAGACGACCTGGACGACGACGCCCGGCGAAACCCCGCCGGCCAAGGCCTACCGGCTGGTGCTGGTGTTCGGCGCCGGCAGCCAGCTCGGCAGCACGCTGTGCGAGGAGCTCGACAGCATCAAGCCGCCGCCGACCGCCGTTCCGGGCAGCGTCAACGTCGCCGCCGCCTACTGCCGCAGCTACCAGCCGATGACCGAGGCTTTCGCCCGCACCGACGCCAGCCAGCCGGACGACCGGGCCTTTGAGCGCCTGGTTTCGGAGCTGATGGCGGTGCTTTTCCCCCGCAAGCCCGGATTGCTTCTTGACCGCGGCGGGATCTGGGACGATTGATACGGGCGTCATGCTGGATTTCTATCCGCTGCTCCGCCCTGCCCTGCCTCTGATCGACGCCGAACAAGGCCATCGCATCGCCCTTTGGGCGTTGCGCAACGGCCTGCTGCGGCCCGAGACCGATCCCGACGACCCTGTGCTGACCACCTCGCTGCTGGGCCGGATCCTGCACAATCCGATCGGGCTGGCGGCCGGCTTCGACAAGAACGCCGTGGTGGTGAACGCCACCCAGGCCATGGGGTTCGGCTTCATCGAGATCGGCGGGGTGACGCCCCGGCCGCAAACGGGCAATCCCCGGCCGCGCCTGTTCCGCCTCAGCGAGGACGAGGCGGTGATCAACCGCATGGGCTTCAACAACGACGGCATGGACGTCATCGCCGCCCGCCTGAACGGCCGAGACCGCAATGCCGGCATGATCGGCGTCAACATGGCCAGTAACAGCGACAGCACCGACCCGGCCGGGGATTTCGACCGGCTGGTGGCGAAGTTCACGCCGCTGGCCGACTACATGACCATCGACATTTCCTGCCCCAACACGCCCAATGGCAAAGTGTTCCAGTCGAAGCAGCCGCTGGCCGAGTTGCTGGAGCGGCTGAAGACGACGCGGGCGCGGGTGGCGGCCGAGCAGCAGGTGTCGGCGCCGCCGATGCTGATCAAGTCCGCGCCGGACCTGACCGACCAGGAGAAGCAGGACATCGCCCAGGTGGCGCTGGCGTCCGGCATCGACGGTATGATCGTTTCCAACACCACCATCGCGCGGCCGGCCTCGCTGCGCAGCCGCCATCGCAGCGAACGCGGCGGCCTGAGCGGCCGGCCGGTGTTCGAGATGTCGACCCGGCTGCTGGCGGAGATGTATCGGCTGACCGAGGGACGCCTGCCCCTGATCGGGGTCGGCGGCATCGCCAACGCCGCCGACGCCTACGAGAAGATTCGCCAGGGCGCCTGCGCCGTGCAGCTCTACAGCGCGCTGGTGTTCCAGGGTCCGGGGCTGGTGCATCGCATGAAGCACGACCTGGCCGTGCTGCTGAAGCGCGACGGCTTCGCCAGCGTCGGCGCCGCTGTCGGCGCCGCTCACCGCTGAAGACCTAGACCGGCGTTTCCTGCTGCGTCGTCGGCGTGGCCGCAACGCGATGGCCGCTGACTTCGGCCCCGGCGTCGCGGGCCAGCGGCAGGAACACCGCGAAGGACGCCAGGCACAACGCCCCGATCGACAGGAAGGCCGGGATGAAATCCTGGGCCGCGATGGCGCTGCCGCCGCGCAGCGACAGGGTGACGTGCAACAGCATGGCGCCGATCGCCACTCCCATGCTGAGCGAAAGCTGCTGCATCATCGAGGCGAAGCTTGTGGCCTTGCTCATCCGTGGCGCCGGCACGTCGGCATAGGACAGCGTATTGATGGCGGTGAACTGCAGCGAACGGAAGAAGCCGCCGGCCAGCAGGGCCAGGAAGATGACGGCATGCGGCGTATCGGGCCGGAACAGCGCGTAGCCCATCAGGAAGAAGCCCGAGATCACCGCGTTGCCGACCAGCACCGGGCGGAAACCGAAGGCGCGGATGATCGGCCCGGCCGAGAATTTCATGGTCATGGCGCCGGCCGCGCTGGCGAAGGTCAGCAGGCCCGACTGCAGGGCCGTCAGGCCGAAGCCGAGCTGCAGCATCAGCGGCAGCAGGAAGGGCAGCGCCCCCAGCCCCATGCGGAACATCAGCCCGCCGAGCACGGCGGCGCGAAAGGTCGGGATGCGCAGCAAGCCGAGATCGAGGATCGGCGCTTTCGCCCGCATCGAGTGCCACAGGTAGAGCGCCGTGCACAGCGCGCCGCCGATCAGCAGCGCCAGCGTCACGTTCAGCGGCAGCACCTCGCGGCCAACCGTCTCGAAGCCGAAGATCAGCCCGGCCAGTCCCAGCCCGATCAGCACGAAGCCACGCAGATCGAGCGGCGGCGTCGCCTCCTCGCGCACGTTGTCGATCAACAGCGTGACCATCAGGATGCCGATCAGACCGATCGGGATATTGATGAAGAAGATCCAGCGCCAGTGGGCATAGGTGACGATCAGCCCGCCCAGCGGCGGGCCGATCACCGGGCCGATCAGCGCCGGCACCGTCAGGTAGGACATGGCCCTGACCAGGCCCGATTTGGGAATCGAGCGCAGCAGGATGAGACGCCCGACCGGCGTCATCATCGAACCGCCGATCCCCTGCAGGATGCGCGCCGCCACCAGCTCGGCCAGGCTGCCGGCGACGCCGCAGGCGATCGAGCCGGCCATGAACACGACGATGGCCATGCGAAACACGGTCCGCGCGCCGAAGCGGTCGGCCATCCAGCCGCTGATCGGAATGAAGATGGCGAGGCTCAGCAGGTAGGATGTGATCGCCATGTTGAGGTGCAGCGGATTTTCGTTCAGCGACCGCGCGATGCTGGGCAGCGCGGTGGCGATCACCGTGGAGTCGAGGTTCTCCATGAAAAGCGCGCAGGCCACGACCAGAGGCACGACGACGGCGCGCGAGGGGGCCCAGCTCATGACGGCAGGCAAAGACGACGGGGTTTCATCGGTGGCAGGAGAGTAGCGCCGCAAACCGGCAGCGAGTCATGCCGGTTTGCGGCGTCTGTCATGCGCCGGACTGCGGAACCGGCCGGCTCAGAGCTTGGCGATGAACTCCGACAGCGCCTGGCGGGCGGCCAGCAGGGCCTGCTCGACGCTGGTCTGCTCCTTCTCCAGCCGCTCCAGCGCGTTTTCCTGCTCCTCCAGCTTGGCGAGGTAGCGCTTGTAGAGATCGCTGTCGCGCGGCACCGAAGAGAGATTGCCGCGCAGGCGTTCCTGGTCGGAGACGATGGCGCCGCGCTCGTTCTGGATCTGCGACAGGCGCTGCTGGTGGCGGGCGACGTCGTTCTGCAGCGAGACGATGCGGGCGAAGGCATCGCGCGTCGCTTTGTCGAGCTCGGTATTGCGCGCGAAAGCCGCGATGCGCTCGGCCGGTGCGCTGCTCAGCACGATCGATTCTTCCAGCGGCCGCTCGATCACGAACTCGACCTTGGTCTGGGTGCCGGCCGGAATCGAGGCCGGCACGCGGAAGCGGTTCTCGCTGATCTCGACGGTCTTGGGGTCGGGCTTGAGCACGGTCCAGCCGGCGGCGCCGAACTGCTCGAACAGCATGTTGCGCGCCTCGTTGGCCGGCGTCCTCACCCGCCAGGTCGTGGTCTGGGTCAGCCCCACCGTGTAGCGGAACACGCCGTTGACGATGCTGCCGCGCGTAATGCGGCGGGCCTGCTCGCTGTCGCGCTCGACGGTGGTGCGCGTGTCGAGGGCGTAGCTCAGCAGGCGCTTGTCGCCCACCGGCAGGCCGGACAGGCGGGCGTCGCCGACATAGGACGCCTGCCCCGCCGTCGCGCCGCGCTCGTAGATCGTCAGGATGCCCGGCGGCAGGCCGGTGCTGCCGTCATTGCGCAGTTCGATGGCGGCCAGCGGATGGCGGGCATGGGTCTCGGGCTGGTAGATCGCCAGCCGGCGCACCGGCACCTCGCGGTCGATGATCGGCACCGAAAGCGTGCGGCCAGCGCCTATGCTGATCGGCTGCGGGAATTTGAAGGAGACCTGGGTGAAGGATTCCGCAGACGCCGCGGCATTGGCGGCGCCGGCGACAGAACTTGAAGGATCGAGTCCGGCCATGACTTTCCCGCCAAAGCCTCCCTCGAAGCCCAACTGACCACGCGGCGCCGCTGAAGGCATGGGAGCCGGCGCGGCGGCCGGGGCTGGCGCAGTGGATCTGTAGCGCTCCTGCGCCAGTGTCGTGACGTCGGCGGCAACCCCGCCCTGGTCCGAGCGCGGCAGGATGCGGCCGACGACCTCGACCGGGACTTCCGGCCGATCGACGTAATAGGCTTCGTACAGCGCCTGACGGAAGGTGACGGGGCTGCCCGAGGTCAGAGTCAGTTCGACGCCGTTCCAGTCGCTGCCGGTCATGTTCTCCAGCACCGCCCAACCCTGCATGCCGGCCTTGGTGGCGGCGGCATCGGACGGCAGGGTGACGCGATAGGCCGCCTTCCACACCGGCACCGAGACGACATAGGCAGCGCGCACGATCCGCTTGCCGTTGCCGCGCAAGGTGACGGTCAGGGTGCGCGAGTCGCGGGCGCGGTTCTCGCGCACGGCGGCCAGCGCCTCGCCGATCTGCTTGCGCAAGGCCGGATCGTTGAATTGTAGGTCCTGCGCCTCTTCCAGCACGAATTGCTGCATGGTCCCGTCGGCCGTCAGCACCGACACGCGATGGCGCTGGCGCTGCTCGTTGCCGTTCTGGGTGACGATGGTTTCGGGCGTGACGGCAATGACCCGGCCGCTCAGCATGCGCGGGCCGGAGACGGAAATCTCCGCCCCCTGCAGCGCCTGCACCAGCGTCGCCAGCGAACCCAGCGCGCCTTCGTCGAACGGCAGGCCGCGGAAGGCCTCCCCGAGCGGCTCCCGACCCGGCAGGCTGACGCCGCCGATGCCGCCCTTGTCGTCGTAGACGACGAGGCTCTTGAGCACGTCGTCGACCTGATCGAGGCGGACGCTGAGCTTGAGCTCGGCATTGCCGTCGATCTCGGCCTCGTGCTCGAAATAGCCAATGCCGCCAGACGACAGCATGACGCGCTTGAGCGCCAGTTCCTGGGCGGCGGCGGGCAGCGCGATCGCGCTAAACAGCGCCGCGGCGATGAGCGTGCGAGAAAGCATGGAGTGTCTCCGGTCAGGAACGCGTTTCGAACAACCCGGCGAGAGCATCGAAAGCCAATGTGACGCAATCATGACGCGATTTCCTCGATCGCACCGGCGCGAAGGCTTCGGCGCCTTGCCACAGTCCCTGCACTGCTTCGCCGCGCAGCCAGGCGCGCATATCCGCGCCCGCCTGTGCCGCTTTCGCCGCATCGAGACCTTTCGCATGCGACGTCACGAGTGCGGCGCCGGCTTCGCATAGGAGGCAACCGCGGGTTTTATGGCGAATTTCGGACAAGGTTCTATCGCCCGCGAAGTCGGCGGTCAGCGTGACGCGATCGCCGCACAGCGGATTGTCGCGCTGCGAGATGGCGGCGGCGGGTTCGAGCATGCCGGCGTGCGAGGCATCGCGCGCCAGCGCCACGATGGCCTGCTGGTAGAGATCGTCGCTCATGCCAGCCGTCTCTTGGCGTCCTCGACGCCCTCCAGCAGCGCATCGACATCGGCCGCCACGTTGTAGGGCGCGATGCTGGCGCGGGCGGTGCCTGGCAGGTCGAAACGCTCCATCAGCGGCTGCGCGCAGTGGTGGCCGCCACGGATGGCAACACCATGCTGGTCGAGAATCTGCGCCAGGTCGTGCGGATGGACGCGGTCGAGCACGAAGGAAACGACCGGCACCCGCCCCTGCAGGCCGCGCGGCCCGACGATGCGCGCGCCGAGCGTGCCGAGCCCATCCATCAGGCGCTGGGTCAGCCCCATCTCGTGCGCCTCCACCCCGGCCCAGTCCAGTTCGGCCATGAACCGCATCGCCGCGCCCAGCCCGACCGCCTGGGCGATGGGCGGCGTGCCGGCCTCGAAACGGCGCGGCGGCGGCGCGTAGGTGGTGCCGGCGAAATCGACGCGGCCGATCATCGAGCCGCCGCCCATGAAGGGCGGCATGGCCTCGAGGATTTCTCCCCGTCCCCACAACACGCCGATGCCGGTGGGCCCGTAGGCCTTGTGGCCCGAGAAGACATAGAAATCGACGCCCAATGCGGCGAGATCGATCGGCCCCTGCGGGATGCGCTGCGCGCCGTCTAGCAGGACGCGGGCGCCGACGGCTTTCGCGGCCGCGACCACGGCGGCGACGTCGAGCACGGCGCCAGTGACGTTGGAGGCGTGCGCGAGCGCGATCAGGCGTGTGCGTTCGCCGACCAGTCTCGGCAGCGCCGTCACGTCGATACGGCCATCGTCGGTGACGGGCAGCACCTTGATCGCCAGCCCGGCGCGTTCGGCCAGCAACTGCCAGGGCACGATGTTGGAGTGATGTTCGAGCACCGACAGCACGATCTCGTCGCCCGGACGCAGCAGGCTGCCGTAGCTGTGCGCCACCAAATTGATGGCGGCGGTGCAGCCGGCGGTGAAGACGATCTCGGTTTCCGGCACGTTGAGGAACGAAGCGACACCCGCCCGCGCGCCTTCGTAGGCTTCGGTGGCGCGCTCGGCCAGGGTGTGGACGCCGCGCAGCACGTTGGCGCGGGCGTGGCTGTCGTGGAAGGAAACGGCGTCGATCACCGATTGCGGCATCTGGGCGGTGGCGCCGTTGTCGAGATAATGCAGCGGCTGGCCGTTGATCCGCTCGCGGAAAATCGGAAACTGCGCCCGCAGGGCGGCGGGATCGAAGCTCATGGCCGCGCCTCGAGATAGTCGCGCAGGGCTTCGGGCGTATCGAGATCGGTCAGCACCGCGGCATCGCCCATCTCGACTTCGCACACGGTCTCGGCATTTTCGCCGATCAGATGCCGCGCGCCGACATCGCCGGCCAGCTTGCGCATCTCGGGCACGAACCGGCGCGCCCACAGGATGGGATTGCCCCGCTTGCCCTTGAAGGTCGGCACGCAGATGGCGCGCTGCTCGACGGGATTGAAGGCGGCGATCAGCCGGCCGATCTGGGCGGCGCTGACGGCCGGCATGTCGCCGAGGCAGACCAGCACGGCATCGGCCCTGTCCGGCAGCACCGACAGGCCGGCCTGCAGCGACGTGCTGAGGCCTTCGGCGAAAGCGGGATTGTCGACGAAGCGCAGGCGCGCATCGCCGCCCGCCGCTTTGTCGATGGCGGCGCGAATCTCCGCCGCGTTGTGGCCCAGCACGATCACGACGTCGTCGACCGGCGCCTGCCGGATGGCCTGCAGGCTGCGCACCACCATCGCCTCGCCGCCGACGTCCTGCAGCAGCTTGTTGGGTCCGCCCATGCGGCGCGACATGCCGGCCGCCAGCAGCAGGGCGGCAACGCGCGGCGCGGTCTGTGGTGCGGTGGTTTCGGCGCGCGGCAGCGGCCGGCTCGGGATTTCCGCCAGCAACCCGCCGACGCCCATGCGCATGATCTGTTCCGGACCGATCGGCAGGCCGGCCAGCAGGCGCTGCAGCACCTGATCGAGCCCGTTGAACTTGGGCGAGCGGGCGCAGCCAGGCAAGCCGATCACCGGCTGCGCGCCGATGCTGGCGAACAGCAGCAGATTGCCCGGGTCGACCGGCATGCCGAAATGATGGATCGTGCCGCCCGCGCCCTCGATGCCGGCCGGCACCACGTCGCGCCGGTCGACGATGGCCGACGCGCCGGCAACCAGCAGCAGCTCGCAGCCTTCGGCCTTCAGCTTCTCCAGTTCGGCGGCGACCTCGGCGGCGTCGTGGCGGCAACGCCGTTCGGCGATCAGGTTGCTGCCCAACGCTTCCAACCGCTCGCGCGTCACCCGCACGGTCTTGTCGAGCACGGAGTCCTTGGTGGACGCCACCCTGGTCTGCACCAGCCCGGCCTTCATCGCCCGCAGCGGCGCAACCCGCAGCAGCGGCGCGTTGCCGGCGACGGTGAGGCATTTCTCGAGCGCCGTCCTCGACGTGGCGAAAGGAATGATCTTGATGGTCGCCACCATCTGCTTTTCGGTGACGGTGGCGTGCGCCGGCAGGGTCGCGAGCGTAATCGATTCGTCGACGAGATTGAGCGCGTCGACCCGTTCCGGCGACAACTCGAGCACGCCGGCATGCTCGGCGAAGAGATTGACCCGGCCGGTGAAGGCAGAGCCGACGCTGAGGCCGGCGCCGGCCAGTGCCGCGGCAAGCCGGGCGGCAGCCTCGTCCTCGGGCACGTCATCCGGCTCCAGCCTTGCCGCCACAACCGATACGACCCCGGCGGCGCGCAGCACGGCGATGTCGTCGGCCGACAGCACCCTGCCCTTGCTCAGCGACTTGCCCGGCGCACGCCAGGAATGGGCGAGGATAGCGCCTTCGGCCTCGGCCAGTGGCGTCTCGCCGAAAATCATGACGCCTCGGGCTTGCGGCGGCGCACCTGGGTGATCTGGCCGACAATCGAGACGGCGATCTCGGCCGGCGACAGCGCGCCGATATTCAGCCCGACGGGCCCGTGGATGCGCGCCATCTGTTCGGCGGTGAAGCCCAGATCGGCAAGCCGCGCCAGGCGCTTGTCGTGCGTGCGTCGGCTGCCCAGGGCACCGATGTAGAAACAGTCCGAACGCAGCGCGGCCGCCAAGGCCGGATCGTCGAGCTTGGGATCGTGCGTCAGCGTCACCACGGCCGTCGACCGATCGGGCTTCAGTGTCTCCAACGCCTCGTCCGGCCAGTCGGTCAGCACCGTGACGTCGGGAAAGCGGCTGTCGGAGGCGAAGGCGCGGCGCGGATCGATGACGGTGACATCGTAGCCGCCCATCGCCGCCATCGGCACCAGCGCCTGGGCGATGTGGACGGCGCCGACCACGATCAGGCGCGGATCGGGAATGAAGCAGTGCAGGAACAGCTTGCCGACGCCGGTATCCACCACGCCGGAGCGTTCCCCCAGCATCGCCTGCCGCGCCGCCTCGACCACCGTCGCGTCGCCGGCCAGCGGTCCTTCCGCCGAATCCGGCAGCACCAGCGTCTGCTGGCCATCCTCCAGACGCGTCGCCAGCACGGCCGGGCGGCGCGCCGCGCGCGCCTTGAGCAGCAGATCGAGCAGCGTGGTTTTCATCTATTCCACCGGCTCGACGAAGACCTGGACCTTGCCGCCGCAGGCGAGACCGACATCCCAGGCCTGTTCGTCGGTGACGCCGAAATCGAGCAGGCGCGGCTTGCCGTCCTGCATGGCGTCGAGCGCCTCCTTGACCACCGCGCCCTCGATGCAGCCGCCGGAGACCGAGCCGATCATGGCGCCCTGCGGATCGACCGCCATCTGGCTGCCGACCGGGCGCGGCGAGGAGCCCCAGGTGGTGACCACCGTCGCCAGCGCCACCTTGTGGCCGGCCTGACGCCATTCCCTGACCTTGGTCAGAACGTCGTCGTCATAGGTCCGCAGATTGGGTGCCTGCATGTCATGCCTCCGCGAGAGCCTGCCGCCAGCGGGACATGTCGGCATCCTGCCGCGGCGCGGGTTGCGACAGGACGCGGGCCAGCGCCGCGAGACTGTCGAGATTGTGGACCGGGCGGAACTCGTCGACATGCGGCAGCATCGCCCGATTGCCCTGTGATTTGGGTGCGAAGGCGTCGTAGCGCAACAGCGGATTGAGCCAGATCAGCCGGCGGCAGGAGCGGTGCAGCCGCTCCATCTCGCGCGCCAGGCCCGGCCCGCCCTCGCGGTCCAGCCCATCGGAAATCAGCAGCACCACGGCGCCCTGCCCCAGCACGCGACGGTTCCAGTGACGGTTGAATTGGTGCAGGCAGTGGCCGATGCGGGTGCCGCCCGACCAGTCGTCGGCCTGTTCGCTCGCCCTGGCCAGCGCCACGTCGACATCGCGATAGCGCAGGGCACGGGTGACGTTGGTCAGCCGCGTGCCGAACAGGAAGCAATGCACCCGGTCGCGGTCATTGGTCAGCACATGCATGAAATGCAGGAACATGCGGCTGTACTGGCTCATCGAGCCGGAGATGTCGCACAGCACGACAAGCGGCGGCGTGCGCTCGCGGCGGCTCTTGCGGGCCAGCGCGATCAGGCCGGGGCTGCGCAGGCTGCGACGCAAGGTGGCGCGCATGTCGATCCGCGCGCCGCGCCGGTCGGTGGCGAACCGACGGGTCGGCACATCGGCGATCGGCAAGCGCAGACGCTGGATCGCGCGCAGGGCGGCATCGGCTTCCGCCTGCGACATCTGCTCGAAATCCTTCTTCTGCAGCAGCTCGCGGTCGGAGAAGGTCAGCGTGGCGTCGATCTCGACTTCCGGCGGCTCCTGCTCCTCGCCCGGCCCGTGATCGTCGTTGGCCGGCCGCAAGGCCTCGGCCAGACGCCGATTGATCTCCTCGCGCCGGTCCTCCTCCTGGTCGGTCTTCATGGTCGGCAGCAGCAGCGACAGCATCTTTTCGAGCAGGCGCGGATTGCGCCAGAAGATGTGGAAGGCCTGGTCGAACAGGGCCCGCTGGTCCTGCCGGTTGACGAACACAGAATGGAGGGTCCAGTAGAAATCGTCGCGCCGGGCGACGCCGGCGGCCTCGACCGCCCTCACCGCCTCGATCACCCTGCCGGGCCCGATCGGCAGGCCGGCACGGCGCAGGGTGCGGGCGAAATGGGCGATGTTGTCGGCCAGCCGCCCTTCGCCGATCTGGGTCGATGCCGTGTAGATGTCGGTCATGCCGGATCAGCCTCCGACGGCGGCCAGCTCGCGATTGACGCGGTTCAGCATGTCGGCAGCCTCGCTGCCCTGAATCTTCTGGATGTCGTCCTGATATTTCAGCAGCACGCCCAGCGTGTTGTTGATGGTGTCCGGATCCAGCTCCAGCACGTTGAGTTCGGTCAGCGCCGTGGTCCAGTCGATGGTTTCGGCCACGCCCGGCAGCTTGAACAGGTCCTGCTTGCGCAGATCCTGCACCACCGCGACGATCTGCCGGCTCAGCCGCTCGCGCACGCCTGGCACCTTGGCGGACAGAATCCGCATCTCGCGCTCGGCATCAGGATAGTCGACCCAGTGGTAGAAACAGCGCCGCTTCAGCGCATCGTGGATCTCGCGGGTGCGGTTGGAGGTGATGATCACCAGCGGCGGCTGTTCGGCCCGCACCGTGCCGAGTTCGGGGATGGTGAGCTGGAAATCCGACAGCACCTCCAGCAGATAGGCCTCGAACGGCTCGTCGGCGCGGTCGAGCTCGTCGATCAGCAACACCGGCGCGCCGCCGGGCGACGGCTGCAGCGCCTGCAGCAGCGGTCGGCGAATCAGAAACCGCTCGGCAAAGATCTCGTCGCCGAGATTGGCGCGATCGACCACGCCCTGCGCCTCGGCAAGCCGGATCTCGATCATCTGCCGCGCGTAGTTCCACTCGTAGACCGCCGAGGAGACGTCGAGCCCCTCGTAGCATTGCAGGCGGATCAGCGGCCGGCCCAGCACCTGCGACAGCACCTTGGCGATCTCGGTCTTGCCAACGCCGGCCTCGCCCTCGACGAAAAGCGGCCGCCCGAGCTTCAGCGACAGGAACAGCGTCGTCGCCAGGCTGCGGTCGGCGACGTATTTCCCCTCGCCGAGTACGGCCATGGTGTCGTCGATGGAGGTCGGCAGGTTTCTGGTCATATCCATTCCGATGCGCGAAAGCCCGCCGATTCTAGCGCAAAAAAGCCTAGGCGGGACAAGGGTTTCGCATGCGTTTTGCGGCCGTTTGCCTTGCGCCTGACAGGACGGAGGCGATAATGGCCGCCGGGAGCCAACGCCAGATCAGGGAAAGTCATGAAACTTTACGACAGCAAGACCGCGCCAAACCCGCGCCGCGTGCGCATCTTCCTCGCCGAAAAGGGCATCACCGTGCCGACCGAGCAGGTCGATATCGCCGGCAAGCAGAACCGCACGCCCGAATACGCCAAGAAGAACCCGATGATGGGCGTTCCCATTCTCGAGCTGGACGACGGCACCGTGATCTCGGAAACCATGGCGATCTGCCGCTATTTCGAGGAAACCCAGCCCAACCCGCCGCTGATGGGCAAGGACGCCAAGGACCGCGCCGTGGTCGAGATGTGGAACCGGCGCATGGAGCTCAACGTGATGAACTGCATCACCAGCGCCTTCCGCCACGGCAATGCGTTTTTCGCCGGCCGCATCACCCAGGTTCCGGCCTATGCCGAGCAGTGCCTGAAGGAGGCGCCGGCCACGTTCGATTTCCTCGACGAGGTGCTGGGCAAGACGAAATACATCGCCGGCGACAGTTTTTCGGTCGCCGACATCACCGCGCTGTGCACGGTCGACTTCGCCCGCGTGCTGCGGCTGAAGATCGATCCGGAGAAGCACAAGAACCTGGCGCGCTGGCACGCCGAGGTTTCCGCCCGGCCCAGCGCCCAGGCCTGACGATGCGGGGCCGCCAATGGCGGCCCCGATCTCTTCGCCATGGAAGGACATCATGCTCGAGCTGGCCGGCAAGACGGCATTCGTGACCGGCGGCGCGAGCGGCATCGGCCTAGCATTGGGCCGCGCTTTCGCCCAGGCCGGCATGAAAGTGATGCTGGCCGATATCGAGGCGCCGGCGCTGGCGGTGGCCGTCGATAGCCTGCAGGCGTTTGCGCCGAAGATCCGCAGCGTCGTTTGCGACGTCAGCGACGTAGACAGCGTCGAGCGCGCCGCCCAGGCGACCTATGAGGCCTTCGGCAACGTCCATGTTGTTTGCAACAATGCCGGGGTTGCCGCCGGCGGCGGCTCGCTCGACACGTGGCGCTGGATACTCGACGTCAATCTGATGGGCGTATTGCACGGCATCCACATTTTACTGCCGCATATGCAGAAGCACGGCGAAGGCGGCCATATCGTCAATACCGCCTCCATGGCGGGATTGCAGAGCAATCTCGGCTTCAATCCTTACGCCACCAGCAAATACGCCGTGGTCGCCATGTCGGAAGGGCTGGCCAAGGAACTGGCGGGCTCGAACATCGGCGTAACCGTGCTGTGCCCCGGCTATGTGCGCACCGAAATCGGGCAAAGCGGCCGCAACCGACCGCAGCGCTACGGGCCGTCGCCGGTACTCGATCCGGCGAGCCCAGGCGGCATGCTCGTCGCCGAGATCGCCCGCAAACTGCAGGCCGGACTCGATCCGGCAGAGGTCGCGGCGCAAACCCTGGCCGCGATCCGCGCCAACCGGCTCTATGTCTTCACCCATCCGGAGATGCGCGACGAGGTCGAGGAGAGGTTCGCCGCTATTCTGGCAGCGCTGGACGAAGCCGAATCCGGTCAGACGAACAAATAAGTCGAACCAATAAAAAGGGAGGCGAAGCGCCTCCCTTTCTCATTCGCTCAGGCGAAAGTCCGGACTACTTGGCAGCCTCGACCGCGCGTCGCGCCATGACGTTGACCAGATGCGCCCGGTATTCCGCGCTGCCGTGGATATCCGAGTTCAGGCCGCTGGCCGGCACTTTGACGCCCTCGATCGCCTTGGCGGAGAAGTCCTTCGCCAGCGCATCCTCCATCGCCTTGACGCGGAAGACGCTGGGGCCGGCGCCGGTCACCGCCACACGCACGCCCGACGCCGTCTTGGCGACCAGCACGCCGACCATGGCGAAGCGCGAGGCGGGATTGCGGAACTTCACGTAGGCGGCCTTCTCCGGCGCGGGGAAGGATACCGAGACGATCAGCTCGCCTTCCTTCAGGGCGGTGGTGAAGATGCCCTTGAAGAAGTCGTCGCCGGCGATGCTGCGCTCGTTGGTCTTGACCGTGGCGCCCAGCCCGACGATGGCGGCCGGATAGTCGGCGGCCGGATCGGCATTGGCGATCGAGCCGCCCAGCGTACCGACGTTGCGCACCTGCGGATCGCCGATCACCTTGGCCATCTCGCTCAGCGCCGGGATGGTCTTAGCGACGTCGGCCGAGTTCGCGACCTCCGCGTGCTTGGTCATGGCGCCGATGGTGACGGTCTTGCCGTCGACCTTGATGCCCTGCAGTTCGGCGACGCCGGACAGGTCGATCAGGTCGGAGGGCTGCGCCAGGCGTTGCTTCAAGGTCGGGATCAGCGTCTGGCCGCCGGCGATCAGCTTGCCGTCGGAGGCCTTCTTCAGAGCCGCCACCGCATCGGCGACGCTCTTGGGACGATGGTAGTCGAAATTGTACATGTTCTAGGCCTCCCCTATTCTGCGGCCATCTTGGTGTTCGCCTGCTGGATCGCCTGCCACACCCGCGCCGGCGTTGCCGGCATGTCGATGCTCTGCACGCCGACCGGCGCCAACGCATCGTGGATCGCGTTCATCACGGCAGCCGGCGCGGCAATGGCGCCGGCCTCGCCGCAGCCCTTGACGCCCAGCGGGTTGTGCGGGCACGGCGTGATCTGGTAGCCGACGTCGAAGCTCGGCAGATCGTCGGCGCGCGGCATGGTGTAGTCCATGTACGAACCCGACAGGAGCTGGCCGCTCTTCTCGTCGTAGACGCCATGCTCGAGCAGCGCCTGGCCGATGCCCTGGCCGATGCCGCCATGCACCTGGCCTTCGACGATCATCGGATTGATGATGTTGCCGAAATCGTCGACCGCGGTGAACTTGGCGATGCTGGCGACGCCGGTGTCGGGATCGACCTCGACCTCGCAGACATGCACCCCGGCCGGATAGGTGAAGTTGGCCGGATCGTAGAAGGCGTTCTCGTCCATGCCCGGCTCCAGCTCGTTGAGCGGGTAGTTGTGCGGCACGTAGGCCGAGAACACGACGCCGGCCAGCGGCACCGACTTGTCGGTGCCGGCGACCGTGAAGGTGCCGTCCTTGAACTCGATGTCGGCAGCCGACGCCTCGAGCATGTGGGCGGCGATCTTCTTGCCCTTGGCGACGATCTTGTCGCAGGCCTTGACGATGGCCGAGCCGCCGACCGCCAGCGAGCGCGAACCGTAGGTGCCCATGCCGAACGGCACCGAGGCCGTATCGCCGTGGATCACCTCGATCTGCTCGATCGGCACGCCGAGATGGTTCGACACCACCTGGGCGAAGGTCGTCTCATGCCCCTGCCCATGGCTGTGCGAGCCGGTATAGACCTGCACGTTGCCGGTCGGGTTGAAGCGGACCTGCGCCGATTCCCACTGCCCGACGCCGGCGCCCAGCGAGCCGACGACGGCCGACGGCGCCAGGCCGCAGGCCTCGATATAGGCCGACAGGCCGATGCCGCGCAGCTTGCCCTTGGCTTTCGACTCGGCACGGCGTTTCTCGAAGCCGGCATAGTCGGCCAGCTCGAGCGCCTTGCTCATGGCTCCCGCGTAGTTGCCGGAATCGTAGGTCAGCGCCACCGGCGTCTGGTACGGGTAGGCATCGGTGGCGATGAAGTTGCGCCGCCGCAGCTCGGCCTTGTCGATCTTCAGGTCGCGCGCCGCCTGCTCGACGATGCGCTCCAGCACGAAGGTCGCCTCGGGACGGCCGGCGCCACGATAGGCGTCAACCGGCGCGGTGTTGGTGAACACCGACTTCACGTTCACGTGGATGGCCGGGGTGGTGTACTGACCGGCCAGCAGGGTGCCGTAGAGATAGGTCGGCACCGCGGTGGCGAAGGTCGAGAGATAGGCGCCCATATTGGCGATGGTGTCGACCTTCAGGGCCAGGAACTTGCCATCCTTGTCGAGCGCCAGCTCGGCATGGGTGACATGGTCGCGGCCATGCGCGTCGCTGACGAAGGACTCGTTGCGCTCCGCCGTCCACTTGATCGGCCGCCCGACCTTGGCCGAGGCCCAGGTCAGCAGCGTCTCCTCCGAGTAGATGAAGATCTTCGAACCGAAACCGCCGCCGACGTCGGGCGCGATCACCCGCAGCTTGTGCTCGGGGATGCCGAGCACGAAGGCCGACAGCACCAGCCGCGTCACGTGCGGGTTCTGCGACGTCGTCCACAGCGTGTACTGGCCGGTGCCGGCGTCGTATTCCGCCGCCGCCGCGCGCGGCTCCATGGCGTTGGGAATAAGCCGGTTGTTGACCAGGTCGACCTTGGCCACGTGAGCGGCCTTGGCGAAGGCGGCGTCGACGGCGGCCTTGTCGCCCAGCTCCCAGTCGTAGCAAAGATTGCCCGGTGCCTCGGCGTGAAGCTGTGGCGCCGATTTGGCCAGCGCCTTGGCCGGATTGACGACCGACGGCAGCTCTTCGTAGTCGACCGCGATCGTCTCGGCCGCGTCCTTGGCCTGCGCCGCCGTTTCGGCGATCACCATCGCCACCGGATCGCCGACGTGGCGCACCGTGTCGAGCGCCAGGGCCGGATGCGGCGGCGCCTTGTGCGGCTCGCCGTTCTTGTCCTTGACCACCCAGCCGCAGATCAGGCTGCCGACCTTCGCTTCAGCGATGTCGGCGCCGGTGAAGACGGCCAGCACGCCGGGGGCCGATTTCGCCGCCGCGGCGTCGATCTTACGGATTTTCGCATGCGCGTGCGGCGAGCGGAGGAAGAAAGCGTAGGTCTGCCGGTTGCGCTGCAGATCGTCGGTGTAGTGGCCGTTGCCGGTAAGAAATCTCTGGTCTTCCTTGCGCGCCACGCGCGCGCCGATTCCCTTCTCGCCCATGTCACACCCCCTTGGCCTGCATTGCCTTGGCTCCCTCAAGCACCGCCTTGACGATGTTGTGGTAGCCGGTGCAGCGGCAGAGGTTGCCCTCCAGCCCGTGCCGGACGGTGGATTCGTCGAGCTTGTAGTTGTGGCGCTTCACCAGATCGATGGCGCTCATCACCATGCCCGGCGTGCAGAAGCCGCATTGCAGGCCATGATGTTCGCGGAACGCCTCCTGCATCGGATGGAGCGCGCCGTCCTTGGCGAGGCCTTCGATGGTCGACACTTCGGCGCCGTCGGCGCGCAGCGCGAACATGGTGCAGGCCTTGACCGACTTGCCGTCGACATGCACGACGCAAGCGCCGCACTGGCTGGTATCGCAACCGACATGCGTGCCGGTAAGCCCGAGATGCTCGCGCAGAAACTGCACCAGCAAGGTGCGCGGCTCGACGGTTCCCGTTGCCGTCTTGCCGTTAACTTTCATGCTAACCGACACGGACATGTGCGTTCCTCCCTCTCTTGGTACGCCTGACGCGCTCGGGAGGGATCACACTCGCGGCAACCTCCCCACCGGCAGCCGAAAGTCTTTCTCTTTCAAGGGGCGCGGTCAAGCAACAAGCCCGCGACA
>JBDZUM010000190.1:0-4213 GCA_040255215.1 Rhodospirillaceae bacterium
CTGGTGCTGGCGCAGGTCTGCGCCGATCGCGGCCATCGCGACCATGCGGTGCTGGCCGAAAACCTGAGCCTGCTGCGCGGCGCCACCGACGCCGACGGCCGTCGTCTCGAAGTCGTCGAGATCGTCGGCCCGGGCGACCGTATGGCCGATGGCCGGCTGCTGCCGCTCTCCTACGTCAATTTCGCCTTCGCTGGCTCAGCCGGCCGGCGCGGCGCCATCGTGCTGCCGGTATTCGACGATCCCGCCGACGCGGCGGCTATCGCCACCATGGCGGCGCTGTTTCCCGAACGCGACATCGTGCCGGTGCCGGCGCTCGACATTTTCGCCGGCGGCGGCGGCATCCATTGCATTACTCAACCCGTGCCCGCCGCGCTGCCGGGCTGAGGCGTGTTGCGGCGCGTCATGCAGCGGTAACGCGGCAAGGCTTGCAATGGCCTTGTCCATGTGATGCACAATAGCGGCCTTGGCGAGGGAACGACGGACAGGGAGCGTGGAAATGCGGCTGGTGCGGATTGGAACGATCGCGGCGACGATAGGCCTGGCGCTGTGCGCCGCTACGGCGATGGCCCAGCCCAAACCGGCGGGCCAGATGGCCGTCGCCGCCGCCAGCCCGCAGCCCGCGGCCGACAAGCTGAAGCCCGGGCTGGGCGTGTCGTATTTCTACGGCATCATCAACAACATCAAGGAAATCCCCGACGCGCCGGGCAAGCCGGGCGCGCCGCTGCCGGCGCTCAACTACAACGTCGGCTTCAAGAACGTGCTGACGGCCGATCGCGAGGACGGCGTGCAGGCGCGCATCGACGGCTTCATCAAGCTCGACAAGCCGGGCGTGTGGAAATTCGCCGTGCACTCCAACGATGGCGTCAAGCTGCAGATCGGCGGCAAGACGATCTACGAACTGCCGGGCGTGCATCCCGATACGATGTCCGACGTCCTCGAGGTCAACGTCGCCACGCCGGGCTGGCACCAGATCCATCTGCTCTATTTCGAGAAGCGCAACACGGCCACCCTGGAACTGTTCTGGGCGCCGCCGGGCGTGGCCGATCTCGCGATCGCGCCTGAATCGGCCTTCGCGCATCTGCCGCAATAGGCATCGACGCAGCCGCATTGCAGCGCCCTCGCGCCGATCCTAGGATCGGTGCAGGGAGGACGATTCCAGTCATGAACACCGTTGCGGCACGCCAGACCGTGCCGGGCCTGCTTGCGGCGGCGTCAGCGCGCAGCCCGCAGGCGCCGGCCTATATCCAGGGCGACCTGATCCTGAGCTTTGCCGATCTCGACCGGCAGTCGCGCCAGGCCGCGGCCGGGCTCGCCGCACTCGGCGTCGGCAAGGGCGACCGCGTGGCGCTGTGGCTGCCCAACGTGCCGGCCTGGCCGATCCTCTATCTCGCCTGCTGCCATCTCGGCGCCATCGCCGTCGCCGTCAACACCCGCTTCCGCGCCGTCGAGGTCGCCGACATCGTCTCGCGCTCCGGCGCCAAGGTGCTGGCCTGCTGGCCGGGCTTCAAGCAGATCGACTTCCTCGGCATCCTGGGCGAGATCGATCCCGCCTCTCTTTCTGGGTTGCAGGCGGTCGTCCTCTACGGCGATGCGCCCGCCACGCCGCCGCGGGCGCTGGAGCGCCTGCGCCTGGTCGACTACGCGGCCCTGCTCGACAACGCGCCGATCGAGGACAGCGCCGCGCACGCCGACGCGCCCTGCAACATCTTCACCACTTCCGGCACCACCAAGGCGCCGAAATTCGTCCTGCATCGCCAGGGCGCCATCGCCGCCCATGCCGCGCGCGTCGCCCGCGTCTTCGGTTTCGTCGAGAAGGAAACCTGCGGCCTTCTGATGCTGCCGTTCTGCGGCGTCTACGGCTTCTGCCAGGCCATGGCCAACTGGGCCGCCGGCGCGCCGCTGGTGGTGATGGAACTGTTCGACGTCGAGCGCGCCAACGCGCTGATCGAACGCCATCGCATCACCTACCTGCTGGGCAGCGATGAGATGTACGACAAGCTGCTGGCGGCCAATCCCAACGAGATCGCCTGGCCCAGCGTGCGCTGGGGCGGCTACGCCGGCTTCAACACTTCGCTGCTCGACGTCGTCGAGCGCGCCGAGACTCGCGGGCTGACCCTGGTCGGCCTCTACGGCATGAGCGAGGTGCAGGCGCTGTTCGCGCGGCAGAGCCTCGACGCGCCGGCAGCGGAACGCAAGGAAGGCGGCGGCGCGCTGGCCTCGCCACTGGCGCAGGTCCGCATCCGCGATCCCGAGACGGGCAAGCTGCTCGGCCACAACGAGGCCGGCGAGATCGAGCTCAGCGGCCCCAGCCTGATGGTCGGCTACTTCCAGAACGAGGAAGCCACGCGCGAGACCATGCTGCCCGACGGCTTCATCCGCACCGGCGATCTCGGCATGACCTACCCCGACGGCCGCTTCGCTTTCCTGACCCGCATGGGCGACGTGCTGCGGCTTGCGGGGTTTCTCGTCAGTCCGGCCGAGATCGAGAACCACATCCAGAACTTCGATGGCATCGAGGCCTCGCAGGTCGTCGCGGTGGCGCGGTCAGAGGGCGTACGGGCGGTGGCGTTCGTGGTGCTGAAGCCGGGCGCTTCGTTCGACGAGGCCGCCATCATCGCCCATTGCCGGGCCGGTCTGGCCAACTACAAGGTGCCGGCCGCCGTCATTCCGGTCGAAGACTTCCCGCGCACGCCCTCGGCGAACGGCGCCAAGATCCAGCGCAACAAGCTGCGCGACATGGCGGCGGAGCGGCTGGGATAGGACTCGTCATCCCCGCTCCCCCTCTCGTCATGTCGAGCGCAGCGAGACATCCTCCCCAGCCAGCCTCACAAAAAACGGCGGGCGCTTGCTCCCAATCCAGCAAGGGTAGATTCCTCGCTGCGCTCGGAATGACGGGATAGGAAAGGCCGCCTAGCGTTCCACGCCCACCATGCGCAGCGCCATGTTGGCGTGCAGCTCGGCGACCGCGTCCTCGTTCCAGGCGCCGCCCGGCGCGTACCAGTAGGCGATGTCCGTGCACATGTTGAGGATGGCCATGGCGGTCATCTTCAGGTCTTCCTTGCCGGCGCGCTGCGGCAGGCGGATCGCCTTGGCCTTCGCGCCGCGGCGCAGGATCGAGATCAGAATGTCGCGTACGCGCCGGCGCGAGGAGCGCACCTGCACCAGCTTGGTGTGCTCGAGCCAGGCGAACTCGCGGTTGGCGACCAGCGCCTCGACCCGGTTGCGCGTGTGGCGCAGCCCGTAGGCCCGGGCATAGGCCCAGAGCTGCTCGACCGGATCGTCGCCGGCCTTCTCGACGGCCTCGAGCAGCAGCCGTTCCAGCTCGTCCTGGGTCTGGATGATGAGGGCGGCCAGCAGCTCGTCCTTGGACGCGAAATGGTTGTAGAGCGCGCCCTGCGTCAGGCCGCAGGCATGCATGATGTCGCGCACGGTGGTGATGTTGAAGCCCTGCCGCGCGAACAGGTCGAAAGCGGCGCGACGGATGGCGTCGCTGGGCGGCACAGAGCGCTCGGTGGCGGTTGCGGGGCGCGTTGCCGTCTTTTTCCCCGCAGCACGGCGTTTGGCCATCGTGAAGACTCCCGATAATCGTGGGGACCCCAAACAGGGCCCGTTTGCGACATTTTTCCTACAACGAGGCGCGCCTCACAAGCGTTGCGTGCATTTCATCCACGACTATTGCCACAGCCTCACTTCGCGCCGGTGATCTGCTGCACGACCTTCCAGGCCTGCTCGGCATTGGGCCGCACCAGCTTGCCCGATTCGCCGGCCAGCTTGTTCGAGGCCGTGCCGTCGAGCGAACGGGCGTAGACACCCTGGCGGATGCAGGCGATGCGCCAGAGGTTGTAGGCCATGTAGAACTGCCAGTCGCCGATCGACTTGCGGCCGGTCCGCGCACAATAGCGGTCGATCAGCGTCTGCTCGGCGGGAATGCCCAGCGCCTCCAGGTCGTGGCCGAGCAGCCCGCCCTGCTCCTTCGGAATGCGCCACATCATCATGACGTAGGAGAAATCCGCCAGCGGATCGCCGAGGGTCGAAATCTCCCAGTCGATCACCGCCAGCACGCGCGGCTCGCTCGGGTGGAAAATCATGTTGTCGAGGCGGTAGTCGCCATGGACGATGGTGGTGGTCTCGCTCTGCGGCGCGTTGGCCGGCAACCATTCGAGCAGCTTCTCCATCTCCTCGATGCGCTCGGTCTCCGACGCCTTGTACTGCT
>JBDZUM010000062.1:0-23123 GCA_040255215.1 Rhodospirillaceae bacterium
CGGCTTCGATGCCCTGCGCCTGGGCGATGCTGACCTTGTCGTCGGCGGGTTTCGCGTCGGCGGCGGAAGGCTTCGCGGGTTCGGGCTTGCCGGATTCGGGCCTGGCCGGTTCGGGCTTGGCTGTTTCGGGTTTGGCGGCAGGCTTGGCGGCGGCGCTCTTCTGCGGTTCAGTACTGGCGGGCGCGGCGGTCGATGGCGCTGCCGGCGCCGCCGGTGGCGTCGAAGCCTGCTGGACGGCGCTTTGCTCGGCGACCGGCGCAACCACATCGCGTTCGATCAGCCAGCCGATTCCGACGATCGCCAGCAAACCGACGACAGCCGCCGGCAACAGCCAGGCCGGCGCCGTGCGTTCGCTGGCGGCGATGGAGGGCGGCGCGGGACGTTCGATGACGGTGGTGGCCGCGGCCGGGCGTGCCGTCGCCGCTGGCGGCGCTGCGCCGGCATCACCGACGCGACGGGTCAGGGCGCTCTGCGGCAGCGGCGCTGCGATGCG
The DNA here is from genome assembly GCA_040255215.1 of Rhodospirillaceae bacterium. Taxonomy (GTDB): domain Bacteria; phylum Pseudomonadota; class Alphaproteobacteria; order Reyranellales; family JAQSWP01; genus JAQSWP01. The sequence goes on from JBDZUM010000062.1 coordinate 494, forward strand.
TCCTTCCAGGGCGGCGCGCCATTCCTCGATGCTCTGCGGCCGGTCGGCCGGAAAGATCTCCAGCCCCCAGTCGATGGCGGCGAGGAAGCCTTGCGAGAATCCGGCGGGCCGGCGCTCGGCCAGTCGGCGATAGGGATCCTCGGGCAGGCGCGAGACGGCATCGGGCGGCGGCTCGCCGGCGATAACCGTGTGCAGCACGGCCGCCAGCCCGTAAATGTCGGACCACGGTCCCTGGCGCTGGTCGATGCCGTATTGCTCGATGGGCGCGAAGCGGGGCGTGACGATGTTGGTCATCGAGCGGCTGCGGCCGCCCAGCGCCTGGCGCGCGGCGCCGAAATCGATCAGCACCGGCTGGCCGCCCGAGCGCAGCACGATATTGCCGGGCTTGATGTCGCGATGCAGGAAACCGGCGCGATGCACGACGTCGAGCCCGTCGAGCAGCGGCGTCAGCAGGGCGCGGGCGCCGGCCTCGTCGTAGGCCTCCTCCAGTTCGCCGACCAGATCGGCCAGCGTGTCGCCCTGCTCGTACTCCATCACCATGTAGGCGGTGCCGTTGGCTTCGAAATAGCGCAGCACGGGCACCAGATGCGGATGGCGGAAGCGCGCCAGGGTGCGGGCCTCGTCGAGGAAACGCTCAAGCCCCCAGCGGAAATCGTCCTCCGATCCGCGCGAGCGCGCGGCGACGGCGGGCGGCGCCAGGCGCAGGGCGAAGTCGACCGGCAGGTATTCCTTGATCGCCAGCTTCTTGTGCAACGTGACGTCTTCGGCGAGGTAGGTGATGCCGAAGCCGCCGCTGCCCAGCACGCGCTCGATCCGGTATTCGGACAGCAGATGGCCCGGCGGCAGCGCCTGGGGATTGTCGCTAGGGGGCATCATGGCGGGGTTCCAGTGACAGAACTGTCGGGCCGGTATCGGGTTCCGGAAACGTGGGGCGGCGTTACCGGCGCAGTGGTGGCAGCGGGCTGTGGCGAAATTGCGATGGCGTTGAAGGCTCTCAGTCGGGCGTCGCCAGATCGCCGTCGCGCCACAGGCCGGAGCGCCTTGTGCCGTTGGCGAGATAGAGAATGCCGTAGCCGTTGCGCTTGTCGTCCTTGTAGACGCCTTCGAAACGCTGGCCGTCCGGCCAAGTATAGACGCCGGGACCGTCATACTGGCCGTCGCGCATCGAGCCCTCGTAGCGCTGGCCGGAATCGTTGTACGTGACCGCCATGCCATCGATCTCGCCGTCGTTCCAGCGCGCCTCGGTGCGCCAGCCGCTTTTCGACGTCATGATGCCGAGCCCGGTGCGCTTGCTGCGCTGGTAGTCGCCTTCGTAGCGCTGCCCGGTCGGCCAGAGATAGACGCCGCGCTCGCGCTGGCCGCCGGACCAGTCACCCTCGTACCGATCGCCGTCGCGCGTCACCGACACGCCGAGGCCCTCGGCGCCGTCGTTGCGCCATTCGCCCTCGTAGCGATAGCCGTTGCCGGTGGTCATCACGCCGTAGCCATGGCGACGGCCCTCGCGCATCTGTCCGACATAGACCGCGCCACTGTCGTATTCGCGCCGCTGCCCACCCGACTGGCCCAAGCGACGGGCCTGCACGGCCGCGTCGTCGCGGGCCAGGGCGGCGCGCTGGCGGGCGGCCTCGGCCATCGCCCGCGCCTCGCGCGAAACGATGCGGGCCTTGGCGGCGGCATCGCGCGCCTCGGCGGCGGCGCGCTGCGAGCCGGCCGATTGGGCAGCACGCTCCGCAGCCGCGCGATCGGCCGCGGCCCGGTCGGCAGCGGCGCGATCGGCCGCGGCCTTTTCCGCCGCCGCTTTCTCGGCCGCCTCACGTTCGGCCTGCGCCCCTTTCGCCTGCTCGTTGAGCTGGCGCGCCTGTTCGGCGGCGGCGCGAGCGCGATCCTCGGCCAGCTTGCGCTGCTGCTCGGCCGCCTCTGCTCGTTGGCGCGCCGCCTCGGCTTCCTGCTGATGGCGGTCGAGCAGGTAGTAGCCGCCGCCCAGCACGGTGAAAAACAGCGCCGCCGCGACGATCAGGATCAGCTTGTGGGCGCCCGACAGGCCGCGGCGCTCGGCCATGGCGGCGGCGGGACGACGGCCGCGCCGACGCCGGTCGGCCGCTTCCAGCACGGTGCTGCGGTCGGACCTGGCGTCGACGCGGGTGGCGGCATCCGGCTCGGGCGGCGCGATCTCGCCATGCAGGGCGCGGCGGAACTCGGCGACGCTCTGCGGCCGGTCGTGCTCGTCCATGCGCAGCGCCCAGTCGATGGCGCGCAGCAGCGACGCGCCGTATTCGGCCGGGGCGCGACCGACCAGGCTGCGATAGGGGTCGTTGCGCACCCGCATGGTCGCCTCGGGCGGCGTCGCGCCGGCGACGATCTGGTGCGCCACCGCGCCGACGGCGTAGATATCGGTCCACGGCCCCTGGTTGCCGTCGGACGCGTATTGCTCGAGCGGCGCGTAGCCCGGCGTGACGATGCTGGTGACGGCCTGCGAGCGCTGGCCCAGCGCCTGGCGAGCGGCGCCGAAATCGATCAGCACCGCCGTGCCGTCCTCGCGCACCATGATGTTGCCGGGCTTGACGTCGCGATGCAGGTAGCCGGCGCGATGCACCGCCTCCAGCCCGTCGAGCAGTCCGTCGAGCAGCGCCAGCACTTCGGCCTCGTGCGCCGGCTCGGCGGCGCGGCGCAGAATGTCGGTCAGCCGCTCGCCCGGCTCGTACTCCATCACCATGTAGGCGGTGCCGTTGGCTTCGAAGAAGCGATGCACCGGCACCAGATGGGGATGGCGGAAGCGCGCCAGGGTGCGGGCCTCGTCGAGGAAACGGTCGAGGCCCCAGTGGAAATCCTCGCGGCACTCGGTGGCGCGGGGATGGATGGCGACGCCGTCGACGCGCACGGCGAGGTCCGCCGGCAGGTATTCCTTGATGGCGACGCGCTTGTCGAGATGCGTATCGGTGGCGAGATAGGTGATGCCGAAGCCGCCGAAGCCCAGCACCCGCTCGATCCGGTATTCCTGCAGCCGATGGCCCGATTTCAGCGCGCCGTGATGCTCGACGCTCACCCCAGACTCCCCCGCCTGACACACTGCGTTCTCTATCGAGACGATTGTGCCGGCGACGGACGAGGCAGGCAAGGCAAGCGGCAGGCGCAAAAAAAACGCCGGGGCACAGGGCCCCGGCGCGCACTCGGTCTCGAGTTCGCCTACTTGGCGTTGGCGAGCACTTCCTTAAGCACGTTGGGATAGCCCTGGAACCAGTCGCCGACCGGCGCCAGCGTGCCGCCCTTGACCTGGTAGACCTTCACCCAGCCGCCGCCTTCATGATCCTCCGGCGTGATCTTCAGCGGCGGCACGAGGCCACCGAGGCTGAAGCCGCTGATCTGCTCCATGCCGGCCTTGACCTGCTCGCCGGTCGGCGCCTTGCCGCCATTCGCCTTGATGGCGTTGCGGACGCCTTCGATATGCACTGCCGCGGTGAGAACGCCACGGTTGTACATGACCGAGGAACGCAGTTCCTTCGGCGGTTCCTTGCCCTGGGCCGAGTACATGTTGAGGATTTCGCGGATGACCGGATACTCCGACCCGGCGCCCGCGAACTGCAGCGTGTTGTAGCCTGCCGCCGCATCGTAGCCGCCAGCGGCCTCGATATCGGCTTCGCCGCCGCCCCACACCATGGCCACCACCTTGCGCAGCGGATAGCCGTTGCGCTTCAGCTCCTTCACCGACACCGACGGCGCGCGGCCGAACAGATGGGTGATGACGAAGTCGGGACGGAAGCGCTGCGTCAGGTCGAGAATCTGCGCGCCCATCTCCACACCCGGCGGCGGCACGGAGAAGACGCGGAACTCGAAGCCCTCCTGCTTGGACACCGCCTCGAGCACCGGCAGCGGCTCCTTGCCGGCGGGGTTGTCGTACATCAGGTAGGCGATCTTCTTGCCCTTCAGGTTGCCACCCAGCTGCGTCTTGGCGAACTGGATGGCGCCCGCCATCTGCGACCAGTATGAGGCCGCGATGGGGAACAGGTAGGGATAGCGCTTGCCGTCGCGAGCCACGGCAGAGCCGAAGCCGGGCGAGGTGCCGGGGATCTTGTCCTCGACGAGACGGGCGGTCAGCGCCTGGGTGTGCGGCGTGCCGAACAGGCCGATGATGACCGCGCCTTCCTTCTTCTGGCGCTCGTAGCCTTCGACGGCCGGCGGCACCTTGTACTCGTTGTCGATCTCGACGACCTTGAGCTTGTAGCCCTCGACGCCACCCTTGGAATTCACCAGGGCGACGTAGTCGTTGTAGCCCGAGCCGACGGGCACGCCGATATTGGCGGTGACGCCGGTACGGTCGGTCTGGAAACCGAGCACGATTTCCTTGTTCTGTGCCGAGGCGACACCTGCCCCGGCGATGGCCGCAACGGCGAATGCCGTCGCAACAGCCAGCCTAGTCGCATGTTTCTTCACGTCTTCCTCCCTTGGGTTACGGCCGATTGCCGCGCCTTCTGCCGGGCGCTTCATGGAATTCCGATGCAAGGAGAGCCCGACCGCTCAAGGCAGTCGTGGTCACATCAGCCGCAACGCGCGGCCGCAACCGGCCCTCAACGCGGAACTGAACTGAACTGAAAACGGTACTGAACGCTGGACCAAACGCCGGCGCGACTGCGCCGGAAGGCTACGCGACGGAACGTTGCGCCCGTCGTCGCGGCGCCGCTCCACGCGACGTCCGCCGATGCGAAGCCGCTGCAGGGCGCGACGCCCGTAGCGGCGAATTGTGCCGCCCCCGCCGGGGGCAGGCAAGCCCGTTGCGAACCGCTCGCGGCGGCCCGCCGGGCCAATCAGAGCGGATCAACCCGCTCTAATCCTAGATACTTAGAGCAAATTCACATGTTTTGACGGGATCGCGAACGATTCCGTCAAAACATGATTTGCTCTAAAGCCAGCGCTTGCGGCGCTTGTAGTGCTTGACGTCGCGATACGACTTGCGCGTGCCGACCTCGTTGAGGCCGAGATAGAACTCCTTGATGTCGGAATTCTCGCGCAGCTGGTCGGCGCTGCCCTCGAGCACGATGCGGCCGCTTTCCATGACGTAGCCGTGGTCGGCGACTTCCAGCGCCAGAGTGGCGTTCTGCTCGACCAGCAGCACGGTCAGCTTCTCGCGGTCGCGCAGCTGCTTGACGATGCCGAAGATTTCCTCGGTCAGCATCGGCGCCAGGCCGAGCGACGGCTCGTCGAGCAGGATGATGCGCGGGTTGGACATCAGCGCGCGGCCGATCGCCAGCATCTGCTGCTCGCCGCCCGACAGATAGCCCGATTGCTGCGTGCGCCGTTCCTTGAGGCGCGGGAAATAGCTGTAGACGCGTTCGATGCCGTCGCGGACCTTGCTCGCCTGGCTCAGCACGTGGCCGCCGGCGATCAGGTTCTCCTCGGTGGTCAGATGCTCGAACACGCGGCGGCCCTCGAACACCTGGACCAGGCCGATCTTGGTGATCTCGAACGGGCGCATGCCGTCGATGCGCTTGCCGTCGAATTCGATGCTGCCCTTGGTGACCTCGCCGCGCTCGGTGCGCAGCACGCCGGAAACCGCCTTCAGGGTCGTCGTCTTGCCGGCGCCGTTGGCGCCCAGCAGCGTGGTGATCTTGCCCGCCTCGACCGTGATCGAGACGCCCTTGAGCACCAGAATGACGTTGTCGTAGACGACTTCGATGTTGTTGAGCGACAGCATGGCGTTACCCGGCTTCTTGCCGTTCCGGACCATTCCGGCGCGGCGGATCGCAGTGGCGGCGCCGGGACCCGAAGGCCCCGGCGCCGGATTTCAACGCCTCAGCCCTTGGCGGCTTCGGCGGCAAGCACCTTCTCGAGCACGGCGGGGAAGCCCTGGAACCAGTCGCCGACCGGCGCCAGCGTGCCGCCCTTGACCTGGTAGATCTTCACCCAGCCGCCGCCTTCATGGTCCTGCGGCGTGATCTTCAGCGGCGGAACGAGCCCGCCGAGCGAGAAGCCGCTGATCTGCTCGAAGCCAGCCTTGACCTGTTCGGAAGTCGGCGCCTTGCCGCCATTGGCCTTGATGGCATTGCGCACGCCTTCGATGTGGATGGCCGCGGTGAGAACGCCGCGGTTGTACATCACCGAGGACCGCAGATCCTTCGGCGGTTCCTTGCCCTGCGAGGAGTACATGTTGAGGATCTCGCGGATCACCGGGAAATCGGTGCCGGCGCCCGCGAACTGGATGGTGTTGTAGCCTTCGGCTGCGGCGTAGCCGCCGGCAGCTTCGATGTCGGCCTCGGCGCCACCCCATGCCATCGCCACCACTTTGCGCAGCGGGTAGCCGTTGCGCTTCAGTTCCTTCATCGACACCGATGGGGCGCGACCGAAGAGATGGGTGACGACGAAATCGGGACGATAACGCTGAGTGATGTCCAGCACCTGCGCGCCCATCTCCACGCCCGGCGGCGGCACGGCGAAGACGCGGAACTCGAAGCCTTCCTGCTTGGCCACCGCTTCCAGCACCGGCAGCGGCTCCTTGCCGGCCGGGTTGTCGTACATCAGATAGGCGATCTTCTTGCCTTTGAGATTGCCGCCCAGCTGCGTCTTGGCGAACTGCAGGGCGCCCGCCATCTGCGACCAGTAGGACGCGGCCATCGGGAACAGGTAAGGATATTTCTGCCCGTCGCGCGAAACGGCGGAACCGAAGCCCGGCGAAGTGCCCGGCATCTTGTCCTCGGCCATGCGCGCAGTCAGCGCCTGCACCGCCGGCGTGGCGAACAGGCCGACCAGCACGGCGCCTTCCTTCTTCTGGCGCTCGTATCCTTCGACCGCCGGCGGCACCTTGTATTCCATGTCGATTTCAACGACCTTGAGCTTGAAGCCCTCGACGCCACCCTTGGAATTCACCAGGGCGACGTAGTCGTTGTAGCCCGAGCCGACGGGCACGCCGATATTGGCGGTGACACCGGTGCGGTCGGTCTGGAAACCCAAGACGATCTCCTTGTTCTGCGCCGAAGCGAGGCTCGCCCCGGCCATCGTCGCGGCGGCGAAGACCGCCCCGACGCCTACTTTCAACCACGCAGACTTCATGATGCTTCCTCTCCTACTACCAAACTGGACCACGCGTCTTCTGATGGACGCTTGCCGCGGGACGCGGACTACTTAACCAATCGACCGACGGGCCGGACATCCCCCTAGTAGGAGAAAGGCCAGACCCGGAAATAGTTGCGGATGTTGCGCCACAGCCGGTTCAGCCCTTCCGGCTCGACCACCAGGAAGAAGATGATCAGCAGGCCGAACACGGTGAGACGCAGATAGGGCACGATTTCGGCGAGCTCGGTCGGCGACAGGAAGATGCCGCCGAAGGTCTCCATGATGTTGCGCAGGATCAGCGGCAGCAGGGTGATGAACACCGCGCCGAAGATCGAGCCCAGGACCGAACCCAGACCGCCGATGATGATCATCGCCAGATAGTCGATCGAGGTCACCAGGGTGAACTGCTCGTAGTTGGCGATGCCCAGATAGTAGGTGTAGAGCACGCCGGTGACGCCGGCGTAGAAGGACGAGATCGCGAAGGCCAGCAGCTTGTAGCGGAAGATGCTGATGCCAATGATTTCGGCGGCGATGTCCTGGTCGCGGATGGCGACGAAGGCGCGGCCGATGCGCGAGCGCACCAGATTGAGCGCGCCGACGATGGCGATGATGGTGAAGAACAGCAGGAAGCCGTAGAGCTCGCCCTGGCTGGCCAGTTCCCAGCCGAAGATGGTCGGCTTCGGCACCTCGATCGAGGCCTGGGTGCCGCCGGAGATGGCCGGGACGTGGTTGATGGTCCACTCGATGATCAGCTGGCCGGCCAGCGTGGCGATCGCCAGGTACAGGCCCTTGATGCGCAGCGAGGGGATGCCGACCATGGCGCCGATCAGCGCCGCCATCAGCCCGCCCGCCGGCAGGGTGATCCAGAACGGCAGATCGAGGCGCACCGCCAGGTTGGCGGCGGTATAGGCGCCGACCGACATGAAGGCGGCATGGCCGATCGAGATCTGGCCGGTGTAGCCGACCAGAATGTTGAGCCCGATGGCGCCGACGCAGGCGATCAGGATCAGGTTGATGATCGACAGGTAGTAGTCGTCGAGCATGATCGGCGCCACGACGACGAACAGCGCGGCGATGATAGCCACCGTCCATTTGGCGATCGGCAGCGGATAGAGGGCCATGTCGGCCTTGTAGCTGGTCTTGAAGACCCCTGACTCGCGATGGAACATGACGTCTTACCGATCTCCGCCGATTGCTCTTCAGTCCGACTACACGCGCTCGATCTTGCGCTTGCCGAAGATTCCGTAGGGCCGGAACATCAGCACCAGGATCATCAGCACGTAAGGCGCAAAGTCCTTGGTGCCGCCGCCGACATAGGGGTCGAGGTAGCCCGCGGCCACGCTCTCCACCACGCCGATGATGATGCCGCCGACGATGGCGCCGGCGATCGAATCGAGGCCGCCCAGGATGACCACCGGGAACACCTTGAGGCCGATCACCGCCAGATGCGTGTCGACGCCCAGCATCGAGCTCCACACCACGCCGCCCAGCGCCGCCACCAGACCGGCCATCGCCCAAGCCAGCGCGAAGTAGCGCTCGACGTTGATGCCCATGGCCATGGCGACCTGCTGGTTGTCGGCCACCGCGCGCATGGCGACACCCATGCGGCTCTTGAGGAAGAACCAGGTGAAGCCGGCGAGGAAGACCAGCGCCACGCCGGCGCCGAACAGCTGCACCGGCTGCAGGAACAGGTCGCCGATGATGACCGGCTCGTCGCTGATCGGCAGGGTAATGGCGAAGGTGTCGACGCCGACGAACATCGGCCAGATGCCGCGCAGCACGGCGGCGAGGCCGATCGTCGCCATGATGACGGCGACCACCGGACGGCCGATCAGCGGCCGCAGCATGCCGCGCTCGAGCACGAAGCCGAACGCCATCATGCCGGCGATCGAGGCGATCAGGCCGAGCCAGAAATTCTCGCCGAAGGCGCCCAGCACGGCGAGATAGCCGGCCATCATCACGAACTCGCCCTGGGCGAAGTTGATGGCGTCGGTCGCCTTGTAAACCAGCACGAACCCCAGGGCGATCAGCGAATACATCAGGCCGATCAGCACGCCGTTGGAGATCAGCAGCGTGAAGAAGGTGAAATCGAAATCCATGACGTCGCGGCTCCTCAGGCGGCCTTACGGGTGGCGGCGGCGCCGCCGATGTCGTGGATCACCACGTCCGAGCGCACGGTCGCCTTGCGGCCGTCCTCGTAGGTGACTTCGCTGACCAGCTCGGCGCCGGTGGCGCCGCCGTAGAACGCCTCGATCACCGGCGCGTATTTCTCGGCGATGAACGAGCGGCGCAGCTTGCGGGTGCGCGTGATCTCCGCGTCGTCGGCGTCGAAATCCTTGGTCAGCAGCAGAAAGCGCTTGATGCGCGTCTCGGCGGGCAGGCCGGCGTTGCACTTCTCGATCTCGCCGAGAATGAGCTTGGCCATCTCGGGCTTGAGGCTGAGATCGACGTAGGAGGTGTAGGCCAGGCCGCGCTTCTCGGCCCAGTGGCCGGCCGTCGTCAGATCGATGGCGATCATGGCGGTGACGTAGGGCCGCTGGTTGCCGAAGCAGATCGCCTCGCGGATGAACGGGCTGAACTTCAGCTTGTTCTCGATGAACTGCGGCGCGAAGGGCGTGCCGTCGGCCATTTTGCCGACGTCCTTGGCGCGGTCGATGATCACGAGATGGCCGCGCGGGTCGACGAAGCCCGCATCGCCGGTATGGAACCAGCCCTCGGGATCGATGGCGTCGCGCGTGGCGTCTTCCTGCTTGTAGTAGCCGGCGAAGATGCCGCGGCTCTTGATCAGCAGCTCGCCGTTCTCGGCAATCTTGATCTCGATGCCATGGCAGGGCCGGCCGACCGTGTTGGGGTCCGCCTCGTCGTCCTTCTGCACGGCGACCAGCGCCGAAGTTTCGGTCGAGCCGTAGACCTGCTTCAGATTGATGCCGAAGCCGCGGAACATGCGGAACGTGTCGGCGCCCAGCGGCGCGCCGCCGGTATAGGCCCAGCGCAGGCGGCGCAGGCCGAGCTGATCGCGCACCGGCCCGTAGACCAGCCACTCGCCGAGCCAGTGCATGAAGCGCTTGCCGCCCGGCACCGCGCGGCCCTCGCTGCGCTCCAGCTCGACCTCTTCGGCGAGGCGACGGAAATACTCGAACACGCGGCGCTTCAGCGGCGAGGCGTCGGCCGCCTTGACGTTGATCGTCGTCAGCATGTTTTCCCAGATGCGCGGCGGCGCCAGCATGATCTGCGGGCCCAGCTCGCGCAGGTCGCGCTGCACGGTTTCAGGGCTCTCCGGGCAGTTGCAGGTGATGCCGACGACGGTCGACAGCACCAGCGAGAAGATGGCGTCGCCGACCCAGGCCATCGGCAGATAGGACAGCCACTCGTCGCCGCGATGCAGCTCCTCGACCTCGATGAAGCCCTCGGCCGAGCCGATCAGGTTGGCATGCGTCAGCATCGCGCCCTTGGGCTTGCCGGTGGTGCCCGACGTATAGGCGAACAGCGCCACGTCGGTCGACTTGCCCTTGGCGATCTCGTCCTTGAGGAAGCTGGGATGGGCGGCGGCGTATTCGCGTCCCAGCCTCTCGACTTCCTCGAACGACTTCAGAATGTCGCTTTCGTAGTCGCTCATGCCGCGCGGATCGTCGTACACGACCAGGCGCAGCGACGGCAGCTGGTCGCGCAGCGACAGCACCTTGTCGACCTGCTCCTGGTCCTCGGCGACGATCACCGCCACCTCGGCATGGTTGAGCACGTAGACCAGTTCGGAAGCGATCGAATCCTGGAACACCGGCACGGCGATGCCGCCCAGCGACTGGGCGGCGATCTGCGCCCAGTAGAGACGCGGGCGGTTGTCGCCCACCACCGTGGTCTTGTCGCCGCGGCGGAAGCCCAGCGCCGCCAGGCCGTTGGCGAAGTCGCTGACGTGGCGGTCGTATTCGGCCCAGCTATGGGTGATCCAGATGCCGCGGTCCTTCTCGCGCATGGCGGGCGCGTCGGGATGGCCGGCGACGTTGCGGGCGAGAAGCTGCGGCAGGGTGAACTGTTCGGAAAGGCGCTTGCCGGATGCGGTGTCAGCCATCAGACGGTTCCTCCACCCTTGCTGGTGCCGAGATAGGCGCGGATGACCTCGGGATTGCGCTGAACTTCGTCGGGCGTGCCGCCGGCGATGCGCGAGCCCTGCTCGAGCACCACGACGTAGTCGGAGATGTCCATGACCACGCCCATGTCGTGCTCGATCAGAACGACGGTGACGCCCCACTCCTCGTTGACGTCGAGGATGTAGCGCGCCATGTCCTCCTTCTCGTCCTGGTTCATGCCGCCCATCGGTTCGTCGAGCAGCAGCACCTTGGGATCGAGCGCCAGGGCGCGGCCCAGCTCGACGCGCTTCTGCAGGCCGTAGGCCAGCGCGCCGGTCGGCTGCTTGCGCAGATCCTGCAATTTGAGGAAGTCGATGATCTCCTCGACCCGCTCGCGGTTGCGGATTTCCTCTTTCTGCGCCAGCCCCCAGTAGATGAAGGACGACAGCACGCCCGCCTTCATATGGACGTGGCGGCCCAGCATCAGGTTGTCGAGCACCGTCATGCCGCGGAACAGCGCGATGTTCTGGAAGGTGCGGGCGATGCCGCGCTCGGCGATCTGGCTGGGGCGGCTGCTGGTGATGTCGCGGCCTTCCAGGGTCACCGTGCCGGTGTCGGGCTGGTAGAAGCCGCTGATCATGTTGAGCAGCGAGGTCTTGCCGGCGCCGTTGGGGCCGATGACGGACAGGATCTGGCCTTTGTGCACGTCGAGGTCGATCGCCTCGACCGCGCGCACGCCGCCGAAGCGCTTGGAGACGCCACGAACCGAAAGCTGGAGGTCGCCGGGCGCAATACCGGCCGATGCGGAGGCGGTCGCACTCATGCTGCGGCTCCTGTAACGCGACGGGCGCGCCGGATGCGGCGCGCGAATCCCTGCGTCGCCCGAAGCACAGGCAACAACGCATGCACGATGAAACGCAAACCCTACCTCCCTACAGCAAACAGCGTTCAGCGAATGCCGCTAACACCATCGTATTTTTGTTTTTGTTGGCCGGATGATGAGTGCAATCGGCGGCAATGGCAATAGCGCACCGCCCCCAGAATCGCCCGTATTCCGCAGCGCGAGGCAGATATTGCGATAGGCGGGCGGCGGATCGGAAAACCGGATCGATCGATAGGCAAAACCGGCCATTGTCGGGGCGTCGGTGCAGTTTCGTGAACAGTGTTCGGAAATTTTCGCCCGCTCCGGCTTGTGGCAGCGCGCCCTGGCCTCGCCTATATTTCACATTCAAGTACTGATTAATAAGATTTTTATATCTGTAAAATTAGTAAAATTAGAATTGACCTCAGTCTGAATCTGTAAAAAATGGTTTGCAAGCGGCGCCGATGGAGCGCCGCGGGCTCGCACCCCGAACTGCGCGCGGGAATTTGACCTGAGCAGCTTGCGCCGCGCCATCAAACGCTAAAGCGCCACGAAGCCGCCTTCGTGGGCCCAGACCGAACGGAGTGGACCATGAAACAGCGAATTTCCGACCGCAGACCCGGCCAACCGCGCTGTTGCCCCTGTAGTCGCTGAGCGGCCCCGACCAGCCGCTCCTCCCCGCCTGCCGCGGGAACTCCTCGAAATCGCAAATACGCGACGTGGCTGCACCTGCGCCCGTCGTCCGGGAAGCCAAGATGAAGCATTTTCCGACCTTCTTTACGCTGCAGGACCGCACCGTCGCGGTGATCGGCGGTTCGGCCATGGCATTGCAGCGCATCCGGCTGCTGCTGCAGGCCGGTTCCCGCGTCGCGCTGTTCGCCCGCACGCTGGAACCGGCGCTGGCCGAACTTGTGCTCGAAGGCGCGGTGCGCTGGCAGGCGCATTCGGTACGGCAAGCGAATTTCGCCGGCGCCGCCCTGGCGTTCGTCGCCACCGGCGATGCCGCCGAAGACGCCGTCGCGACTGAGCTGGCACGCGCCGCCGGCGTGCCGGTCAACGTCGTCGACCGGCCGGAACTGTGCGACTTCATCATGCCGGCGATCGTCGAGCGCGGGCCGGTCACCATCGGCATTTCGACCGGCGGCGCGTCGCCGGTGCTGGCGCGCTCCTTGCGCGGACGCATCGAGGCGGCGCTGCCGGCGCGGCTGGGCGCGCTCGCCAGGCTGGCGGCCGAATTCCGCGACCGCGCCAAGGCGGCCATTGCCGGCGCCACCGAGCGCCGCCGCTTCTGGGAGACCGTGCTGGAAGGGCCGGTCGGCGAAGCGGCGCTGGCCGGCGACGAGAGCGGCGCGCGGCGTCGGCTGCAGGCGCTGCTCGATGGCGGCGCACCGGCCGAAGCCCGGGCCGAAGCCCACGCGGGCGCCGTCTATATAGTAGGCGCCGGTCCGGGCGATCCCGATCTGCTGACCTTCCGCGCCCTGCGGCTGATGCAGCAGGCCGATATCGTGCTCTACGACGAGCTGGTGGGACCGGAGATCCTCGACTACGTGCGGCGCGACGCCGAACGCGTCTATGTCGGCAAGATCAAGGCCAACCACAGCAAGAGCCAGGACGAGATCAACGCGCTGCTGGTCGCGCATGCCAGGGCCGGCAAGCGCGTGCTGCGGCTGAAGGGCGGCGATCCCTTCGTGTTCGGCCGCGGCGGCGAGGAACTCGAATACGTCCGCCGCCACGGCATCGAGGCGATGGTCGTGCCGGGCATCACCGCGGCGCTGGGCTGCGCGGCCTCGGCCGGCATTCCGCTGACCCATCGCGACCATGCCTCTTCCGTCACCTTCCTGACCGGCCACACCCGCGACGGCGAACTGGCGACCGACTGGCGCGTGCTGGCCCGCCCCGACCAGACGCTGGTGGTCTATATGGGCCTCAGCGCCGCTGGAAAACTGGCGGCCAAGCTGCTGGTCGCCGGTCTCGACCGCGCGACGCCGGTCGCCATCGTCGAGCGCGGCACCCGGCCCGACCAGAAGATCAGCACCGGCGCGCTGTCGGACCTCAAGACGCTGGCCGACCGGCATCAGGGCGGCGGTCCTGCCCTGCTGATCATCGGCAAGGTCGCCGCCCTGGCGAAGAGCCAGTCGCCTGAATTCAACGCTCTGCTCAAGGAGGCCGTGTGATGGCCCGTCCCGCTTCCAGCGCCCTGCGCGCCGCCACCGCCAATCGCCTGCGCGACGGGGCCGTGGTGTTCCGCACCGTCACCGGCGGCTGGTCGAGCCGCATCGAGGATGCCGAGACCGCCCAGGGCGAGGCCGAGGCCGCGCGGCTGCTGGCCGAGGCCGAGCGCGATGCGACCAATGCCGTCGTGGTCGGGCCCTACCTGATCGATGTCGAGCCGGGCGAGGACGGGCTGCTCCCGCTCAGCCTGCGCGAGCGCATCCGCGCTTTCGGGCCGACCACGCCGATGGTCGGGGTCGAAGCCCTGCCCTATTTGTAGGACGCGGCCGATGTACAAGTACGATCACTTCGATCAGGAATTCGTCGATCGCCGCGTGACGCAGTTCCGCGACCAGGTGCGACGGCGGCTGGCCGGCGAGCTGAGCGAGGACGAGTTCAAGCCGCTGCGCCTGCATAACGGGCTCTATCTGCAGCTGCACGCCTACATGCTGCGCGTCGCCATCCCCTACGGCACGCTGTCCGCCGCGCAGATGCGCGCACTGGCGCATGTGGCGCGCCGCTACGACCGCGGCTATGGCCATTTCACCACGCGCCAGAACATCCAGTTCAACTGGATCCGGCTGGAGGAGGCGCCCGACGCACTGGCCGATCTCGCCAGGGTGCAGATGCATGCGGTGCAGACCTCGGGCAACTGCATCCGCAACGTCACCGCCGACCAGTGGGCCGGTGTGGCGCCGGACGAGATCGAGGATCCGCGCATCTGGTGCGAGATCGTGCGCCAGTGGTCCTCGCTGCACCCGGAATTCACCTTCCTGCCGCGCAAGTTCAAGATCGCCATCACCGGCTCGCCCAACGACCGCGCCGCCGTGCGCGTGCACGATATCGGCCTGCGCATGCATCGCAACGCGGCGGGCGAGGTCGGCTTCGAGGTCATCGTCGGCGGCGGATTGGGCCGCACGCCGATGATCGGCAAGACCATCGCCGAGTTCCTGCCCAAGCAGGATCTGCTGTCCTATCTCGAGGCGGTGATGCGGGTCTATAATCTGGCCGGCCGCCGCGACAATCTCTACAAGGCGCGCATCAAGATCCTGGTGCACGAGATCGGTGCCGACGAGATGCGCCGGCGCGTCGAGGCCGAGTGGGAAAACCTGCGCGACGGCCGGCTGCGGCTGGAACCGGCCGTGGTGGCCGACATCGAATCGCGCTTCGCACGGCCGGTCTATGCCGGGCAGCCGGCGGACTCGGCCGAGGTGGCGGCGTTGAAGTTCCGCGACAAGGCGTTCGGCCGCTGGATGCAGGCCAATGTCGTGCCACATCGCGAGCCGGGCTACGCCATCGTCAACGTCTCGCTGAAGCCCGAAGGCGAACCGCCGGGCGACGCCAGCGCGGCGCAGATGGACGCTCTGGCCGATCTCGCCGACGCCCACAGCCTGGGCGAGATCAGGGTCAGCCATGCGCAGAACCTGGTGCTGCCGCACGTGAAGCTCGTCGACCTGCCGTCGGTGTTCCGCCGGCTGCAGGAGATCGGACTGGCGGCCGACAATATCGGGCAGATCGGCGACATCATTGCCTGCCCCGGCCTCGATTTCTGCGCGCTGGCCAATGCCCGCTCGATTCCGGTGGCGCAGCGCATCAGCCGGCATTTCGCCGACGCCGATCTCGGCCACGAAATCGGCGATCTGCAGATCAAGGTGTCGGGCTGCATCAACGCCTGCGGCCATCACCATGTCGGCCATATCGGCATTCTCGGCGTCGACAAGCACGGCGAGGAATTCTACCAGATCACGCTCGGCGGCAGCGTCGAGAGCGACGCCTCGATCGGCACCATCGTCGGTCCGGCGGTGTCGAGCGCCGACGTGGTCGGCGCCATCGACAACATCGTCCGCACCTATCTCGACGCGCGCCAGGGCGAGGAGCGCTTCCTCGACACCGTGCGTCGTCTCGGCACCACCCCTTTCAAGGAGCGCCTCTATGCCGCTGCTTAAGAACGGACGCATCGTCGGCGACGCCTGGCAGGAGATCGGCGACGACGCGCCGCTGCCGAGCGACGGCGCCATCGTCGTCAGCCTCGCCCGCTTCAAGGCCGAACCGGACCGGCTGGCCGGCCGCGACGGCGCCCTTGGCGTACGACTGCGCAACACCGACGACGCGCGCGCGCTGGCCGACCATGTCGGCCGGCTGGGCCTGATCGTGCTGGAGTTCCCGAAATACACCGACGGGCGCGCCTATTCGCAGGCCCGCATCCTGCGCGAGGAGCTGGGCTACGCCGGCGAGCTGCGCGCCGCCGGCAACGTGCTGCTCGATCAGCTCGCCTTCATGCAGCGTTGCGGCATCGACGCGTTCGACATGGCGCGGCCCGATGCCGAGCTGGCCTGGCGCAAGGCGCTGGGCGCGTTCGACGCCTTCTACCAACCGGCCGGGGATGGCCGCGCCACGGTGTTCGAGCAGCGCCAGCGGCGGCTGTTCGAGCAGCGCGCGGAAGCCACCTGGTCGGGCACGGCGGGATAGACGGCGATGGGGATTTCGCTTCCCATTCAGGCCGAGGCGGCATGGGCCAGCTTCTCCGAGGACGCGGAGGAGATGAGCACGCGGCTGCTGCTGGACGACGCCATCAACGGCTTCTTCCGCGGCAGCATCGCACTGGTGTCGTCGTTCGGCGCGGAGGCGGCGGTGCTGCTGCATCTGGTGGCCCAGATCGACCGGCGCGTGCCGGTGATCTTCGTCGATACCGGCAAGCTGTTCGGCGAGACGCTGCGCTATCGCGAGGCGCTGGTCGACCGGCTGGGCTTCACGGATGTGCGCAGCGTCGAACCCGATCCGCTCGAGGTGGCGCGCCGCGATCCCGACGGCTTGCTGTTCGCGCGCGATCCCGACGCCTGCTGCGCGCTGCGCAAGGTCGAGCCGCTGGAGCGGGCGCTTGCCGGCTTCTCGGCCTGGATCAACGGCCGCAAGCGTTTCCAGGGCGGGCTGCGCGGGGCGATCCCGGTGGTCGAGGAGGCGGACGGGCGCATCAAGGTCAATCCGCTGGCGCGCTGGTCGGCGCGCGAGACCGAGGCGTATTTCGCCGCCTACGACCTGCCGCGCCATCCGCTGGAGGCCGAAGGCTATCGCTCGGTGGGCTGCATGCCCTGCTCGTCGCCGGTCAGGCCGGGCGAGGATGCGCGCGCCGGACGCTGGCGCGGGATCGACAAGAGCGAATGCGGCATCCATCTCGCCCGGCCGGTGCGCGCTCACTAGAAGCAATTATTCACGCAAGTTCCTGCGATCTGCGTCCGGCCGCGAGCCGGATCGCCGATCGCCCGCGAACGGACCACGGACCATGAGCATCGATCTGATCAGCATCACCAAGCGCTTCGGCGGCTTCACCGCGCTCGACGGCATCGACCTGCGCATCGGCTCGGGCGAACTGATCGCGCTGCTGGGCCCGTCAGGCTCGGGCAAGACGACGCTGCTGCGAATCATCGCCGGGCTGGAATGGCCCGACAGCGGTGACGTGCGGCTCGACGGCGCCAGCACGGTCCGGCATTCGGTGCGCGAGCGGCAGATCGGCTTCGTGTTCCAGCACTACGCGCTGTTCCGCCACATGAGCGTGTTCGAGAACGTCGCCTTCGGGCTGCGCGTCCGCCCACGCCGGCAGCGGCCCGACGAGGCGGCCATCGCCGCCCGGGTCAACGAACTGCTGGAGCTGGTGCAACTGGGCGGTCTGGCGCAGCGCTATCCCGCGCAGCTCTCGGGCGGCCAGCGGCAGCGCGTGGCGCTGGCGCGGGCGCTGGCGATCGATCCCAGGGTGCTGCTGCTCGACGAACCGTTCGGCGCGCTCGACGCCAAGGTGCGCAAGGACCTGCGACGCTGGCTGCGCCGGCTGCACGACCAGCTCGGCACCACGACCGTCTTCGTCACGCACGACCAGGAAGAGGCGCTGGAGCTGGCCGACCGGGTGGTGGTGATGGGCCAGGGCCGCATCGAGCAGGTCGGCTCGCCGGCGGAAGTCTATGGCCGGCCCGACAACCCCTTCGTCTATCGCTTTCTCGGCAACGTCAACGAGATCCCCGGCCGCATCGAGAACGGCCGCATCGTCCATCCCGCGATCGAGGTCGACGCGCTGGAGAACGACGCCGGCCTCGAGGGCGACGCGGCTCTCTACGTCCGGCCGCACGATCTGCGCCTGCGCGCCGATCCGGCGGGTCCGGCGGTGGTGCGCTTCATCGGCGTCGCCGGCCCGTTCGTTCGCGTCGAGATCCTGTTCGACGATCGCGCGCTTCTGCTCGAAGCCGACATTCCGCGCGAGGACTTCGCCGACCTCGATCTCGAGATCGGCCAGCGCGTGCGTCCGCATTTCCGCCGCGCGCGGCTGTTCGCGCGCGACGCCGGCCAGTTCGACCTCAATCCCGAGCAGGCCTCCCTGCTCTCTTCCAGCCTCTAGGCAAACCGAAAGACGGAGCGAAACGATGAGCGACTTCAAGAACCCCGAGACGACCGTGCTGCATGCCGGCTGGCGCGCCGATCCGGCGACCGGCGCCGTTGCCGTGCCGATCTACCAGACGACGTCCTACCAGTTCCACAACACCGAGCATGCCGGCAATCTCTTCGCGCTGAAGGAATTCGGCAACATCTACACCCGCATCATGAACCCGACGACGGACGTGCTGGAAAAGCGGCTGGCCGCCCTCGAGGGCGGCGTCGCCGCGCTGGGCGTCGCCTCCGGCCAGGCGGCCTCGACGCTGGCGATCCAGAACCTCGCGCAGGCCGGCGACAACGTCGTCAGCTCGACCGATCTCTACGGCGGCACGTGGAATCTCTTCGCCAACACGCTGAAGCAGCAGGGCATCGAGGTCCGCTTCGTCGATCCGGCCGATCCGGAGAATTTCCGCAAGGCCTCGGACGACCGCACCCGCGCCTACTACGCAGAGACCCTGCCCAATCCCAAGCTGACGGTGTTTCCGATCGGCGAGGTGGCGAAGATCGGCCGCGAACTGGGCATCCCGCTGATCGTCGACAACACCGCCGCCCCCATCCTGGCGCGGCCCTTCGATCACGGCGCGGCGGTGGTGGTCTACTCGACCACGAAATACATCGGCGGCCACGGCACGTCGATCGGCGGCGTCATCATCGACGGCGGCAATTTCGACTGGGCGGCGCATGCCAAGCAGCAGCCGCTGCTGAATTCGCCCGATCCGTCCTATCACGGCGCCGTCTGGACCGAGGCGGTCAAGCCGATCGGCCCGGTGGCCTACATCATCAAGGCCCGCGTCACCCTGCTGCGCGACGTCGGCGCCGCATTGTCGCCGTTCAACGCCTTCCAGATCCTGCAAGGTCTGGAGACGCTGCCGCTGCGCATCCGCGAGCATTCGCGCAATGCCGCCGCCGTCGCCGACTTCCTCGGCAAGCATCCGGCCGTCACCAACGTCATCTTTCCGGGCGCACAGAAGGGCGAGGCCAAAGCCCGCGCCGATCGCTACCTGAAAGGCGGCTATGGCGGCCTGCTCGGCTTCGAGCTGAAGGACGGCCGCGAGGCGGGCCGCAAATTCATCGACGCGCTGCAGCTCTTCTACCACGTCGCCAATATCGGCGACGCGCGCAGCCTGGCCATCCATCCGGCGACCACCACCCATTCGCAGCTGACGCCGGAGGAACAGAAGGCCTCGGGCGTGAGCGACGGCTACGTCCGCCTGTCGATCGGCATCGAGCATATCGACGACATCCTGGCCGATCTCAAGCAGGCGCTCGACGCCGCCACCGCCCGGAAGGCGGCCTGATCTCCCACCACGTTTCCGCAAAGGAAGTACGATCCATGTTCCGCAGACAGTTTCTCGCCACAATCGCCGGCAGCGCCGCCTTGCTGACGCTGCCGGCCGGCGCGCACGCGCAGCAGGGCCCGAGCGAGATCCTCAACGTCTCCTACGACATCGCCCGCGAGCTGTTCGCCGCCATCAACCCGGTCTTCCTCGAGCACTGGAAGAAGAAGACCGGCCAGGAGGTGACGGTGAAGCAGTCGCATGCCGGCACCTCGCGCCAGGCGCGCGCCATCATGGAAGGCCTGCAGGCCGACGTCGTGACCTTCAACCAGGTCACCGACATCGACATGCTGGCCAAGCGCGGCGGCTTTGTTGCCGACGACTGGCAGAGCAAGCTGCCCAACAACGCCTCGCCCTGGTACTCACTGCCGGCGTTCCTGGTGCGCAAGGGCAATCCGAAGAAGGTCAAGGACTGGCCCGACCTGGCGCAGGATGGCATCAAGCTGGTGTTCCCCAACCCGAAGACCTCGGGCAATGCGCGCTACACCTACCTCGCCGGCTATGCCGACGCGCTGGCCAAGAACGGTGGCGACCACGACAAGGCCAAGGCCTATGCGAAGAAGATGCTGGGCAACGTCGCGGTGTTCGACACTGGCGGGCGCGGCTCGACCACGACCTTCGTGGAGCGCGAAATCGGCGACGTGCTGATCACCTTCGAGGCGGAAGTGTTCTCGATCCGTCGCGAATACGGCGAGGACAAGTTCGACGTGGTGATCCCGCCTTCCAGTCTGCTGGCCGAATTCCCTGTGGCGCTGGTCGACAAGGTGGCCGAGCGGCGCGGCTCGACCGCCCTGGCGCGCGGCTATCTCGAGTTCCTCTACAGCGAGGAAGCGCAGGAGATCGTGGCGAAGAACTTCCACCGCGTGCATCACCCGGCAGTGAAGGCCAAATACGCCAGCCAGTTCCCCGAGGTGAAGCTTCTCACCGTCGAGGACGTGTTCGGCGGCTGGGACGAGGCCACCAAGGACCATTTCGCCGAGGGCGGCATCCTCGACCAGGTCTTCGTCAAGCGCTGACACGGACAGGCCGGCGGAGCGCCTCCGCCGGCCGTCCCTCCCGACGGAAAGCAATCATGGCCACCGCCCTGACCGCCCGCCGCGTGCTGCCCGGCTTCGGCCCCACCATGGGCCTGACGTTGTTCTACCTGTCGCTGGTGGTGCTGCTGCCGCTGGTGGCGCTGGCGCTGAAGACCGGCGAGCTGGGCTTTGAGCGCTATCTCGAGATCGTCACCGGGCCGCGCACGCTGGCCGCTTTCCGCGTCACCATCACCGCCGCCCTGGTGGCGACGGCGATCAACGCCGGCATCGGCCTGCTGCTGGCGTGGAACCTGGTGCGCTACGATTTCCCCGGCAAACGCCTGCTCGATGCGCTGATCGACCTGCCTTTCGCCCTGCCGACCGCCGTGGCCGGCATCGCGCTGACGGCGCTGTTCGCACCCAATGGCTGGTTCGGCGCGCCGTTGCAGGCGCTCGGCATTAAGGTCGCCTACACCCAGCTCGGTATCGCCATCGCCATGGCCTTCACCAGCCTGCCCTTCGTGGTACGGACGGTGCAGCCGGTGCTGGAGGACATCAGGCCGGAGGTCGAGGAAGCCGGCGCCTCGCTGGGCGCCACCGACTGGCAGATTTTCGCCCGCATCATCTTCCCCACCATCCTGCCGGCCTTCATCGCCGGCTGCACCCTGGCCTTCGCGCGCTCGCTGGGCGAGTTCGGCGCCGTGATCTTCATCGCCGGCAATCTGCCGGAGCAGACGGAGATCGCCGCCTTGCTGATCTTCATCCGACTGGAGGAATACGACTACCCGGCGGCGGCGGCTATCGCCTCGACCGTGCTGGTCGCCGCCCTGCTGGTGCTGGTGGCGGCCAACTGGCTGCAGGCGCGCAGCCTGCGCCACAGCGAGAAGAGTTCATGACCGCGACCGACGACACGCTGCCGCCGTTGCGCCGGCGGTCCAGCCCGACCGCGCGCCGAGTGCTGATCGGCGCGGGCGCGGTGCTGGCGCTGCTGCTGCTGGTGGCGCCGCTGGCGGTGATCTTCGCCGAGGCGCTGAGCAAGGGGCTGGCCTATTACGCCGAAAACATCGTCCATCCCGACACGCTGCACGCCATCTGGCTGACCGTGCTGACGGCGATCGTGGTGGTGCCGATCAATATCGGTTTCGGCATTGTCGCGGCCTGGGCCGTGACCAGGTTCCGCTTTCCCGGCAAGAAGCTGCTGATCGCGCTGATCGAGCTGCCGTTTTCCGTGTCGCCCATCGTGGCTGGCGTGGTCTATATCCTGCTCTACGGCGCCAACGGATTGCTGGGGCGGTTCCTGGCTGAGCACGACGTCAGGCTGATGTTCTCGGTGCCGGCGATCTTCCTGGTGTCGCTGTTCGTCACCAGCCCGTTCGTCGCCCGCGAGGTCATCCCGCTGATGCAGGCGCAGGGCAGCGAGGAGGAGGAAGCGGCGGTCAGTCTCGGCGCCGGCTTCTGGCAGCTGTTCTTCCGCGTCACCCTGCCCAACATCAAATGGGCCCTGCTCTACGGCGCGGTGCTGTGCAATGCGCGCGTCATGGGCGAATTCGGCGCCGTCTCGGTCGTCTCCGGCAACGTGCGCGGCGAGACCAACACCCTGCCCCTGCATGTCGAGCTGCTCTATCACGACTACAACGCCGTCGGCGCCTTCGCCGCCGCCACGACGCTTACGGTGCTGGC
>JBDZUM010000063.1:0-4750 GCA_040255215.1 Rhodospirillaceae bacterium
TCGGGATCGGCCATGATCGCCTGGCGGCCGACCTCGTGGAAGGCGATGTTCTGCGCCGAATGGCGCGCCGCCGTGGCGATGGGAATGGCGGAGAACACCCGCTCGGGATAGGCGCTGGCCCATTGCAGCACCTGCATGCCGCCCATCGACCCGCCCAGCACGCAGAACAGGGTTTCGATGCCGAGATGGTCGAGCAGCATGGCCTGGGCGCGCACCATGTCGGCGATGGTGACGACCGGAAAGCCCAGCCCATAGGGCGCGCCGGTGGCGGGGTCGGTCTCGCTCGGACCGACGCTGCCCATGCAGCCGCCGATGACGTTGGCGCAGATGATGAAATATTTCGCCGGATCGAGCGGCTTGCCCGGCGCCACCAAGCTGGTCCACCAGCCCGGCTTGCCGGTCACCGGATGCACGTCGGCGACGAACTGGTCGAGCGTCAGCGCATGGCAGATCAGCACCGCGTTGCTGCGCTCGGCGTTGAGCGTGCCGTAGGTCTGGTAGGCGACGGTGAAGGGGCCCAGTTCCGCACCGCAATCGAGCCGCAGCCGGCGTTCCGCGCCCAGCACGGCGGACTTGCCGGCGCGCAGCGCCAGCGCGCTTGGCGGCATGGGATCGGGGGCGGCGGTCATGACTGAAAACCGGTCGTTTCGGCCTTGTTTGCAAAGGGTTCGCTAGCTAGGGACCGACGCCCCCCGGTGTCAATGTTTTCTTTGCTTTTGCGCCCTTCTGCCCCTACTACTATCGCCCTTCGCCCGGACCGGGCCGAGCCACAGCAATCCCATGCCCAGCGAACTCGAAAAACTTCGCCGCCAGATCGACGAGATCGACAATGCGCTGCACGATCTGGTGCGCCAGCGCACGGCGATCGTCGAGCGCATCGGTCGCGCCAAGGGCGCCGATGGCCGGCTGGCGCTGCGGCCCGGCCGCGAGGCGCTGGTGCTGCGCCGGCTGATCGAGCGCCATGACGGCAGTTTCCCGCTTGCGGCCCTGGTGCGCATGTGGCGCGAGATGATCTCGGCCGTCACCGGCCTGCAGGGCCCGTTCTCGATCGCCGTCTGCGTGCCCGAAGACCAGCGCGGCTTCTGGGACATGGCGCGCGACCATTTCGGCATTCAGGTTCCCATGCGCCGTCACACCACGCCGGCGCGCGTGCTGGCCGACATCGCCGAAGATGCCAACGTCGTCGGCATGCTGCCGCTGCCGGTCGAGGGCGATCCGCAGCCCTGGTGGCCGGCGCTCAACAGCAACGAGCCGACGACGCCCTGCATCGTGGCGCGCGCGCCGTTCTACCGCACCGGCAATCCGCGCACTGAGGGCCTGTCGGCGCTGGTGCTGGCGCGGCTGCAGCCCGAACCCAGCGGGCCCGAGGAAGCGGGATTAGACCGTTCGCTGCTGATCCTAGATTCGCCGTCCGATCTCAGCCGCTCGCGCATTTCGCAGGCGCTGGCGGCGGTCGGCCTGCCGGGCTTCACCTCGGCGATCCGCCACGACATCGCCGGCGGCGGCACGCTCTACCTGGTCGAACTGCCGGCCTTTATCATTGCCGGCGATCCCCGGCTCGGCGCCATCGAGCAGGCCCTGGCGACGCCCAATCTGCGGCTGACGCCGGTCGGCGCCTACGCCGTGCCGGTCGATCTGGCCGGCTGATCCGTACGGAGAGAGAAGGATGAGCACGCTGAAGCCGCGTCCGGGCATTCTCGACATCGCCCCCTATGTCGGCGGCAAGGATTCTATCCCGGGCTTCGAGAAGCCGACCAAACTGTCGTCCAACGAGGGCGCGCTCGGTCCCAGCCCGAAGGCCATGGAGGCCTATCGCAAGGCGGCTTCCGACCTGCATCGCTATCCCGAAGGCGGTTCCACCGACCTGCGCGCCGCCATTGGCCGCCATTACGGGCTGGATCCGGCGCGCATCGTCTGCGGCGCCGGCTCCGACGAGCTTTTGAACCTGCTGGTGCGCGCCTATCTCGGGCCGGGCGAGGAGCTGCTCTACAGCGCCCACGGCTTCATGATGTACCCGATCAACGCCAAGGGCGTCGGGGCGACGCCGGTTGCGGCGCCGGAAAAGGACCTGCGCGGCGACGTCGACGCCATGCTGGCCAAGGTGACGTCGAATACGCGCATCGTCTGCGTCGCCAATCCCAACAACCCGACCGGCAGCTACCTGACCCGCGAGGAGCTGAAGAAGCTGCACGACGGCCTGCCGAAGAACGTGCTGCTGGTGATCGACGCGGCCTATGCCGAGTACGTCTCGCGCAACGACTACTCGGCCGGGCTGGAGCTGGTCGATGCCGCCGACAACGTGGTGATGACCCGCACCTTCTCGAAAATCTACGGGCTGGGCGGACTGCGGCTGGGCTGGATGTACGCCTCCGCGACGATCACCGACACGATCAATCGCCTGCGCCAGCCCTTCAACGTCAATCTGGCCGCCCAGGCCGCCGGCATCGCCGCCTTGGAAGACGTGGCGCATACCGACGCGCAGCGCACCAACAACGACGTCTGGCTGCCGTGGTTCACGAAGGAACTCACTGCGCTTGGGCTGCATGTCTATCCGTCGGTGGGCAATTTCGTGCTGGTGAAGTTCCCGGCCGAGAAGGGTCGCGACGCCGAAGCTGCCAACGCCGCTTTGCTCAAGGCGGGCATCATTCCGCGCATGATGGGCGGCTATGGGTTGGGCGACTGCCTGCGCATCACCATCGGCCGGGAGGACGAGATGCGGGCGGCGCGCGATGCGCTGGCGAAATTCGTCGGCAAGGCATGAGCGCCGCGCAGTCTCCTTTGTTCGGCAAGCTGGCGCTGATCGGCATCGGGCTGATCGGTTCGTCGATCGCCCGCGCCGCTCGGCAGCATAATCTCGCCGGCACGATCACGGCGGCGACGCGCCGCAAGGAAACGGCCGACGAAGCCCGCGCACTCGGCATCGTCGACCAGGTCGGCACCGATGCGGTCGAGGCGGTCAAGGACGCCGATTTCGTCATCCTGTGCACGCCGGTCGGCGCCAATGCCGAGGCCATGGCGCAGATCGCGCCGCATCTGAAGAAAGGCGCCATCGTTTCCGACGTCGGCTCCGTCAAGCAGGCCGTTATCCGCGACGTCGGTCCGCTGGTGCCGGAGGGCGTGCATTTCGTGCCGGCCCATCCGGTGGCCGGCACCGAGCATTCCGGTCCCGCCGCGGGTTTCGCCGAGCTGTTCAAGGGGCGCTGGTGCATCGTCACGCCGATTCCCGGCAGCGATCGGGCGGCGGTCGACAAGGTGGTCGAGTTCTGGCGCCGCTGCGGCAGCGAGATGGAGGAGATGCCGGCCGACCATCACGACAAGATCCTGGCCATCACCTCGCATCTGCCCCATCTGATTGCCTACACCATCGTCGGCACCGCGACCGATCTCGAGGACCACATCAAGGCCGAGGTCATCAAGTTCGCGGCCGGCGGCTTCCGCGACTTCACCCGCATCGCCGCTTCCGATCCGACCATGTGGCGCGACGTGTTCCTCAACAACAGGGAGGCGGTGCTGGAAATGCTGGGCCGCTTCTCCGAGGACATCTCCGCCCTGCAGCGCGCCATTCGCTGGGGCGAGGGCGACAAGCTCTACGAGCTGTTCGAGCGCACCCGCGCCATCCGCCGCGCCCTGATCGACGCCAGGCAGGCCTGACCCGGCCAGCGGACGCGATCGCATGGCCGTCACCCCGCCGATCGATCCCGCGCCGCGCGCCTACCCGCCCTTCGTCACGCTGATGCAGCGCGCTGCCGGCGGCCGCGAGCGAGCGCCGGCAACCTGCACCGTCGCCGACATCGAGGCATGGCTGCTCGGTCCGGCACTGCAGGAAAACGACATGCTGTCGCTGGTCGACCGGTTGTTCTGGATGCTGCGCGCCGCCGGCCTGCCGCTCGACCGCGCCAGCCTGCATGTCGGCACCTTGCATCCGCAGCTCATCGGCTTCGCCTGGAACTGGCTGCTGCAGGACGGGCTGTGCGACGAGGTCAAGGTCGCCGCCGAATCGCTGCAGACCGAATCCTATCGCCGCAATCCGCTCTATCGCGTCATCGAGTTCGGCGAAACGGTGCGGGCGCGGCCCGACGATGCGGGCGACGTGGCGCGCTTCCCGCTGGTGGCCGACCTGGCGAAGTCCGGCTTCACCGAGTACGTCGCTTTGCCGCTGAGCGGCGCGGCCTACCACAACGCGGCAACGGTCGCGACGCGCCATCGCGAAGGCTTCACCGCCGAGCAGCGCAGCCAGCTCGACCGCGTGCTGGCGCTCTTCGCTCTGCATGTCGAGCGCCATATCGCGCTGCGCATCGCGCAGAACGCGCTCGACGCCTATCTCGGCGGCCTGGCGGCGCGGCGCGTGCTCAGCGGGTCGATCAGGCGCGGCGGCGGCGAGCCGATCCGCGCGGTGATCTGGGTCTCCGACCTGCGCGGCTTCACCGACCTGTCCGAGCGCCTGGCCGGTCCGGACATGGCTGCTCAATGCCTATTTCGAGGAGATGGCCGGCGCGGTGCTGGCGCAGGGCGGCGAAGTGCTGAAATTCGTTGGCGATGGGCTGCTCGCCGCCTTTCCGCTGGACGGCGACGGCCGCGCTGCCGCAGCGGCGGCCCTGGCGGCGGCGCGCGACGCGGTCGCCCGGTTCGAACGGCTCAACGCCGATCCGCCGGCCGCACTCGCCGCCATCGCCGGCTGGCGGCCGCTGCGTTCGGGCATCGCGCTGCACGAGGGCGAGGTGTTCTTCGGCAATATCGGCGCGCCCGACCG